>JAMOPJ010000019.1 GCA_027064525.1 Archaeoglobaceae archaeon
AGATTCTATAATAGATTCCCTAAAAACAAAGTGCAATTCAAATCTACCCTAAGCTGGCTCAAATCCTTCGCTTTATTACATAACCTTATAAATTGTTACTATAAAAATATTACATCTTGACAATCTCGACCTAAAGGATTATAAAGTTTCATAAAGCTTTATAAAATTTTAAATTTTTCTTTACATAAAGAATTTATAAATGTATGTTTAACCGATGATTGATTGGTGATCGACGTGAAGTGGTCAAGAACATTTGTGTTGTTTGTAGTGTTGGCAGGAATGGTGGGTATGGCAATGGTCCACCCAGCAGACTGCAACGGAATCTGCGATGGAAAATACTGTAAGAGCATATGTGAGAGTTCTGGAAACGGACACTGCTATGGATTGTGTGATGGAATATACTGCAAGAAGGACTGTGATGGGATCTGCGACGGAACTTACTGCAAGAATCTTTGCGACTGCTGCATGAACTAAATTTTTATTAATTATTTTTATTATTTTTAATTCTCTTTTGCTTGAAATTCGGGAGGGAATTACAGAAAAGCATAAAATTCGATGGCTTTCATTCAGGCCGGAAGGAGGATCGATCCTTGGATCTGTCAGAAATTAAGAAAAAGTTTCTTTATGAAAGGGATCTCTCCGGATGGCAGGCGTTGCTCGTGCTGATAATTTCGGTAGTCTTCTCTACCTTTCACTTGATCAACGGATCATACACCGGATTACTTCAAATGGACATAGTAAAATCGGTTCATTTGGCCTTTGCAGTGGCTCTGTCCTTCTTGCTATTCCCAGCTCGAAAGAGACATTCAGATAGAATTCCATGGTTCGACATAGTCTTGGCGATAATAGGAGCTTACGTCAGTCTCTACATCGCTTTGAATTATCAGGAGCTGATCCGCAGATCAGCCATAGGTTACACAACGATGGATTATATTATAGCTGCTTTGGGTATCATATTCGTCCTGGAGGCTACGAGAAGAGCAGTAAATCCGGCGATGGTTTTTGTAGCTATTCTATTCATTCTATACGCAAAGTTCGGCTCGGATCTGCCCTTCATATCTCATCCGCCATACACTTGGAAGGAGATAATCGAGCACCTTTACCTGACGAAGGAGGGAATATTTGGAACTCCTTTGGCAGTTTCAGCGAGCTTCGTCGTTCTCTTCATAATTTTTGGAGCGTTCTTGGATAAATCCGGAGCTGGAAAGTTCTTCATAGACTTGGCGATAGCCCTGACTGGAAAAGCAATTGGAGGGCCGGCTAAGGCCGCTGTGGTTGCGAGTGCCCTGATGGGCACGGTTTCCGGCAGTTCTGTTGCGAACACGGTAACCACTGGAACATTCACGATCCCGTTGATGAAGAGGGTCGGTTATAAGCCAGAATTCGCCGGAGCTGTAGAGCCGGCAGCATCCACCGGAGGACAGATAATGCCTCCTATAATGGGAGCTGCAGCGTTCATAATGTCCGAGTTCGTCGGAATTCCATATTCGAGGATTGCTTTAGCAGCTGTAATTCCAGCTTTGCTCTACTTCTTCGGAGTGTTCACCGCTGTTGATCTTGAAGCGAGGAAGGAGAGGCTCAGAGGATTGCCGGAGGAAGAACTCCCGAACGTTAAGGAAGTTCTGAAGGGGGGTTGGTTCTACTTCATACCGATAATCGTTCTGATATATATGCTCGCGAAAGGCCATACGCCGATCTTAGCGGCAGTCTATTCTACGGCGGTAGTGATGGCCATAATGGTCGTAAGGCCGATCCTAAAGAACCTGAGAAGTAAAGAGAAGCCTTGGAAGGAAGTAGCGAAGGAGATAGCTAAGGGCTTCATAGAGGCTTTGAACAGCGGTGGGAGAGGAGTCGTTGCGGTTGCTATGGCATGCGCATGCGCTGGAATAGTCGTGGGAGTGGTCACGCTCACTGGCTTGGGCTTTAAGGTTGCGAACATGGCCCTCTCAATATCTCAGAACCAGCTGTTGCCGATCCTAATTTTGACGATGATGGTCTCGTTGATATTAGGAATGGGAGTTCCAACTACAGCCAACTACATAATAACGAGCACTATAGCGGCTCCAGCTATAGTAATGTTTATGGCCAAGGGCTTCGGTATGAACGTCCGAGACTTCCTCACAACCTATCCTGAGTTGGTTCTGCCGGCACACATGTTCGTGTTCTACTTTGGAGTTGCTGCAGATCTAACTCCACCGGTAGCTTTGGCCGCCTATGCTGGCTCAGCAATAGCTGGAAGCGATCCTTGGAAGACGGGAATAAACGCCGCAAAGATAGGAATCGGGAAGTATCTCGTCCCCTACGTTTTCATATACGCTCCGTGTTTGCTCCTCATTGGGATAAACTCGATATTCGACGTTCTCAAGCTGGTTGCAATCGTGCTCATCGTTGCGATAGGCATAGTTGCTATAAACGTCGGAACGATCGGTTATCTGCTCAGGGACTGCGGAAAGGGGACAAGGGTTGCCAGTCTGATTTTAGGAGGCCTTATGCTTTCTCCAAACTGGATCGCAAGGCTGTTGGGCTTGGCGGGATTTTTAGCAATCGTTTTAAACCAGTGGAAGAATTCTGAGGTATGAAGAAACATCTTAGTGGCTGGATGTGCTGAAAAGGAAGCTAAGCCGGCAGAGAAGGCGGAGAAGTATCACATAACGATTTTAACGGGCGGAGCTTCTGGAACTTACTATCCGATAGGTGGAGCGATGGCCAAGATAATAAACAAATACGTTAAGGGTGTTGAGGCTACAGCTGTAACGTCTGGAGCTTCCGTAGCTAACGCAAGAAAGCTCGGTGACAAGGAGGCAGAGCTTGCATTGTTGCAGAACGACATCGCATACTACGCATACAACGGCATCGAGATGTTCAAGGAGAAGCCGGTGAGGAACATAAGGGGAATAGCAACGCTCTACCCTGAAGTAATTCAAATAGTAACCCTGAAGGACAGTGGAATTAAGACTATTTACGATCTGAAGGGTAGGAGAGTTGCCGTAGGAGCTCCGGGGAGCGGAACGGCAGTTGATGCTATGCAGATTCTGAATGCAGCCGGAATCAACGAGAGCAACACCGACATAAGGTATCTGAACTTCAAGGAGGTTGCAGATGCCTTGAAGGATGGAACGATAGATGCAGGATTCATAGTCGCCGGAATTCCCACGGCGGCTGTGACGGATATAGCGGCCGTCAGGGACATATACATCGTCGAGATCCCGGACGAGATCTATCAGAAATTGCATGAGAAGTATAAGTTCTACATCCAATACACGATCCCGGCCGGAAGTTACAAGGGGTTGGATAAGGATGTGAAGAGCGTTGCAGTTTTGGCGATGCTCGCAACGAGAGAAGACATCCCAGAGGACATAATCTACAACATTACGAAGGCGATATTCGAGCATACTGACGAGCTCGTAGCCGCTCATGAAAGGGCAAAGGACATAACCCTCCAGACAGCTTTGGACGGCATGTCGATTCCTCTGCATCCTGGAGCCGAGAAATACTACAAGGAGGTTGGATTGATCAAGTAATTTAAAAATTTTAAAATTTTTATTTTGGTTTTTATTATTTTACTAAATTAAAATAATAAAAATCAAAAAATAAATTAAATTAGATCTATTCTGAGTGTGGCACCGCTCTCAACCTGCTCATCGCTCACTGAGAAGTGCTTGATGACATTTCCAGCCCTTATCGTGTAATCTCCAACTGGTTTGACCGGATACATCGTGTTCTGCGCATACGGAACGATGACTTCATACGTTCCGTTCACTACTGGCACGGTCTTTTGCCATACGAATGTCCTGTTCTGATTTGTCTTCACGGTTACGCTGACCGTAACGCTGTCCGCGTTCGCTTTGCCTGTTACCTTAACTCCCTTGACGAACTCGAATATCTTTACGTATCCCGTCGGAGTTAAGTTAACCTGAGGCATTCCGAACTTCTTGGCGTAGTTTCTGTTGAATATCATCTTGTAAATTACCTCTTCAAGACCCATAGGGGATCCGGCGCTCGATGAACTCTCATAGACCATCCTGTAATGTGATAGTCCACAGCCGTCGAAGAGGTGAAGCTTCGCTTCTATAGTTTCAAAATACTTCTCACTCGGAATAGGAACGACCATGGTCTGAGATCCGTGCGGAACCCTGAAGTAATCCGTCGTTAATCCGAGAACGCCGGTAGGAGTTAGATACGCTATCGCTGAACCGACATAGTATATTCTATTTGCCCTCTCTAAGCTACCCTCCGCCCAAACCGCCATCGCGTAGAACTTTCCAGTCGCCATTTCCACGTCGCTGATCACATACTTGACGTTCAGCTTCTTCGCTATTTCATTCGCATAGCTCTCGTTGAATGCGGTGAAGAACGGGGCCGCTCCGGGAACGTTATTATACTTATTTCCTATCCCCTGCTGGAAGGGATTCGCTATAGGCATCCTGTGTGCTATCGCCTCGATCCAGTGCCCGTAGTCCCACCAGCTAATGATTCCATAAGTTTTAAATGGGTAAGGGTATGGCTGGCTTAGGTTCTTGGAAGGCTTGTAAAGCTCGTAGTAGTATTCGTCGTATTGAGCTTTGTTCGGAGTATTGTTCCTCATCCAAACGAGAGCATCCCACCACGGCTTAGGTATTCCGCCGGCATATTTACTCTGATTGAACGCCATAGCGAACGTGGGAGCGAAGAGTAGCACTATCAGAAGTATGGCGATACTCAAGCGCGTGTAGTTTACCTTTTTCTCGGTTAAAGCCTTGTAGAACTCTAATTTGCTCAAAAGCCAATCGAGCATGAATCCTGCCATCACCGCACAGACAACTCCGAAGTAGTATGCGAACCTGTTCTGGCCGCATAAAGCTATGAACATCATCAGCGACCAGAGCAGAATCAATATGTGAACATCCTTTCTTTCATCGTAAACGAGTTTGGTGAGGCATAGAAATCCGAAGAATCCGAAGAAGAAAGTCATTCCGAAGTTCAAGTAAGCTGGAGCCAAACTGAACTGCCCACCCATCGTAAAGAATGGTTGAACCTCAGCGATCGTCAGAGCTCCTCCCTTAGGCTGAACGACTCCTATTACTCCGAGTAACATCCCGAAGAAATCTGGAGAAATGGCAAGTATAACTCCAACTATCACCGCTAATACAGCGACGATCGTCGCCGGGAAGGCGTATTCCTCCTTGATTCCTATTTTGGCGTAATATCCCTTCTCTTTTAAAACTTCGATTGCCCTGAAAAGTCCGAGCATTACCAAGCATGAGATCAAAACGATTAGCTGGAACGGAGAGTAATGTATAGTGCTAAAATATGGTGTGTTAAAAGCAAATGGTAGGAACATCACAGTTGCAATGGCTATTGTAATCAAGCTTATATATATTATATCTACAATGTCTGTCTTTACGAATCTATCAAGCAGCATCAAGACGAAAACATAGATAACGATGAATAAAGCCAAGTAAAAACTTGGCGCCCACGTTAAGAGATACATCCCGTAGGCGATTCCAGCCAAAACGGCAAAAGCTAATTTTTTACCGTTTCTCAACGCGTTCGGATCATTTTTCCAGCGGTTTATCGAATAAACATAGAGGGCGAGCGTTGAGGTCATCCAGAAGACCTCCCAGATATGATGGTCATTGAATCCCAATATGCTCCTTGCGAGCAATTGTCCGGGAATTATAACTGTGAGAAAAGCCGAAATTATGCCTGCTTGCTTACCAAAAGCCTCTTTCGTAAGGAGATAAATTGGCAGGGCTAAGAGGGCTCCACCTATGGCGGGAATGAATGCTATAACGCTTCTAATCGATTCAGGAGTGGTAGCTCCGGCCATCTTTGCCAAGATCGCGCTGAAATATACCAAGAAAGGGCCAAAGTGTGTGAACGTTCCGAAGGGATAGTGTGTGAAGGGATCGAACCATATCCTGTTCGGAAAGTTGTGCAAACAGTTTTCGATGAGCCTAAAGTAATACCACGGATCGTTTCCACCCAATCGGGCAGTCCAAGTAAAAACGCTGTTCCAAGGATTGACTATTCTAAGGTATAAACCTAAGATCACTGCAGCAATGAGAAGTATGAAGTGCCAGAACTTTTGAATTTTCATGGGCTAACGCTAAACGGACGTTATTTTAAACTTTTTCATAAGGTAGATCGATAGTATATTTCGCTGAACGATTGTTCGATTTCCGAATGTTCAATGGAAAATCGAGCTTTGCCGGTCGTAAAGCTTATGTAGGTTTATATTGGAGACGAGGCCGAATGGACGATCGTTTTACATAGCACCAAACTTTTTTATTCTGATGCAGACATAACATTATGGCAAAGGCTCCCTACGTTAGGGAGTATAAGCAGAGTAAGGCAAGAGGAAAGGACTATATGGTTAGATGCGATGGTTGTGGTAGGAAGGTTCCCCGCTTTAAGACGTTCGTAGCATATAAGGGTTTGAGGCTCGATTACGACATCATAAAGATGGTTGGAAGGAAGAACATCTCCGTGACGAGAGTTAAGGCTTACTACTGCCCGAAGTGCGCGAGAAATCTCGGCATCGTTCAGCCGGGCAAATTAGGAAGGAGAAGAACCGAGTTATTCTAATTTTTTATTCGTCGAGTTTTATCACTTCACACTCCCCCTCATAATTTTCTGGATGAATACTTCTGAGTTTTCCACTGCAGACAGGGCATTTCGGATTTGTGGAAACCTCTATTTCGAAGAACTCCATAGTCCGCAGATCTCCTCTGAACAGCCTTCCCTTCAACACCTCCATTCCCAGTATCAGCTTGATAGTTTCCGACGCTTGAATGCAACCAAAGAATCCGGCGGTGAAACCCATCACCGGAGTAGCCGTTCTCTCATCCACTTTCGGAAATGTAGTATATAAGCATCTGTAGCACGGGGTATCGACTATAGTCATAGCTTCGCCTTCGAATCCGAAGATGGCAGCGTGAACCATCGGCTTTCTCAAAATCTTGCATGCATCGTTGAGCAAAAGCCTCGTTCTGAAGTTGTCCGGGCATGAAACGATTACATCGTAATCTTTAACGATCTCAAGGACGTTCGAAGGATCGATATCGAATGGATATGCCACAACTTCGACATCTGGATTCAGCGTTTCTACGAACTTCTTTGCGGATTCGGCCTTGTTCATTCCGACATTTCCAGCGTGGATGACTTGTCTCTGGAGATTGTGCTCTTCAACTACATCACCATCGACTATGCCAAGCTTGCCTATTCCAGAGGCTGCTAAGTAAGCGATGACTGGAGAACCCAAACCACCGGCTCCGACGACGAGAACTTTGGCTTTCATCAATTTCTTTTGTCCATCCTCGCCGATTATCGGAATCTGTCGGATATATCGTTTCATGCACGATAGATCGAATTCTGAATTTTTATCGTTTTGGTCTTAACAGAAACAATTTTTAATGATTAGTTGTATAAGATTAACATGTGTGAGTCGAAAGTTATAGTAATAAAAAATGGAAAGGAAAAAATACTTATGGAAGATGTTGTTAGAATAGAGGTTGAAAACGATAAACTCAAACTTTACGGTCTTTTGGGTGAAATGGAGGAAGTTAAAGGTAGAATTGTCCTCATGGATTTGGTTGGTCATAAGATATTTGTGGAGGAGGTAGAATGAAGGTTCGTGTAGCCATAAACGGTTTTGGAACGATCGGAAAGAGAGTTGCAGATGCCGTAAGCTTGCAGAAGGATATGGAAGTTGTAGGCGTTACGAAAACGAAACCAGACTTTGAAGCGAAGCTTGCGATAAAAAGAGGATACAAGCTGTATGCGGCGATCCCCGAAAGAGCGGAGGTTTTTGAGAAAGCCGGATTGAAAATAGAGGGGACGATTGAGGATCTTCTTGAGAAGGCTGACGTAGTCGTGGACTGCTCTCCCGGGAAGGTAGGAGCGGAGAACAAAGCCAAATATTACGAAAAGAAGGGAATAAAGGCGATATTTCAGGGTGGAGAAAAGAAGGATGTTGCTGAAGTTTCTTTCAACGCCTTGGCAAACTACGATTTGGCCAAGGGTAAGCAGTTCGTTAGAGTTGTTAGCTGCAACACCACTGGCTTGGTGAGGTTGATATATCTGATTAAGGAAAATTTCGGTATCAAGAAGGTTAGAGCGGTGATGATCAGGAGGGTTGTAGATCCGAAAGAGGATAAGAAAGGGCTCGTGAATGGAATCGCCCCCAATCCGGTTGCGGTGCCATCTCACCATGGTCCGGACGTTCAGACCGTTCTGCCAGATGTAAACATCGTCACGACAGCTTTTAAAGTTCCCACGACGCTGATGCATGTCCACTCGATCATGATAGAGCTTGAAGGAGATGCGAAAGCTGATGATGTTGTAGATGTCCTTGAGAAAGAACCGAGGATAATGCTTGTTTCCGAGGAAGACGGTTTTACATCGACGGCCAAAGTTATAGAATTTGCAAGAGAACTAAGACTAAGATACGACCTCTTCGAGAATATCGTCTGGAAGGACAGCATAGCCGTTGTGGATGGGGAGCTGTATGTAACGCAGGCGATCCATCAGGAAGCGATAGTGGTTCCCGAAAACATCGACGCGATAAGGGCGATGTTCGAGCTTGCGGATAGAGAGGAGAGCATGAAGATAACGAACGAGACTCTCGAAATCGGTAAATTGGGCATTTGATTTCTTATATTTTTATTTTTAAAAGTTTTTAAAAATAATAACAAATTAGCTGACAAATACGTCTGTAACTTCGAACTTTTCCACATCTACCAATCCCAAATCCGTCACCTTAAGCTTCGGGATCACTGGTAGAGCCATGAACGACAAAGCCAAGATCGGCGACTTCAGCCTGCATCCCAACCTCCTGATTTCCTCATGAATCCTGTCTATCTTCTCTGCCACAACTTCTGCGTTCTCTTCACTCATTAATCCGGCCACGTTCAGCTGAAGCTCAGCCTTAACTTCGCCATCTGCAACGACTACAATTCCACCCTGAAGCTCGGCGATTCTGTTCACGGCCTTGCATATGTCTTCATCGTTAGTTCCAACGGCTACGATGTTGTGAGCATCATGGGCTACCGATGAGGCAAAGGCACCCTTCTTCAACCCGAACCCTCTGATGTATCCTTTTCCGACGTTTCCAGTAGCCTTGTGCCTTTCGACGACTACTATCTTAAGGATATCCCTTCCAACGTCAATGCCCTCTACATACTCTCTATCCTCTTCGGTTACGATCTCTCCCTCTATCACTCTGATTATCCTCGCAATCCCCTTGCCTTCTATCGCTATATCCGCAGGCTCGAGCATCTTCTTCAGCTTGACGCTTTGTTTGACGAATTCGGGATACTCATAAGTTCTCTTTATCTCTCCGACTATCTTCCCATTCGCTATAACCCTCTCAACCTCGAACCTCTCCAAGTTCTTCAGCAGAACTATGTCGGCAAACCTTCCGGGAGCTATAAGGCCGGCTGTAATTCCGAACCACTCCGCCGGATTCAAAGTGCACATCTGAAGGGCTTTGATCGGATCGACTCCCTCCTCTACGGCTCTTCTATAAACGTAGTCCAAGTATCCCTGCTCTATCAAATCCTTGGTCGTTCTATCACCATCTGTTACGAGCATGCACCACCTGTAAGCTTTCTTTGCGATGTTCAGTAAGGCTTTGAGATTCCTCGCAACCGAACCCTCTCGAATCATGATCCTCATGCCCAATCTGAGCTTCTCCATAGCCTCTTCCTCGCTTATGCTCTCGTGATCAGAGCCTATACCGGCTGAAATGTATGCGTTTAGCTCCTTACCTCTCAGCATCGGGCAGTGTCCATCTATTGGCTTCTGTTTGGCCTTTACGACCTCAATTTTCTTCAGAACCTCTGGATCCTTGTAAATAACTCCAGGATAGTTCATCATTTCAGCCAGTCCGATTACGTTTTCCCATTCGAGCATCTCCGCAACATCATCAGAGCTTATGACAGCTCCAGAGGTTTCGAGAGGAGAGGAGGGAACGCAGGAGGGAACCATGCAGAAGACCTTCAGCGGGGTAGTCTTCGCCTCTTCTAACAGAACTCTCACTCCGTCCTTCCCCAATACGTTCGCTATCTCGTGCGGATCCGCTATTACACTCGTCGTCCCTTTGGGCACAACTATTCGAGCGAATTCCGTAACGCTCAGCATCGACATCTCGATGTGGGTGTGTCCATCGATCAGTCCGGGAACAGCGTAGAGCCCATTAGCGTCGATCTCCTCAACACCATCGTATCTACCAATTCCCGCTATTCTATCTCCGCAGATGGCTATATCTGCTTGAACGAACTCCTCCGTCAGAACGTTGACTATTTCGGCGTTCTTTATAACTAAGTCCGCTTTCTCCTTACCTAAAGCCACATCTATAATTCGCATGAAAGTTTACATGGTTATAATGTAAATAAATCTTCTTTAAGCCATCTAACGACTTCCTCGATTCTTCTCTCAAGTTTGACTTCCTGTCTCCAACCCAAAGCTTTAAGCTTGTCTACGCTGTAAAACCAGTTCTTCGTGAACAGCATTACGGTTTCTTCAGCGGAGCTTCCGCCGATTCCACCTTTCAGCTTTAACAGAATATAAGCGAGCTTTGGAGGAATCCCGAAGCGAAGCTTCACTCCTGCATATCTTGCGACCAACTCAAGAAGGTCTCTTAGCCTCACTGCATTTTCGTTGGCGAGGTTATAAATGCCCTTGCCTTTCTCCATAACGAGAGCCATCGCTCTGACTACATCTTCCACATGGATCGGGTGAATGTAGTTTGTTCCACTTCCTATGACGAACTTCAATTTGTCTTTAACGACCATCTCTATGAAGGTTGAGTCCGTATCTACTGCCCACTCCATAGACGAACGCAGGTCTAACTATTTTGACCTTTAAGCCCTCATCACAAGCCTTAAGCACAAACCTCTCAGCTTCAGCCTTCGATTTTGCGTAGGGGTTTGGATTTGGCTTGTATGGTGAATCTTCGCTCAATGGCTTGGAATTTGCATAGCCAAGGACTCCGACCGTGCTGACGTGCAATAAATCGCAACCGTGCTCAACACACATCCTTACGATGTTCTTCGTTCCTTCTAAGTTTATCCTCCAAATCTCTTCAGGACTTGCATCGTGCCGAAATAGGGCTGCCAAATGGTAAACACCATCTACATTCCGGAAAGCCATTTCAAGCGATTTTGGGTTTGTAACATCTCCGACGACATAATCCACGTCAACCTTAAGCCTCTTTGGATCTCTCACAAGTGCGAGCACGCTCTCTCCTCTTTCGATAAGATATCTCAACAGATACGATTCTATGAATCCAGTCGCTCCAGTTACTAGAATCATTCAATCACCCCCAGCTCCTTCAGTCTTCTTATCGCATCATTGAGATCGTCGAACACGATTAAATGATCCTTAAAAAGCCCTCTTCTCAGCCTAATTCTGACAGCCTTTGTTCCTCTTGGACATTTTCCCCATCTGATCACGTTCCATGAAATTCTACCGCCGTTGTAAGTTTCTACTCTCGCGAACTCTATATCTTCGTATCTGAAGACGATCCTGACCAATCCACGAAGGAATCGGACTTCTATGCCATCTTTACCAACCTTGCTCTCGTATCTGAAGATGTATCCGATGTTCGGATCGGGAAACATTAGCAGTTAGTGTGAAGAGGAAAGTAAGTGTGAAGGTTGTAACCTAATAGAGATCGTGGGAGAGTTCTTGGAGAGGATCGAAAACAGCTTGGATCTCAATGAATACGACGTTGAAAACGTTAAGGTTGAGCTCGATGAGATATCGAAGTCGATTGCCAGAATTCTGTCCAAATGGTGTCCTCAGATAATCTACGTTCTGCTAATGAAGGAGATGACATTCAACGGGCTTAGGAGATGCCTAAACGTTAGTTCAAGGGTTCTCTCCGACAAGCTGAAGCTACTCGATGAGATGGGGATTATTGAGAGGATAGTAGAAGATTCAAAACCGCCAAGAGTTTGGTATTCTCTCACGAAGAAAGGTAAAAAGATAGCTCTCTCCCTTGTTCCTCTGCTGATAACGGTCAAGCTTTCAAAACATCCTCGATAACGTCCTCGCTGACGTAAAACTCGAACTCCTCCTCAAGCCTTTTCTTGATTTCCTCAACGCTCATCCCATTGTTTGCAATTCGGCTGATCAAATCCTTTGCATCCTCGTAGAGACTCCAAGGATACACGATCCACCTCCAGCTCTCCATCTCCTTTGCGTAATAATCTGGAACGAACTTCGATGTGTGCTTGAAGTCTAGCACGGCTGTTTTCACCTCCTTGGCGTTCCTATCCATTACATGCTTTGCAACCAATTCAACAGTTTCACCAGTGTCCGCAACATCGTCAACCACGAGAACGCTCTTTTCACTCAGATCTACTGTAAGAGGTTGGGTGATCTTGGCTTTTCCAGTTTCTGTCGCAACCATACCCCAGTGCTCAGCCTTGACGCTGTAGAGTTCTTTGACAAACAGAAGATCTGCTAAGATTCTCGCAGGAACCCAGCCACCCCTCGCAACTGCTACTATAGCATTTGGCTTAAAATTTGATTCCTTTATCTTTTTCGCAAGCACTTTGCAGAGCTCGTATATGTCGTTCCAGTCATACTGAACGCATTTGAACTTCATCGATTTGCCATGGCATTGCAATCTTATAATACTTTCGTAATAATTTTAATAAAGTCACGATAAATAATTATAGTTCGTCGAAATTTGGGTTTTTAGTTTACTGTCAGTTGAATCGGGCTGTTTGTAGTGTAGACATAATGCGAGTGACGATAAATCAAATTAATTCCACAACTGTGAAGTTTTGCGAAAACTATATATATTTTGAATAACTCTGCTAAATATTGGAGGAGGTGATTTAAAATGGGCGAGTTGCCGATTGCCCCGATTGATAGGTTGATTAGAAAGGCTGGTGCAGAAAGAGTTAGTGAAGACGCGAGAGAAGCGTTGGCAGAGATACTTGAAGAGTGGGCAACCGAAGTGGCGAAGAAAGCCGTCGAGATTGCCAAGCATGCTGGCAGAAAGACCGTCAAAGCTGAAGACATAAAGCTGGCATTGAAGACGTAACGGTTTTTATAGCGGTTTTGGAATTTTTTACCAAAACCTTTAAAAAGCGACAAATGAAATAGATTCCCGAAGCCCGGGTGGTGTAGCCCGGCCCATCATGCGGGCCTGTCGAGCCCGCGACCCGGGTTCAAATCCCGGCCCGGGCGCTTCTAACCCCGTCAAACGCACGGGGGGTAAACATCAACCTCTTAAATTAGCTTCAGACAGCCTCCATGTATTGGCAAATTCTCAACATCTTTCTAAACTCCTCTTCGGTTGATAAGATTCGACGGGTTAGTTTCCAGTTTTCCGAGAGCAAAACCTAAGCTCCTCCTTGCAAATCAGGATGTTGAAAAATGCGGAATCAAGCCAGTATGCAGTCCAAGGACTTGGAGGTCAGAAAATGTGAAAAACAAGAGAATGATATTGCTTTTGCGTCGTTCCAACCCCTATATTTGTCAATATTCCCTCTTAACCTTGGGCAAATGCCATCCAAATTGGATGGAAGCTATTCTGAGAACAGTTGTGATTAATGCCGAAATGAACATTGCAACTTCGAACGTAACAAAGAAATTCAAAACGTAAAGTCCAGCACCACCAATAAGGGCGGCGGTTGCGTAGAATTCTCTCGTGAAGATGAGAGGAACTTCCCCGGCAAGAACATCTCTAATTATACCTCCCCCCGTCCCAGTAAACATGGCGGCGAACATAATCCCAAGTGGGCCGAGCCCTACGTTTAAGGCCACGGCTCCCCCAAGTGCAGCGAAGGCACCCAGTCCTACTGCATCGAAGTATGGCAGAAAACCAATAGCGTTGGCAACCCTTCTATACATGCAGATCGTGATAGTTATAGCAGCAATCGCTATGATAAAATCAGGCTCGCTTCTGAATGCTAACGGTGGAACATTACCTGCGATTATGTCTCTTATGATACCTCCTCCAAAGCTGTAGCGAGACCTAGAAACGCACAACCGAAAATGTCCATATTCTTGTCAATTCCCTTAAGTGCACCACTCACTGCAAATGCAAATACGCCAACGTAGTTCATCGTTAATACAACGAGTTCAAAAACACCCATTTCTCTCCGGTTTTGAGTCTCCCATTTATTTAGCTTTTCTGTATGTAGACTCATCCACTGTCTCTGTGTGGATGTATTATCTATACAGCTTTATTCCTTCCATTCTTTTAAAATGCTTCAAGTTTCTCGTATAAAGAGTTACGTCGTTTTCAATCACGATTCGCAATCTAGTTCAGGCCATACTTATAATTCTTAGCACGATTTTATAAAAAGATAAGTTAAAAACTTTCGATGGAAACTCTTTTTAAGTTTCAAGTTAAAGTGCCTATTTATGCAAAAAGATGTTACACTTTCTGATATTATGGAAGAAATTAAGAAGCTTAGAGAAGACGTCGAACGTGTTGAAGGGTTGATCAGATACATCATCGAGTCTGCGCTTGCAATCGAAGAGGAGGAATCACTCAGAGGGACAAAAGATATCAGGTCCAGAGAACCGTCGAAATACGGCCCTCTTAAGGAGCTTGATGATGCTTTGAAGAGAGAAAAATGAGCTCCGAGCTTTTGCAGGTTATCAAATTCCACAAATATATGTCCATACATTACTATAAGTAAACAACGCTATACCACTTACTGATTATCGCTGAAATCAGCAAAATCATAGTTGTAATCGAAGATCCTATTGGCAAATCGAATACATAGCTCATAGTAAATCCAGAAAGAGATGACAAGGCGAGCAGTTGTCTTTTAGCGGTGTCACCAATCAGTACTGTGGCATTTTGGCTTAGAAAAAGGCAAACTAAATGAGCTGAAGAAAATCGGGTTTAAGATATTGGATGTGATAAATATGGGTAACGACATGGATAAAATGATAATTGCAAAAAAGATATAAAATATTGCCAAATGAGTTAACTGAAGTGTTATTAAATTCTTTTTAAAGTTTCTCTTTGATTCGATATATGAAGCACTCATTTAGTGAAACAGGTGTAATCCTTTACGGTTCGTTTGAGATGCAAGTTGGCAGATCATCCTTTGCATACTTATTATAAGCATACCATTAGTCAGAGCAAATCGTTTGGTTTTTATATCCTTAACCAGCCATACGACATTTCATGGCAAGGAAGGCGTTTTTGATCGCGATAGTTTTGTGACTGATTTTAATCGGATGTGCACAGGAGAAGAAGGAAGCACCTACTGCAACTCCTGGCTTCAAGCTCGTAAAGCCGGGTGTTCTTACGGTAGGAATGGACGCAACATATCCTCCGTTCGAATACATAAACGAGACGACAAAAGAGTTTGAAGGATTCGATGTCGATCTGATGAAGGCAATAGCCCAAAAGCTTGGCCTAAAGGTGGAGTTTAAGAACGTTGCTTGGGAGGGTATAATCCCCGGTTTAGTTACGCACCAATACGACTGTATCTGCAGTGCGATGACTATAACTGAGGAGAGAGCCAAGCAAGTTGACTTCAGCGATCCATACTTCATCGCAAGTCAGGTTATAGTTGTTAGAGCTGACGACGACAGAATTCACGACGTGAAGGATTTGGAGGGCAGGGTTGTAGGAGTCCAGCTTGGAACGACTGGAGACTTCTTTGCCGAAGATCTGCTCAAGCAGGGTATTCACTTCGAGCTGAAGAAGTATAAGACCACGCCCGACGCACTGCTCGACTTGAAGAACGGTAACTTGGATGCTGTAATAATAGACAACGGAATAGCGTTGTGGATGGCCAAGAAGTGTCCAGAAGATTACAAAGTTATCACTGGCAACAAGAGCCTAACGCACGAGGAATACGGAATAGCCGTCGCAAAGGACAACCCAGAACTGCTGAAGGCTATAAATCAGGCTTTGAAAGAAATAAAGGAGGACGGAACATACCAGAAGATCTACGAGAAGTGGTTCGGTTCCTCTTAATTTTTTTGAGGGGTATTCATGGTTGGAATTGGTCAGTTTGATATCGATCTTTTTATTCGTATACTTCCAGATTTAGCTTACGGTGCTCTCATCACGCTCAAGTTTACAACTTTTTCAATCTTATTCGGTTTAATTTTGGGAACGATCACCGGTATATTTAGGATCGTTAGGAATCCTATTCTAAATGCATTTTCAACAGCATACGTCGAATTCATCAGAGGAACTCCGCTTTTGGTTCAAATCATGATAGTTTATTACGGCTTACCCGAAGCTGGAATCAGACTTCCGCCAGAACTGGCAGGAATCTTAGCCTTAAGCATCAACAGCGGAGCTTACATCGCTGAAATAATAAGGGCTGGGATCCAGAGCGTTCCAAAGGGTCAGATGGAAGCCGCACGATCCTTAGGAATGACCTACGTTCAGGCTATGAGATACGTCGTCCTTCCGCAAGCTTTTAGAAACATCCTTCCAGCTTTGGGTAACGAATTCATCGCACTGCTAAAGGATTCATCACTGCTTTCAGTCATTGCAATAGCCGAGCTGACGAGGATGGGTATGCAGATCTACGCAGTTACTTTCAACGCTTGGACTCCTCTTTTGGGAGTTGCGCTGTTCTACCTCATGATGACGTTACCTTTAAGTAGACTCGTGGATTACGCTCAGAGGAGGATAGGTGGCCATGAGTCTGCTTGAGATCATCGATCTGCACAAGAAGTTCGGAAAGCTCCACGTGCTTAAGGGTATAAACATGAACGTTGAGAAGGGAGAGGTAGTGGTCATAATCGGCCCCTCTGGAAGCGGGAAATCTACTCTGCTGAGGTGTATAAACAGACTGGAAGAGCCCACTCAGGGTAAAATCATTTTGGACGGAATCGACATAACTGACCCGAAGATAAACATAAATAAGATCAGGCAGAGGATTGGGATAGTCTTCCAGCAGTTCAACCTATTCTCCCATTTAACCGCCCTGGAGAACATAACCCTCCCACTGAGAGTCGTCAAGAAGATTCCAAAGGATGAGGCGGAGAAGATAGCTCTGAAATTTTTGAGAAAGGTCGGGCTTGAGGACAAAGCCGACCACTACCCCCACCAGCTGAGTGGTGGTCAACAGCAGAGAGTTGCAATAGCGAGAGCTTTGGCGATGAATCCAGAGGTTATGCTGTTCGACGAAGTCACCTCGGCGTTGGATCCGGAGCTCGTCAAGGAAGTGTTGGACGTCATGAAACAGCTTGCGAGGGATGGAATGACGATGATCGTCGTAACGCACGAAATGGGATTCGCGAGGGAAGTTGGCGATCGAGTGATATTCATGGATAACGGCAAGATAGTCGAAGAGGGAACTCCGGAGGAGATATTCACGAATCCAAAGCATGAGAGAACGAGGAAGTTTCTAAGTATGATCTTGTAATTCAAGCTTATAGCTCTTGTTTTTGCAAAAATAGTCCCAGGTGGTGATGCAACACTGTTGATGACATATCTGAATCACACGCAATGTGGCGTCACGACTCAAATAATATACACGTGTTTTTTATTGAGAGAAATTTGAGGGCTATTCCGACTGGGATTAATAAGTTCAGCTACCGAAGATTAGATCGAGTAGATCCGAGAGCTTATCCTTCTTTCCTTCCAAAATCTCCGCATCGTAGACTTCTGTGTATCCGCAGTTCGTGCACGAGATAAAGTAATACCTATTTCTCTGCCAATCCATCCATCTCTCAAAAAGTCCGGCACCGGTCATAGCCAACTTCTTCACCTTCGCATTCGGATTCCCGCATTTGGGGCATCTGAATCTCGCCAAAATTTCATCTTCGATCTTCATTTTTGACATTCTGATAAAAATTATTTAAAAAATTTACTTTGGCTCATAATACTTCGAGTTCGTCGTGAAGAATCTCTTGCCCACATGCATCGGAACGCCACAGCCCTCAAGCCAAGTCTCTCTGAAAAATCTCTTATCAGCCCAAGCGTGGACAATCTTGGCAACTATAAGCGAATGCTCCTTAAGCTTAAGCTCGTCCTCGATCTTGCACTCCAAGAAGGCCATCGCATTCTTTACGTGCGGTGTTCCAATCTTCATCCCATCATCGAGCTCGATACCCAACTCGGCGATCTTGTCCACTTCTCTCCCGCTCATCGTTCCAGCTTTCCAAATGATTTCGAGCTTCTCTATGGGTAAAACGTTAAGTGTAAATTCCTTAGATTTCGAAAGAAGTTCGTAGCTGTAGTTCTCTCTATCTATTGCTATTGCAATCGTGTCGTATTCGACGGGCATATGCCAAGCTAAGGTCATAACGTTCGTCCTATCTCCATACTTCGTGACGAGCAGAAACGCCACCTTTGGGTGGAGAATTCGATACGCGAACTTCATGGTATGAAGTCGATGCTAAGTAACAAATACCCTTCTGAAGACCTCCTTCATATGAGAGTCATAGCTTTCGTCGGACTACCGCTGAGTGGAAAGAGCACGGCTGCAAAGGTTGCAGAGGAGATGGGAATTCCAGTCGTTTGCATGGGTGATGTGGTGAGGGAAGAAGCTAAGAGGAGAGGTCTTCCTCAGACGGACGAGAACTTAGGCAAAATAGCTGAAGAGCTAAGAAAGAAGGAGGGGATGGATGCGATAGCTAAGAGATGCATTCCAATAATCAGAGAGAAGGGAATGGAAACCGGAGTGGTCGTCGTCGATGGCATAAGAGGAATCGCGGAAGTGGAGAGGTTTAAGAAGGAGTTTGGAGACGACTTCATCCTGATAAACATCGAAGCTCCTCTTGAGATAAGATTCCAAAGGGCTTTGAAGAGAAAGAGAAGCGATGACATAACGAGCATCGAGGAGCTGAAGAGGAGGGATGAGAGAGAACTGTCTTGGAACATGGGCGAAGCTATGAAAATAGCCAACTTCACGATAGAAAATGTCGGAGGACTTGAGGAGTTCAGGGAGAAGGTTAGAGGTATCTTAGAGCAGTTGGCGAAAAACGTGGAGATTGAAATAGAGACGGATGTCCATCCAACGGAAGATGTCGATAAGGTTGTTCAGGCTGTAAAGAATCTGTTTCCGGATGCGGAGATCGAAATTGAAGATGGAAAGCTCAAGGCTAGGGCTTGGGATCTTAAGAAGTTCAGAGATCTCCTCAGAAGACAGAGAATATTGGATACTGCAAGAACCGAGCTCTTTAAAGGGAGAAGTGGAAACGAGATAACGATACTGCTTAACAAGCAGACCGCATACGTGTCGAAGATCAACTTTGCGGATGAGGATGCCATCCTTTCGCCGATAAGAGTAACGTTCAAGCTCTACGGGATTCCGGTGGGGAAGTTTATAGACTACTTGGCCCCTCCGACAAAAGCTGGAAAGCCGATAAAGGAGGTCGATACTCTCTGGGGCTAACCCAAGCTTTTGAAATTCGTCCCAGCACCTTGCAACCTCCTCACGATCTCCCCAGCAGTCTTCTCGTCTTCGGCCTTAGCAACGATTATGACTTTTCTCAAATCGTTTTTGAACCCGCACACGCACATCCTCGACTTAGCATTTCTCTTAGCATAGAGGAATCTTCCGCACCTTCTACATCTGAAAACCACGAACATATGTTGATGTAGTCTGAAGGTATTTAAAAATGGGTTCAATAGTCTGTCATCCAATTCAAGATAGCAAAGCTGAAGGCTAAGAGGGATGAAACCAAAAATACCAAATCTATCGAGTAAACGGCAATGGCTGAGGCGAATATCGGGCCGATAGTCTGGCCGATTCGAATCATCGAGCTGTATGTTGAGGTAACCACAGCTCTGTTTTCGGTCGGAGCGATAGAAACTACGAGGTTCTGCAACGCTGGTAAGACAGTTCCGTGCCCAAATCCGAATATCAGCATAGCTAAAGAAATCACAACGATGTTCGGGGCGAATGGGATTATTATAAGAGATAGGGCGTAGCTTAAGAATCCCATTATCACTGTCCTCGTTTCACCAAACCTCTTCACGAAGTATCCTAAGTTTGAGGCAATTACTGCAACGAACACGAACGTTAAAGCGATTATGATCCCTCTAAAGCCGGGAGTCAGCCCAAACCTCTCCTCAAGCAGAAACGAGAGATAGATGGTTATAGCTCCGTAAGTTATTACGAAAACCGTGCATCCCGAAAGGAATCCGACGAGCACTTTCTTACTTCTAAGCAAAGCCAAGCTCTCAGCGAAGTATCTCTTCAGGGATCTGTCGTCGGATATGCTTGGATAATCTATCCCTAAAGCCATCAATCCCACTGGAATTGCGAGGGAGAACATGAGGAACGGCAATTTCCAGTTTACATCCGCCAAAACACCACCCAAAAACGGAAATCCAGCCAATCCCAAGCTTAAAATTCCGGCGTTGTAGCCCAAAACCTTGGCCCTTTCCAAACCGTCATATAGGTCTCCGATCAGCGTGACGGCTAAGGATGTCAGTGCGGAGCCACCTATTCCCTGCAAAAACCTCAGAATCAGCATGAGCTTGTAATCTACGAAGGCACAAGCACTCCCAGCGATTCCGAATAAGAGTAGGCAGGGAACGACCACTTTTTTTCTCCCGATTCTGTCTGCAAGAACTCCGATTAGCGGTGCCAAAAATGTTCCCGGTAGTGTAAAGGCCGTTACGAGCATGGCTACCTCGAAGTCGGAGATGCCCAAACCTCGCTTTATCTCTGGGAAAGCTGGCGAGAGTATCGATACTCCTATGATTCCTATCAACGTTATTCCGAATATGGCTATCAGGTTCCTGTCCATCCTTTCACGCTCTCGTTCAGCTGTCTCAAAAGCTCACCGAGCCTTTCGAGCATCTTGCCGAATTCACTCCAGTTTCCGGATTTAACGCTTTTCATAGCCCTATCGTAGGTTTCGATGCATTCCTTGACCAGTTCTTCAAATGATCTTCCAGCCTTGACCTCCTCTTCTGCTGGTTTAAATTCGGCACCAAACAGAGCCTTCAAAGCTTCATCGAGCGTCGGTTTCATGACGAGGAGATCATTGTATGCCACTATAACACCCCTGAGCTCTGGGATATGAGCTTCCTCAGCCTTCAGATAGACCGGCTCGACGTATAGGATCGAACCCTCGATCGGAATGACCAAAAGGTTGCCCCTTATGACCCTAGATCCCATCTGACCCCAGAGGGTGAAGAGCTTCGAGATTTCTGGATTCTGGTCTATCCTCGCCTCTATCTGCATTGGACCGTATATCAGCTTACCCTTCGGAAATTCGTAGAGTAAGATTTCGCCGTAGTGCATTCCATCGCATCTCGCGCACATCCAAGCTATCATGTTCTCCCTCCCCTTCGGAGTGAACGGCAACATTAGAACGAACTCGGGCTTTCCGTTCAAGCTCAAAATCACGTAGTAGGGCTCCATCTTTATTCGAACACCTTCGAACAGTTCATCTGGAATATCCCAGACATCCTCTCTGTTATAGAACGTCTCAACGCTTTCCATATGATAAACGGAATAAACTTCCGCCTGAATCTCGAACAGATTGATGGGATACCTTATGTGCCTTTGTTTGGCTTCATCGATATCCTTCTTAAAGATCGGGAAAGCCTTGGCGATCGTCTCTATCACTGGCTCCTCTTGAACTATGTAGAAATCTACCGTTCCGTTGTATGCGTCTACGAACACCTTAACGGGATTCCTGATGTAGTTTATCTTTCCGAACTTCGTCGTATAGACTGCTGAATAGGGAAAGTCGTTCAGAGTGGTGTATGCGTCGATTATCCAGTAGAGCCTTCCGTTTATAACAGCTATATACGGATCGTCGTCGAACGTGAAGAATGGAGCTATGATGCGAACCCTCTCAACGATGTTCCTATGCATGAGGATTCTACTCTCCGAAGTTAGGTATCTGCTCAGTATAATGTTCACATCGCCGAACCTCATCGAAAAGAGCAGTTTCTTGAGATAGGAATCGAGTCTGACTCCGGCAGTTCCATTGTAAGTCGTGAAGACATTCCTATCGCCCAACGGATAGTCGAATTCCTTCTGCTTAGTGTTGACGATGACGTAATCGTTGGTGACCTCTCCAAAGTATATTCGAGGTTGTGTGACTTCTATCTGACCCTTCGGCGGAATATCTCTTATTATGAGCTCCGGAAGGCCTTCCTTCGAAACCGCGTTGACCGGAGATACTACAACTCCGTATCCGTGGGTGTATATGAGGTGGACGTTCACCCACGTTTTTGCTATGGTCGGGAGCAAATCTGTCGAGAGCTCTCTCGCGGATATCATGACTTGGGTGTATCTGCCCTCTATCGTGTATCTGTCCACATCGACATCGTGGATCACGTAATATGGACGAATCTGCTGTATCTGCCTGTAAACCTCTTTTAGCGGGCGATGATCCCAGAGCCTTACGTTTTCTATCGTTCCCCTGTTCCTCTCTATTTCATCAAGCGTCAGATTTTCCGAAACTTCGTATCTCTGCTTCTTAACTTCTGTGAGCCCGAACGCGAACCTCGTGTAGTTTATGCTATACCCTATGAAATTCCACTCCATCTGAAGCTCGTTCGGCTCGACCTTGAACTTCTGGATCGCAAAGGGAACGAATCCTAAGGAGAAGATCGCGATGATGCCGAAGATCACGAAAACCAAGGCCAAGTTCTCGAAGCTCTTCCTTCCGAAGTGCAGTGAAATTCCGGCAAATACTATCGACAGGATTGAAATGAAAAGCATCAGAGGCATTAAAACGTTCACTTCCACCCAACTCGCTCCAGAAACGACTCCGTGCTGAGAAGTCAGCAGATCGAATCTCGCTACGTAGATGTAAGCTGAGAGAAGGATGAATGTTATAGCAGATAGAACTGCGATATGGGTATAGCCGGCTTGAGGAAACAGCTCCTTGAATTCCTCGAAGCTCTTCACCCATCTAAATACGTAGGCATAGTAGAAGATTGCAATTGCGAAGCTGAGGGATATAGTCGCTGCTATTACTAAGAGGATCAGCTTTATGAAAGGAAGCCTAAAAACGTAGAGTGAGATGTCGTTTCCAAATATGGGATCTTTCAGATTGAATTCGACTCCGTTCAGAAAGAAGACAAGTCGCATCCAGTAGTTCGAAAATGAATACGCCAATACTAGCGAGAAGATCAGATCTATCGAGTGGTAATACTTAACGGGTTCACCTAAAAACTCCTTTATCGCCCTCTTGATCATGAACGAGTTTAAAGTGAGAATGACAAAAGTTAATACGAATACAAGCGCAAAGAGCTCCAACCTATAGCTGAGCATCGCCAAAAATAATTTTCCGTAGCCAAGGGAGTCGAACCATAGGTATTCGGTGTAGAGAACTGCGACAACGTAGGTTAAGATTATATCGGCAATTAGAAATAAAATTAGTGCGACGGTCTTTCTTGGAAATCCGTTCATAGATAAACATCGGCGTTTTAGTATATTTCTATTGTGTCAGCTCAGTGGTTTCTTGACGAACTCTCTTAAGAATATTGTAGCGTAGCAACCCTTCGGCAGAAAGAACTCGAAGGTGATTGCATCATTAGCATTCACGTTCAAACCGGTATGCTCTATCAGAATGTCCGCAACTCTAAAGCTCCCCTTAGAGGAGAACTCCTTGAACTCGTGCTTGAAATCGCTCAAACTTATTCCGTCCTCTTCCAAGAATTCCCTAATCTTGTGGGAAGTCCAGTCGTCGCCAAGCTGTGTTTCGTAGCCGGGCAGTGGGATTGCGAGGGATGCTCTCCTATTTTCGATGAGAAATCTGACTCTTCCGAAGTTGTGGTTGTGAACTCTTACGAAATCTTCGGCAAAGCTGTAATGACCGTTCACGAATTCGACAAAATCGACCCAGTCACCTCTCTCAACATCCTTTATATTTCCAAACTCTTTGATCCTTGCGGAGAGGACTTTGTTGAACACGTAAGACTGATAAGCGTGGATGAACATCATCTTCAGGTTTAGAGGGAGCGAAAGCAGAGCATCTTTCTCGCTCTTTCCCTCTCTCAACTTCTGCAGAAGATTTCGCTCGTATCTCAAATATTTGGGTAACTCTCTCAATCCAAACTTTGCATCCCTCGTCTCCCACAGGATCTCCCTCACCTTCCTAACATCTTCGTTCTCCCCTTCGAACGGCTTCGCCACATATACCCAAAATGCAGTCTCATAGTCTCTCTTCAGGATGTGCAATCCAACTTCATGTGTGATGAACCGGATTGAGCCGAATCGCTGCAAACCAAAGAAGTTTGGAGTTCCCTTTTCTTCAAGTTCTTCCCTTATCCTCTCGATTCTATCTCCATCCTTGGCGTCCCTCACGATCACCCTAAAGCGGTTGCCTATCAGATCACCCAGCTGAATGTCTTTGTTCGATTTCCCCAACACCTCTATCTCCGCATCCTTGATCTTCAGATTCTGCAATCTTTCGAGCTGTTCTTCTTTCAGCCCGCTTATCGCGAAGTATTGCACGGTGACGGCTCTCTTATCTTTTGTTCCAGCGTAGTGAATTCTCTTCCGGCTTATTCTGAGGGCGTTCGCGAGAGCTCTGACAAAATTCATCGTGTCCCAGTTAACCTTCTTAACCCTGATTATCGTGAATCTTCCCTCATCGCTCAGTTTGAGCTTCGCAATCTCCTCGACGTAGAAATCCTCAACTGTAAGCTTGATGTTACCGTCTATACCCTCAGTTTTTGTAATGTATGCCCTTATGCCAACTCTCTCCTCTACCACTCGGACAAGATTTATCGAAGGATTCTTAACGATTCCCTTGCCATAACATGACATGATCGGAAACACGTTCGGATACCTCTTCAGAGTTACCACTTGGGGAGAAAGTCATGGGAAAGCCGTTGGTTGTGTGGTGGATGGCTGTCCTGCGGGCTTGGAGCTGAGCGAGGATGACATTCAGAAGGAGCTCGACAGGAGGAAGCCGGGTGGGAAGCTCGCTTCTCCGAGGAAGGAGAAGGATAAGGTGAAGATTCTGTCTGGAGTATTTGAAGGAAAGACTTTGGGCACACCCATTTCGATGATCGTAGAAAATGTTGATGTCAATTCGAAGCCCTACGAAGAGATCAAATATCTCTTCCGTCCCGGACATGCGGACTTCACGTATTGGGCTAAATTTGGGATAAGGGATTGGAGAGGTGGCGGGAGAGCTTCAGCAAGAGAAACCGTTGGGAGAGTAATGGCTGGAGCGATAGCGAAGAAGATCCTTGAGAGATTTGGTGTCAAGGTATTCGGCTACACGAAGGAGATTGCTGGAATAAGCTGTGACGTTTCGGGCATGAATGCGGATGAGATAATGAGGAAGGCTGAGAGCAATCCGGTCAGATGTCCAGATGTGGAGAAGGCAAAGCTGATGGAGGAAGCTATTCTGAACGCCAAGAAGGAGGGAGACAGTGTCGGGGGTATAGCGGAGATAATCGTTAAAAATCCTCCAGCCGGCTTGGGAGAGCCGGTATTTCTGAAGCTCGATGCGTATCTTGCGTTTGCGGTGATGAGTGTTCCAGCGGTGAAGGGCGTCGAGATAGGAGCTGGCTTTAGAGTTGCCAAGATGAGAGGGAGCGAGAATAACGATCCACTCGTGATTAGGGATGGCAAGATAAGGTTCGCATCGAACAATGCCGGAGGGATCTTAGGGGGAATATCGAACGGTGAGGACATCGTTATCAGAGCTGCGATAAAACCAACTCCATCGATCTCAAAGCCCCAAAGGACTGTGAATTACAAAACGATGCAAGAGGAAACGATCGTAATAAAGGGGAGGCACGACCCCTGCATAGTTCCAAGAGCGATTCCGGTGCTCGAAGCTATGGTAGCTCTGGTGATAGTGGACTGCATGATTATGCAGGGTCTAATTCCCAGATCCTTTTATTATTAAGTGATATCATTTTGTGCATCGGCCGTATACTTCATCAACAGCGGGTGAGAAGGCATTTAAATTAAGCACAATTGCAGTACCACTACCGAATTCTCTAAACGTTGTGAAAGATTTAAATACCAATGTTATATCATAACCAATTTGGTGGTGATGCAACACTGTTGATGAGATATTTTAAGCTATGCACAATACGGCGTCACGGCCACCAATTTATTTATTAATCAAAAAATTTAATATAAAAATCATGTATCTTTTAATCTTCCATATAGATAATCGTCGTAGGCTTGGAGATCCAGAAGACCATGCCCGCTGAAGTTGAACAGGATGACTTTCTCCTCTCCTTGCTCCTTCGCCTTCAGAGCTTCGTCTATAACCACTCTGATCGCATGGTTTGTCTCCGGAGCAGGCACTATTCCTTCCGTTCTTGCAAAAAGAACTCCAGCTTCAAACGTCGGAATCTGCTTTACAGCCCTCGCCTCTATTATTCCGTGCTTCACGAGCATGCAGAGCGTTGGAGCATCTCCGTGATATCTGAGCCCTCCAGCATGGATCGGTGGGGGAATGAAGTCGTGCCCGAGCGTGAACATCTTGAGCAGTGGTGTGAGACCGGCTGTATCACCGTAATCGTATTTGTATTCACCCTTCGTCAGCGTTGGGCAAGCCGTAGGTTCTACCGCTATAATCTTAATCCCGTCGTCCTTCATAGCATCTCTAACAAAAGGATAGCACAAGCCCGCGAAGTTGCTTCCACCACCAACGCAACCCACGATTATGTCCGGTTTCTCATCCAAAAGCTCAAGCTGTTTCTTCGCCTCAAGCCCTATTACTGTCTGATGCATCAGGACGTGGTTTAGAACGCTTCCAAGGCTGTAGTTCGTGTTCTCGTGCTTTACAGCATCCTCTATAGCCTCACTGATTGCAATTCCCAAGCTTCCCGGGTTATCTGGATCTTGCTCCAAGATCTTTCTTCCAACCTCAGTCCTATCGCTCGGCGAAGGGATCACTTCACCTCCCCAAGTCTCCATGAGAACTCTACGATAGGGCTTCTGATGGTAGCTTACCTTTACCATGTAAACCGTGCATCTGAGATCGAGGAGCTTGGTCGCGAAGCACAAAGCAGATCCCCACTGTCCGGCTCCAGTTTCAGTTGTGAGTCTCTCTATGCCCTCCTTAGCATTGTAGTAAGCTTGAGCTACCGCGGTATTGGGTTTATGGCTTCCCGGGGGGCTTGCACCCTCATATTTGAAGTAGATCCTTGCCGGAGTTTTCAGAGCTTTTTCAAGCCTCTCCGCCCTAATTAGAGGAGTTGGACGCCAGAGGGAGTAGACTTCCCTGACCTCTTCGGGAATCCTTATCCAGCGATCTTCAGCGAACTCCTGCTTTATGAGTTCCATCGGAAAGATGGGCTTTAGGTCTTCCGGTTTAACAGGCTCCTTCGTAACGGGATGCAACGGAGGTGGCAATGGCTCTGGTAGATCTGGGAGGATATTATACCACCTCTTCGGCAGGAACTCCTCTCCGATCACAACCTTCCGCATGGTTTGCCAAATCGTAGCATGATAGATAAGCGTTTGGTTTTTATAGATTGAGACTTCGGCATCTTTATATGAGAAAAATATTGCTAATCTTGGTAATTATGCTCTCTACAATAGGATTAAGCTCTGCCGATCCTATCCCTTCTGATTACAGCTCTAACACACTTCAGACCATCGCTCCGATAGCTTTAAATTACGTTTGGAACTTCACAGTATTGGCGTTTGTTCTCCACAGAGTCGTAAAGATTGGGCTGAGATTTGCACTTTTCATACTAACACTGACGATATTGGGATTGTTTGCAGATCTGATGAGCTTAATCATATGCATAGGATTAAAATTGCCATCTTGGATTGGCTTTCCGTTTTGGATCATCTTTGCCGGAATTGTGTTGTTTGTTCTCTTCTTTTTACTGGCAAAGATGATCCTAAGGATTTCAACAAAATTCTGCACGATTGCTGGAATCGTGTATGCAATCTTTTCGCATCCGATAATCGGAATCAAGCTCCTCGATATCCCTATTCCTCTTTAATCTTCAAAACCCTTTAGAAACGCCTTGACGTTCTTTCCCAAGACTTCTTGATTGTATCCTCCTTCGAGCACAGCATATCTCCTTCCAAAACACATCTCCTCCGCATATTCTTTGATTATCTTTCCGATGGTTTTGTAGTCTTCCGTCTCTAAATAGTAACCCCAGTCCATTTTGTGCTTGTCGAAGCCGGCTGAAACTGCTATTATGTCGTATTCAACCGATTTTAGAATATCCTCAATGCTGTTTATATCATCTTGCGGCATGTGATGATATATAACGTTCTTATCCGTGCAGAATG
The DNA here is from genome assembly GCA_027064525.1 of Archaeoglobaceae archaeon. Lineage (GTDB taxonomy): Archaea > Halobacteriota > Archaeoglobi > Archaeoglobales > Archaeoglobaceae > WAKM01. Next base: position 28,140 of record JAMOPJ010000019.1, read on the forward strand.
TGTTTGCAGTTCCATCCCCAAAGTGGAGGTCGAAATCAATGATTATAGCCCTTCTTATCAAACCCTCCTTCATCAGCTTTCTGACCGATATCGCTATGTTGTTAAAGTAGCAGAAACCCCATCCCCTATCCGGGCTCGCGTGATGTCCCGGAGGTCTTATGAGAGCAAAGGCGGGCTCTTCAAACGCTATTTGTGAAGCTAATATCGCACCACCAACTGCCAAAGCGGCTATATCGTAGAGCCCTTCAGCTTTAACCTCTTCAACGTAAAAAGGAGTATGAACGAGCAAAATGTCTTCAAGCTCAGCCGGCTTTGGGGTTACGAACTCGTATTCGTGTTTGATCTCATCCAAAATACATTCTAACCTTCCAGCTGAAGCGGCAGGATCGCTCGTGTAAACTTTGAGGTATTCGGGATGAAACACTATTTTCATAAATTTGATGTTAAGTGCTCACAATATATAGGTTGTCACAGCTCTATTTCGTTACCTCTAAACACGGCTCCATCAACACAAACCCTCAAGCCGTTTTCGAGAACGCATGAGCCACACAGTCCGATTCCACATCTCATGTAGTTTTCAAGCAAAAACTCAGCTCTGTCGAGAACGCCTTCAGCCTTAAAAAGCCTGAACAATCCTCTAAGCATCGGCTTAGGTCCACAACAGTATATCCTCTCAAATCTTGACAGATCGATGTTTTTTGCTTTGATAAGCTCCACGACGTTTCCCTTAAATCCTTCGGATCCATCATCGGTTGCTAACATCACATTAGACAGCTCATCCTTCCAGATCAACTCCTCAGATGTTCTGGCTCCGAAGACGACCAAAACGTCCGCACCCCTCTCAATTAGAAAATCGTGCAAGAACTTCAGTGGGGCGATTCCAATCCCACCGGCAACTATCAACGCCTTCTTCGAAGGTGTGAAAGGTTTGCCGAATGGCCCTCTCAATCCCAATAACTCTCCGCCCTTAAATTTGACGAGAGCCCCTGTCGTTTCACCCACCGCCTTAACCGTAACGGAATTAGGAGAGGAGAGGCTTAAAGGTATCTCCTCATAGCCGAAAACATTCACCATCAGGAACTGCCCCGGATACGAAGGGATCTCACGATCGAAGGTTATCGTTGCTATACTTTCGGTGTGGTTGGTTACTCTCTCAACTCTGACGCAAAACATCATTTCTGCTCAGCCCAAAAGATTTTTAACTTTTTATTGGCTCATTCCCATTATGATTCAAGCCATTTACGCTAACCTCTGTCAGGTTTGTGGTGAAGATTTTACAGTTGAGGAGGCGCTAAAAGGAATCTGCAAGAAGAAGAACTTTAGAATGTGCAGATATAAGTTCGATAAGATCGTTGAGGAATTCTTCGAATTCTTCAGAAAGATAATTGGAGAACCCCGTTCTATTCAACGTTTCTGGGCCAAGAGGATTTTGAGAGGTGAGAGCTTTGCAGCTGTAGCTCCTACTGGAATAGGTAAAACTTCATTCGGTTCGGCTGTAGCTCTTTTCCTCGCTTTGAGAAAGAAGAAGAGCTACATAATCTTGCCTACGACCCTTCTGGTTAAACAGGTTGCTGAAGATCTCGCAAGGTTCTGCGAGAAGTACGGGGTTAATGCCGGACTTAATGATGAAGATGGAGATGTGGGAATCCTCTACTACCACGGCGGACTTAAGAAGGATGAGAAGGATAGATTTTTCGAGCTCTTGGAGAGGAGGAAGTTCGACATCCTCGTCACAACCGCTCAATTCTTATCGAAGCACTTCGCAAACCTCAAGGGTTTCACGTTCGACTTCATATTTGTAGATGATGTCGATTCGGTTTTGAAGGCTTCAAAGAACGTCGATAGGATTCTTCAGCTTTTAGGCTTCTACTACGATGCTAAGGAGAGGAAGTGGAAGGGGAAGGCCAAAGGCTGTCTGATGGTTTCAACGGCGACGGCGAAGAAGGGACAGAAGGTTCAGCTGTTCAGAGAACTGCTCAACTTCGATGTGGGAACTTCTACGCACGCTGTGAGAAACATAGAGGATGTTGCGATAAATAGTGAGGACATCGATCTGCTCTGCGAGATAATGAAAAAGATGGGAACGGGAGGGATCATATACGCCAGAACGACTGAGGAGGCAGAGAAGCTCTACGATATGCTGAAGGAGAGGGGCTTTAAGATCGGGATAGTTACAGCCGGAAAGAAGAAGGACTACGAGCTGTTCGAAAAGGGTGAAGTTGATCACCTCGTCGGAACTGCCTACTACTACGGAACGCTCGTGAGGGGCTTGGATTTGCCCGAAAGGATAAGATTTGCAGTTTTCTTCGGTGCTCCGGTTTTCAGGGTTAGGGTGGAGGACATAGACACCGCGAGCGTTGGCATAATAAGAACCCTTGCTTTGATCTTCAGAACGCATGAAGATGTCAAGAGGTTCATCCCCTACCTGTCGGTGCTCGACAAGCGGGAGGATATGCTGAACGAGCTCAGGGGAATTCTCAAGCGATTGCTCGAAAAAGGGGAGATTGAAGAGAGGGACATAGTCGTTCGGAAGGGGGAGATAATATTTCCGGACGTCAGAACCTACATTCAAGGATCAGGCAGAACTTCGAGACTCTTCGCTGGAGGAATCACTAAGGGTGCATCCTTCCTATTCGAGGCGGATGAGGAGATTCTGAAGGCTTTTATTCAGAGGGCGAGCTACTACGACATCGAATTCAAAAATTTGGAGGATGTGGACTTCGAAAAGCTCATTAAGGAGATAAATGAGACGAGGGAGCGATTTAGGAGGAAGGCAGAGTTCGACGCGATAAAGCCGACCCTTTTCATAGTTGAAAGCCCGACCAAAGCCAAGCAGATCTCCCGATTCTTTGGACAACCGAGCATAAAGGTTTTCACAAATAAAGATGGCGAAGTTGAGCTCGTGGCTTATGAAGTTCCAACGGCTGAGCATGTTTTGCTCGTTACCGCATGCATCGGACACGTAACGGATCTAATCACGAATCAGGGATTTCACGGAGTTATCGTCAACGGCAGATTCATACCTATATACGCATCGATAAAGCGTTGCAGAGATTGCGGTTATCAGTGGACTGAAGAAAGAGAGGAATGCCCAAAGTGCGGGAGCAAGAACGTCGACGATTCGAAGAGGAGGATTAACGCGTTGAGAAGGCTTGCACACGATGCGGAGAGGATAATAATCGGAACAGATCCGGATTCAGAAGGAGAGAAGATTGCTTGGGATCTGAGGAACTTGTTGGCTGGATGTGGAGAAGTCAAGAGAGCTGAGTTTCATGAGGTTACGAGGAGAGCTGTGAGTGAAGCCCTTAAGAATCTGAGGGATATAGACGAGAATCTCGTCAAGGCTCAGATCGTTAGGAGGATTGAAGATCGTTGGATTGGCTTTGTGTTAAGTCAGAAGCTCTGGAGTGTTTTTGGTGATCGCAACCTCTCAGCCGGAAGAGCGCAGACGCCGGTTTTGGGCTGGGTGATTCAGAGGTTCGAGGAGTTCAAGCAGAAGAAGAAGATAGCAATCGTTAGAGACATAGATCTCGTTCTTGAAGTCGATGATAATGCTAAGACCGGAAAGACGAAGCTTAAGCTTGAGATAGAGCTTTTGAAGGAGAAAGAAGAGGAAAAAACACCTCTTCCACCCTATACAACGGATACGATGCTCAGAGATGCTAACGCGATACTGAAAATTCCAGCTAAGGATGCGATGAAATTGGCGCAAGACCTATTCGAATCCGGGCTGTGCCTAACACCCGGTTCGCTCGTTATGATGGGGGACGGTAGCATAAAGAGGATCGAAGAGATCGCAGAGGGGGAGAAGGTACTCGGTCTGAACGACTTACACGAAAAGAAGGCGGAGGTCTTGAAGTTCTGGAGGATACCATACAGGGGTAAGCTGAGGAGAATTGTGCTCGACAACAACTACACGATTGAAGCATCACCCGACCACGGTCTTTTCGTCTACAGGGATGGTAAGTTCGGATGGGTTTCCGCTAAAAATATTAAGAGTGGCGATTACGTTGCGGTCTCGTTCGACACCAAGGTCGAGAGGAGGAAGGTAAATTTACTCGAACTCTTGGCAATGCTCGGGATTACCGACGTCTGCGTGAAGTTCAAGGAAGGCTCGGAGGTGTTCGAGAGGCTCAGAAATAGAATCATGAAGCTGAGTACGAGCACCAGATACAAATACATTAAGAACAGAACGGTTCCCCTCAGGTATCTCGTTGAATGGGGTGTGGATCTGAAGGAAATTGCGAAGGAAGTCGAGGAGATATACAAACAGAGGGCATCCGCAAAGAAGATGCGAATGTTCGAGCTGAGCGAGGACTTCTGGTATTTTGTGGGATTAGTGATGGGTGATGGGTCCGTCAGAGAAGGAAAGGTGGCGATAGCCCAGAAGGACGTTGAAAGGATCGAGGCCATAGTCAGGGAGATATTCCCATTCCTGCACTGCTGGACTTCTCGAGCTCAGGTTTGGATCGCGAATTCAATCATAGCTGAAATTCTGAAGAGGTTGGACGTTAGAGGCAGGCTAAACGGGATGGTGTTCTCCCTGCCCGAAGAATGGATAAACGCCATGATCGCGGGATACATCGATACGGACGGTTGCGTATCTTTAATGTTCGATAAGAAGACTGGCAAGCACAACCTCAGAATAATGATTACATCTAAGGACAAGGAGAAGCTCGAAAAGATAGGGTTCTATATGTACTCTATCGGAATACAGAACTCGCTTCATGAAGATAAGAGAACAGGGGTGTGGTCGCTCATAATTAGTAACAGATCGCTTGAAAGGTTCAGATCCAAGATCGCTAAGTACCTCAGGATCAAAAGAGAGTCGTTTGAAAGGGCTTACGAAACGTACATTAGGGAACATAAGCAGTTCGAATCTGATCTCGTCCCGTTTGGAGATCTCTTCAGAATGCTTAAGTTCGATTATGGAGTTAGGAATAGAATACTTAAGGAGCTTGGAATAGATACGTGGAACTGGAACGATTGTAAGTGCATTCCGAGAGAGAAGCTCAAGAAGGTGTTGGAATTCGCAGAAGATTCGGAGATCAAGTATTTCCTGATGGAACTTCTGAATTCCAACATCACTTGGATTAAGGTGAAGGAGACGGAGGAGGTGTATTATGAAGGTTACATTTACGATGTCACAACTACGACTTCGAACTTCTTTGCAAACACGGTACTCAATCACAACTGTACATACCATCGAACCGACTCCACTCGTGTCAGCGATGTGGGATTGAGAATAGCTAAGGAGTTTTTAGGTGATGAATTCGTTCCGAGGGAGTGGTTCATGGAAGGAGCCCACGAGTGTATAAGACCGACAAGACCGATTCCAAAGGAGACTCTGCAGAGGCTGATTCAGGAGGGAGTGATTCAGGTGGAGGGTATCACTTGGAGGCATCTGGCTTTATACGACCTCATATTCAGACGTTTCATGGCGAGCCAGTGTAAGCCTTACCGCGTCAAGATCGCAAGGTATCTGATCCGATACGATGGAAAAGAGGTCGAAGAGGAGAGAGTTCTGAATGCAGAAGGAAAAGCTGTAGAGCTCTACAGGTGGAGCGTTTGGGTTAAGAAAGAGTTGCCGGTGGGCAAGATTACAGTGGAGGCTGAGATAAGAACCGTTCCAAAGGCTCCTCTGTTCACACAATCGGACATAGTCCAGTTGATGAAAGAAAGAGGGATTGGCCGACCTTCCACATACGCTACAATAGTTGACAGGCTTTTCATGAGGAACTACGTCATAGAGAAGAACGGCAGAGTGATTCCGACGAAAAGGGGAATAGAGGTTTACAGATACTTGGCAAGCAACTACGGAAGTTTTGTTTCGGAAGAGAGGACGAGGCTTTTGGAGGAGAAGATGGACGCGATCGAGAGAGGTGAGCTCGATTATTACAAAGCCTTGCAAGAGCTATATGAGGAGATAAGACAGATCGCCTGATTACTAATTTTAATTTTTCATTTTAAACTTTGGAAAAATTTGTTATTGCTATGGGGATATCAACTTCGCCCTCACCCTCGCGTATGCTCTTATTATATCTCCTTTCGTGATTATTCCTAAGAGCTTAGTTCTATCTTCTCTTGGAACCACCAAGAGTCTTCCTATGTTATGATTGACCATCTTTGCCAAGGCCGATCTTAGATCCTCATCCGGATACGCAACTATAAGCTCAGTTGTCATCACATCTCTCACCTTAGTTTTAGCCCTATCCTCCACAGGAATCTTCTCAACATCTTCAAGCGTTATTACTCCCACGAGCTTTCCGTTCTCTATAACTGGGTAGCCTATGTATCCAGTTTTTTCTATCAACCTTAGAACGTCCAAAATCGTGTTGTCAGGCGAAACACTCACGACCTTCTCAGCCGGAACCATAGCCTCCTCAACTCTGACCTCTTCAAGCAGATCCACGATCATCTCACTTCTATGTGCTGGGCTTTCCACCCTAGTCGGAACCTGCTTCGTGTAGAGCGTGTATTCTCCAGTTACCATGTAAGCGACCACCGCGGCTACCATCGTTGCTGGTAGTAATGTGTAGCTACCCGTTATTTCGAGGACGAGTATTATCGCCGTAAGGGGAGTCTTCGAAACCCCAGCGAGGAAGGCCGCCATCCCTACGAGGGCGTAGGCTTCCGGCTGGATCACGACGTTGGGCATGAGGTCGTTGAAGAACAGACCAACGGCACCTCCCAAAAAACTACCTATCACTAGTGAAGGAGCGAAGAGTCCTCCGCTTCCTCCACTTCCTACCGTTAGGGCTGTTGCGAATATCTTTGCGAAGGTCAGAAAGAGTAGGAAAGTTATCGTGAACTTAGTGCAATCTGAAAGGACCATCTGACTGAAGCCGTATCCGGTTCCCAATATCTCGTGGATATAAACGCCCATGATTCCAACTATCAGCCCACCTATCGCCGGCTTTACGTGATTCGGGATTTTCAGCTTCTTGAACAGCTTTTTAGTATAGTGGTAGCTGAATATGTAAACCAAACCCACCGCTCCAGCTATGGCTCCAAGCGCCGCATAGGTTAGGAACTCTATCGGCGAGCTGATTCGGAGGGGATGCATCTTGAAGATCATGATCTGCCCAAACGGAACGCCGGCTATGTTCGACAGCAGAGTTTCCAGCACGGTGTATGCGACTATAGAGGATGTGATCGCCGGAACCAATGCTTCGATCTCGTAGTCCCTCTTGTAAAGAACCTCTATGCCGAAGAACGCTCCACCCATAGGAGCCAAGAAAACGCTACCTATTCCTCCGGCCATTCCGCTTACGAGCAGAATCCTTCTATCCTTGTCCGAGAGCTTGAACAGGTTTGCTATCGTCGATCCTATTCCACCTCCTATCTGTGTGATCGGCCCTTCCCTTCCTGCACTTCCACCACTTCCGATCGTTATTGCCGAAATGACGGTCTTTATTATGGGAACTCTCGCTCTCACAAAACCCCTAAACCTGTGGAACGCATCGATGACATGCCCGGTTCCACCTCCTGCCGTTTCTGGAGCGAGGGTATATGCTACGACTCCAACTATCAGACCGCCCAAAGCGGGAACGAGGAAAAGGGGCAAGACACCCCAATGAACATCAAAATGAATTACCTCAACTTCTCCTCCGGGACGAGGCATTTCGAAGCTGTCTAATCCTGATAGAAATAGCTTGGTGAAGAACTGGGTGAGGCAGTATAGTGCGAAGGAAGCTATACCTGTAAATATTCCAACTATTACGGAAAGGAGTAGCAAAAATCCGAACCTGAGGGGTGGTTTAGTCTGAAGCATCCTGCAATGAGTAGGTTTTTGAATTAAAAAACCCTTTCCATTTTTATGATCGCGATCGTAAGTGCATGCATGCTGGGCATAAACTGCAGATATGATGGGAAGAACGTAGCGGATGCTAAGCTTTTGAAGCTCGTAGAAGCTGGTGAAATCGTTCCAATTCCCGTATGTCCGGAACAGTTAGGAGGGTTACCGACTCCGAGGAAGCAGTCCGAGATCATTGGAGGTGACGGATTCGACGTTATTGAAGGAAGAGCCAAGGTCGTGACAAGGGATGGAGAAGACATAACGGGATATCTTGTAAAAGGTGCGAAAGAGGTTTTGAAGATCGCCAAGCTTGTTAAGGCGGAGGTTGCGATAATGAAGAACGGCAGCCCGTCATGTGGATGTGGGACAATTTACGATGGAACGTTCAGCGGAAGAAAGGTGAAGGGTTTTGGCGTTACTTCGGCTTTACTGATGCAGAACGGCTTTAAGGTTATAGATATCAAGGAGCTCAAACGTGATAACCGTTGAAGAACTCTTCGTGTAGATTTTTCCTCTGTTTTGTGATGATGAAATGAGTATCGCTCAATGCTATCAGCGTTTTCAAAAAATTAAATTTTTAATTTAATGATAGATGACATGTCCACATTGCAAATTTCACTACTAGGTTGTGACGCCGTATTGTGCATAGTTTAAAATATCTCATCAACAGTGTTGCATCACCACCCAATAGCATCATAGCACCACTCAGAATCTTTATTTAAAAAATAAATGATTACTATAATATATACAGATTATATATTTACAAATTAACTAAAACTATGTCACCTTTTTAAAAATTCGAATAGATCTTCTGCATCCTCACCCTCTCCTGAAGGTCTGAAGTATGAATACAGCTTCAAATCGTCGATAACCTTTACATCCTCAATGCTCAAAGTTACCTTAGTCCTTTCTGGAATGTTCAACTTCTCCAACGGAATTAAAACACCCTTTCCATAGATGCATTCTATTTTCTTCATCTTCATGTATATTTTAATCTTCATGATGTTAAGGAAGTTGCTAAAAACGGCTTTAACATCCTATCATTTAGACAAGGGTCAGCAATTGGAATCGAAAAATTGGGACAATTGTAGAAGTTATAATATGGGTTAAGTCCCGACATGGGTAGAAAAGTGAGGGTGACACTTTCTATTAGACCAGAGTTAAAACAGTTGGCCGAGAAGTTTGAGATAAATCTAAGTGCCTTGTTAGAGGATGCATTAATTCAAAGACTCAGAGACTTAATTTTAATCAAACAAGGAAAAGAAGTTATGCTCCGGCCGGGATTTGAACCCGGGTCACGGGATCGAGAGTCCCGTATGATTGGCCGGGCTACACCACCGGAGCTCAAATTAATGAAATTCATTTGAGTTTTTAAAAATTTTGGTGGTAACGAGTTGCTATCAATTAACACGGAGTAACCTTTAGATATTCTCCCGTTCGAGACGATACCATGAAAATCGGCAAATTCGGCTTTCTCAATAACTTCTTACCTTACTACTGGATAGAAAAGTTTGGGAAAGCCAAAATCGTCGAAGCCCCTCCTAAAATACTTGCAAACATGATTGAGCAAAGAAAAATCGATTATGCTCCCGTTCCTTCGTTCTACTTCCTCAAAAATAAAGACAAGCTTAGGAACTACGACTTCTGTATAGCTTCGAAGGGGAGAGTTCTCAGCGTTCTCGTGGTTTCGAACGGCAAGTCCTTGGATGACAAAATCGCGATTACGAACGAGACGATGACATCCGTAAACCTGCTTAGAATTATTCTAAAAGAGAAAGGATTAAACTGCAAGCTCGTTCCGGTCAACGACAGTAAAGCATCCTCATTGCTTAAACACTGTGGCAGTGCACTTGTTATAGGAGATGAAGCCATTAAGGCGAGAATGATCTATAATGTGATCATGGATTTAGGAGAAGAATGGTTTGAGCTTACCGGCTATCCGATGGTTTTCGGAATTTCGGCATCGCTGAAAGATGTAGATGCTGAGGGTTGTGACAATCTCATTGGCAAATCGATCGACTGGGGATTCGAGAACTTCGATGAAGTCGTTAGCGAGGCTGAAAGGACGTTTAGGATGCCAAGAGAGTTTTTGGAGAAATACTTCAGATCTCTGAGCTACAAGATGGGATCGAAAGAGAGAAAGGGGTTAAAGGTGTTCGAAGAACTCTGCAGAGAGCACGGCCTGCTCTAACCTATTATCGTGTATGCGTCGAGTTCGATCGATTCGACCTTCTCCTGAAGATCTTTCAAAAAGCATTTGACGAGTTCGCTCGCCCTCTTCTTGCACTGCCCACACAACAGTTTCCCTTCCTTGCAATCTCTTCTAATCTCCTCAAGTTCCTTATCGTCTTCTATGAGGTGGAACGTGAATAGCTCGAAGACCGTGCATTTTTCAGGTTCCCCGCCAAGTCTCCTCTGCTCCTCTGCACTCACCCTCCCTCCGGTCAGAGCCTTCATGACCTTCTTCGCCCCGACTTCCGGCTCATCGAACAGTGAGATGTAGCTTTCAGGCTTGCTCGAACTCATCTTTCCTCCGGTAAGCCCGGTTATGAACATGTGATAGGTTGAGGAAGGTGGAATGAAAGCGAAACCTCCCAAGTCCAATTCGATCTTCCTTACCTCTTCTTCTATCTTTGCTGGGTCTCCAAAGAAGTCGATGTGCTCCTCGTAAACCTTACACTCGAACCCCAAATCCCTGAGCTTCTCCAGAAATTCCCTTCCTTTTCTGCTCCTAACTCTGACTCCGCCTTCAATCCTTTCGAACGAGAATATGCTTATCCTCGACGCCAAATCCCTCGTGAGTCTTAGGTGGGGATCCTGATCGGCTCCAACTGGAACGACGACAGGTTTCGGCCCTCCAAATTCCTTGAGCTGGGGGTGGAGGATATCTGCCGCTTGAATGGATGTCACGAACATCCTCGCCAAAGTCGTCTCTGGGTTGAATCCGTATATAGCCTTGAGCTCACTCCAATTCACCTCAGCAGAGAGCTCGAACGCCAAATCCTTAACGAGTCTACTCGCGGACTGGAAGTATAGGATGGCGTTTTCAGGCTCCAAGCCTAAGGCTGCGATGCACTTCAGATAGAGCATTCCGATCTCTCTCGTCTTCTCCCAACTTAGTCCTCTCACGGCATGGGCCTCCATGTCCGCAATCGCAACGAAAGCTTTCCCACCCATCTGCTGATGCCATACGATCTCGTCCATCGTCATCTTATGACCGAAGTGAGGTAATCCGGAGGGCATGAATCCCGACATCACAGCCCAAGGTTTCTTGTTGAGCATGGCATCGACTATCCGCTCGTAGTCTCTATGTCCAAAGATCACACCCCTCCTCATCAGCTTGTTTGGATTTGGAACCTTATCGAGGATTTCGGAGAAAGGCTGGATTCCAAACTCCCTCATGAGCCGATCGTAGTCAACAACGCCTTCAACTTCCCAAGGGGTGACCCTCATGCTGGAAAGTTCGATAGGCGGTTTATTGATTTTGTGGAAAGCATTTATAGTCCATGGACTCAGTTCCGAGCATGAAAATGCGAATTTTCGCATTGGTTCTCATAGCGTTGTTATCGTTGGGATGTGCCCAGAAATCGGAGGAGAAGATCAAGTTCGGTATCCTTCCGATTGAAGACGCTTTGCCCATTGTTGTGGCCGAAAAAGAGGGACTATTCAAGAAGCACGGAATCGATGTTGAGATCGTCGATTTCAACAGTGCATTGGAGAGGGATTCAGCTCTGATGGCGAAGCAGATCGACGGAGTGATCACGGATCCATTGGCGGTAATTCTTCTCAAGAGCAAGGGATATGACGTTCGAATAGTCTCACTCTGCTTAGGCAAGACTCCTCAAGAGGGAGTTTTCGCAATACTCGCATCGCCGAATTCGAGCATAAATAGCGTTAAGGATCTGAACGGTAAGAAGATCGCGATTTCGAGCAACACGATTATCGAGTTCGTTACCGACGAGCTTCTCTCGAAATACAACGTCAGCTATGAAAAGATTGAGGTCAAGAGCATCCCGATGAGGCTTAGGATGTTGCTGGATGGAGAGGTAGAGGTAGCAACGTTGCCAGAGCCTTTGGCGAGCTACGCTGTCAGCAAGGGTGCGAAGCTGATAATAAGCGATGCGATGATCAACGAGAGCTTAACTCAGACGGTGATCGTGTTTAGAGGTGACTTCATCGAGAAGAACGGAGATGCAGTTAAGAGGTTCATGAAAGCCTACGCTGAAGCTGTGGAGCTCATAAACTCGAACCCGCAGAAGTATAGGGATCTCTTCGTTAAAATAGCAAGAGTTCCGAAGGACATAGCCGACAGCTATCCGATGCCGAAGTATCCGAAGCCGGAGAAGTTCCCGAAGGAATTCTACGAGCGCTATCTTAACTGGGCCCTTGAGAAGGGGCTTATAGAGAAGGAGGTTCCTTACGAATCCGTGATCTATGATATCGGTGAATGATGTCTCTAAAGTTTACGAGGACGGGACGGTAGCGTTGAAGAACGTAAGCTTCGAAGTCGAAAAGGGAGAGATCTGCTCGATAATCGGGCCTTCGGGCTGTGGGAAATCGACATTACTGCTCATCATAGCCGGACTAATAAAGCCGAGCGATGGGCATGTAAAGATCGACGGGAGAGTCGTGGATAAGCCGAGGAGAGATGTGGCTTTGATTTTGCAGGACTACGGACTTTTTCCTTGGAAGACCGTTTACGATAACATAGCTTTGGGCTTGAGGATCAGGAAGATAGGCAGGGGGGAGGAGAAATGGATAGTAAATAGCTTAATCGAAAGGCTCGGACTCAGGGGGTTCGAGAAACATTATCCAAAGCAGTTGAGCGGTGGAATGAGGCAGAGAGTTGCAATAGCGAGGGCTTTGGCTATCCAGCCCAATATCCTTTTGATGGATGAGCCCTTCTCCTCCCTCGATGCTTTAACGAGGGAAAAGCTTCAGAACTTTCTGCTCGAACTTTGGAACGAACGAAAGATGACCGTGATCCTCGTAACCCACAGCATAGAAGAGGCAGTTTTCTTGGGGCGAAAGATCGTCGTCCTAACCCCTCGCCCCGGGAGAGTGAAGACGATAATCGAGAACCCTTCGGCCGGAGACGTGAATTATAGGTGGACGGAGGAGTTCTTCGAGAGATGTCGGGAGGTTCGAAGGTCGGTTACATCATAAGTCTGACAATTCTGATAACAGCTTGGAAGTTTGCGTCGATTATAATATTTAATCCAGCTTTGCCTCCACCGGAGCTCGTAGCCCTTGCTATGATTAAAAATTCCAGCATTCTCTTAAAGCATACTGTCGTCAGCCTGATGAGAGTCCTCTATTCGATGGCTTTGGCGCTCTCGTTAGCTTTTCCTTTGGGGATCTTGAGTAGGGAAGGTTGGTTCGACAGAATTTTTGCTCCATTTATTTATCTCCTCTACCCAATTCCTCACATAGTCCTTCTACCTCTCTACATTCTCCTATTTGGCATCGGAGATCTGTCCAAGGTTGCTCTGATAGCGACGATCCTCTTCTTTCAGATGGTTGTGACGACGAGGGATGCGGTGAAGGCAATCAGCGAGTTCTACGTTTACTCGATTCTATCGCTTGGAGCGAGCAAGTTCGACATCTATAGACATGTGATAGTTCCGGCCGTGATGCCGAAGATTCTCACTGCCTTGAGGATAAGCGTTGGAACGGCTATAGCCGTTCTGTTCTTCGCTGAGAGCTTCGCCACGAGAATCGGGCTAGGATATCTGATAATGGACGCTTGGAGCCGTGCGGATTACAAAATGTTATACGCCGGGATTTCGGCGATGGCTCTCTTGGGTTTGAGCTTATACTTGATAATAGATATGGTGGAGAAAAGGGTTTGCAGGTGGCTTTAAGTTGTTGATGATGTTTTTGGCCAAAAACGTTAATTTTAAAAAATAATTAAAGCAAAGTTGGGTCGTGACTTCACATTGTTATGATTTAAATAATACCATCAACAGTGTTGCATCACCACCCAAAGTTGAGCTTTTTAGTATCGCAATTATTCAACACTCGTCAGCTCAAGAAGGTAGTAATACCTCTTTCCAAAATACTTCTCGGCGAAGTTGCTGTCGAGCATCTTCTTGATCTCGAAGCCTTTTTCGATGCACACATCGACGAGATCGCTCTCAACCGGCAACCAGATGCTGACCCTCTTTTTCCCCATACTTTTGGCAAGTTCGAGAGCTTTGTCGAGCAACCTCCTTCCGTAGTCTAAGCTCAAGCTCGGATGAACGCAGAAGAATCTTATGTATGCCTCATCTCTCTTAGGCTTTGTGCCAAAATATGAGAGAAGCAGTCTGCACTTCAAGCCCTTCAAGAATCCGAATGCCCTTACGAAATCCCCAATCGGCAGTTTTTCCCGCCTAAATTCTCTCATCCAAACCTCTATCAGTCCAGCAACTTTTATTCCCGCTTTTGCGATTAAAATTCCTCTGTAATCGCTCAGATTTGAGTAGTAATTCATCAAAATCTCCATGGCGAGGAAGGTATCCCCAAATAGGTGCGTAAACTCATCCTCATGACAGATGAACAGAAGCTTTACGAACTCCCTAACCTCACTCCTCTCAAGCTGTTTAATCTCCATGAGCGAACTCCTCAATTCTCTCCATTGCAACCTTTAGATTCTCCATGGATGTCGCATAAGATATTCTAACGTAGCTTTCGTTTCCTTCTCCAAACGGAGTGCCCGGAGTCAGAGCTACACCCTTTTCAAGAAGGAGTTTTTCCACGAATTCCATGCAGTTTCCTTCGATCCTCGGAAAGATGTAGAAGGCTCCTTCAGGCTTAACAACTTCGAAGAGTTCCTTTAACTTCGAATAGACGAAATCTCTCCTCCTCCTGAATTCATCCACCATTTTCTTTGCAATTCTATCCGCAGTTCCATCGGCCAAAACTTCAGCAACGGCCTTCTGCGCGAAAGCGGGAGCACAAACCCCGTTAACCTGATGAACCTTCAGCATGGAATCGAGCAAATCCTCGCCAGCTATCACGAAACCTATCCGCCAGCCGGTCATGGCTAAAGATTTTGAGAAACCGTTTACGACGACGACGTTCTCATATCCAGCCAAACTGATTGGTTTTCTATCGTAATAGATCTGATCGTAGATTTCGTCGCTTATCACGATCGCATCATAATCCCGGGCTATCTCAACAACTGCCTTCAACGTTTTCTCATCTGCAATCACACCCGTGGGATTGTTCGGATAGTTCAGAAATATCATTGAAACCTCCCTATCCATGACCTCGTTCAACTTATCGGGATCGACTACAAATCCGTTTTCGTGAGTTCTGATCTGAACGATCTTCGCCTTGCACATCTTAGCGTAAACGAAGTAGGAGAGGAAGTTTGGCGAGGGTATGATTACCTTGCTCCTCTCATCGATGAACGCTAAGCTCGCGTTCAGCAACGCCTCGCTCGCCCCAGCTGTAACCATCACGTTTCTATCATCGACCCCATACCTCTCTGCTATCGCCTGCCTCAATTCTGGAATTCCGAAGTTCGAGGTGTAATGAGTGAAACCATCCCTCATAGCCGCGCAAGCCCTCTCTATTATCTCATCATCTGTCCTAAAATCTGGCTCTCCGATCGATAGATTTATGACTTCCTTTCCTTCTCTCTTGGCCTTCTCTACTATTTCGAACATCCTTCGAATTAGGGATGTAGAGATTTGGGAGAGTCTTGAAGCTTCGTTCATCGTCAAAATTCTGCCAAAACAATTTTTAGCGATAGCGATTTTAAATTTTATAAAATTTTTTCATAATATATGTTGTATAATTTATATTTTCAAGCAAAAATGAAATATATTCTTTGCGAGGATATTTTGCTTGATCAAAGAAGAGGTGAACTTCATGCTCAAATTCGTCCACATGGCTGATGTTCATTTGGGCTACAGACAATACAACTGCGAGGAAAGAGCAATAGATTTTGCTCAAGCTTTTTTGAGCGTTATAAAGTTTGCAATCGAGAGGAAGGTCGATTTTATTCTCATCGCTGGAGACCTTTTCCACAAGAAGAGTGATATAGATCCTTTAACGCTCGCTCAAGCCACAAAGGCTTTGGAAAAGGCTAAAAAAGCGGGTATTCCTGTTATCGCCGTCGAAGGTAACCACGATTCGACATACTTTAAGGAAAGTTTCTCTTGGCTTGATTACCTCGCGAAGAGCGGGCTCATCGTCAATCTGAAGCCCAACTTCGATGACGGAGTTATGACCGTAGATGAGTGGGATGGAGAGAGTGGGGCGTTCATAGATCTCGATGGAGTTAGGATATATGGGATGAAGTATTATGGTGCACTGACTGAGAAGATACTCGAAGAATTCTCTCGCAAGATCAAGAGGAAAGGATTCACGATCTTCATGGCCCACGTGGGTATAGAAGGCTATCTGAACATATACGGCTGTATAAGTTCGAACAAACTTCACAGGCTCAAGGGAAAGGTAGATTACATCGCTTTGGGGCATATACACAAGAGCTTCGTCGAGGATAATTTCATATTTAATCCGGGAAGCTTGGAAACTTGCGATATAGCAGAGCTCGACTTTAGGAGGGGATTCTTCTACGTTGAAGTTGAAGACGGCATTAGGTATGAGCTTATAGAGAACAATAGAAGAGATTTCGTTCTTCTAAATTATAAGATCGATTCTCCTGATTATGAGGAGTTTAGACAGTTTTTAATCGAGCATAGAAGGAACACCAAGCCGGTTGTGGATCTAACGATAACTACGACGAAAAGCGTTAGAAAGATGCTCGATGAAGACAGAATTAAGAAGATCGTTAAGGAGATTTTCGATCCCATCGTCGTTAGAATCAAGTGGAATGTCGAGGACGGTTTTTATTCTGTCAAGCTCAACTTCGAAAACAAGGAATCGATAGAGAGGAACGTGATAAGGCAGATCTTGGAGAACTACGACTACGGAGATATAGTAGATGAAGTTCTAAGGCTGAAATCTATATTCTGCTCTTCGTTCAACGTTGCTATGGTCGATAGGCTCGTGGAGGATATCGTGTTCGGAATTGAAACTAAGGAGACTCTTGCAGAAACTGAGGAGGTCAAAGCACCTAAACTGGTCAAAGATGTGAAACCGAACGTTGGAGTAAAAGCTGAGAAGATTAAGAGACCAATACTCAAGCTTACCGATTTGGTGGATGTGAAGCCGGCCAAACCGAGGGAGAAGAAGATTGAGAATTCTGAAGAAGAAGAGGAAGTCTGGGATTGGAGGAAAGCGTATGATAAGAGAGGTTCGGCTCGTAAACGTTAAGAGCTACTCCGACCAAACCATAAGGTTTGAAGAGGGAGTAAATGCGATACTCGGAGAAAACGGGGCAGGAAAAACGACAATACTCGAAGCGATAGGTTTCACACTTTTCAATACTCTTCCATACAATATATCCGATTTCATAAAGCGTGGCGAGAGGAGGGCTGAGATCAGAGTTAAGATAGTCAATCCAAAGGATGAAAGGTTATACGAGATCGTCAGGAGGATTGAGGAAGGTAGGACT
The DNA here is from genome assembly GCA_027064525.1 of Archaeoglobaceae archaeon. GTDB lineage: Archaea > Halobacteriota > Archaeoglobi > Archaeoglobales > Archaeoglobaceae > WAKM01. Next base: position 45,449 of record JAMOPJ010000019.1, read on the forward strand.
GTTGAATACTTCGTCAGGGATGCGGAAACGGGCGTTAGAATAGGAGGTGCGGAGGGCGTTGCTGGAGTCGTAGAGTGGATAAGGGATGCGTTTGACTTGGAGATAGATGCGAAGACTATCTTCGAAAATGCCATAGGCGTCAGTCAGGGCAAGATAACATCTCAGTTCTTGGAGAGTGCTAGCGTGAGGGATAAGATATTCTCACCGCTAATAGGCGTTGAAGGCTATAAGAAGGCTTTTGAAAAGAGTAGAGAGTATGAGAAACTTATAGAAACTAAGCTGAAGGACATTGAGAAGGAGATCGCTTTACTCCAAAAAGATGTCGAGAACTTGAGCAAGCTAAAATCAAAGCTTGAAAGTCTTAACAAAGAGAGAGAGTCCATTCTCGCTCAAATTTCTGAAATGGAGAAAGAATTGGCTCCACTTGAAAGTAGGGTTGATGAGATGGAGCAATCTTTCAGTAAGCTCAATGAGCTCAAGGTGGAAGAGGCTAAACTCGTTGCCGAGCTTAGAAGCATCGAATCGAACGTTCACAAGCTTAAAGAAGATCTAAGCAGGATTGAAGATGCAGAGAAGGAGCTTGAATCTCTCAAGGAAGCTTACGACAGATACGTCAAAGCTGAAGGGGAGCTTGAGAATGTTGAGAGACAAAAGGCCGAAGTTGAAGGTAGGATTGAAGATCTGAGGACAAAATCTCTTAAACTTGAGAGGTTAAAGGCTGAGCTCGACGAGCTTAGGAGAAGACTCGAAGAGATCAGGAGATGCGAGGAGGAGCTGGAGAAGATCGAACCCCTCGCCGAGAAGGAAGAGATACTTATGGAAAAGCTCAGAGAGATAGAGATAGCTGAGAGCAAAGTCAAGTCGCTCGAAGAGCAGAAGGAGAGACTCGAAAGAGAAATATCAAAGCTCAAGGATGAGCTAAGAGAGATAGAAGCAAAATCTGAAAGGCTCAAAGAGATCGAAGAGAAACTCGGTAGGATTCCGAAAGATGTGGAGGAGATGAGAGATAAGGCGATCCAGGCTATAGCGAAGCTCAAGCAGATGCTTAGCGATGAACTAAGACAGTTCGAGAAAATAAAAGGAGGAATCTGTCCCATTTTGGGAGAGGACTGTGATAGAATTGCGAAGGTTGCGAAGGCGAAGGCTGAGAAGATTGCAAAGATTAAGGCAAAGCTCGGCGAATACGAAGAAAAACACAGATTGCTCGATAAGCTCTGCAAGAAGAGGAAAGAGTTAGAAAGTGAAATGAACGTTATAAAGGCCAAGATCGAAGCTAAGGATAGGCTTGAGCACGAGCTGAATCAGAAGGTGGAACTGCTCGAAGCGCTGATTGCAGAGTTGAAAGAAGCTAAGGATTTAATCGAGATCAAGCAGAGGGTTGAGAGCGAATATGAGAAGGTTAGAGGTTCGATCGAGAAGAGAATAGCTTTAATCGACAAGATCAGAAAGAAGGATGAAATTATCAGAGAAATCGAAGTTAAGGAGAAGAAGATCGAGGTAATCTCAAATGAGATTTCGGAGTTCGAAGATCTGAGAAAGGAGTTCGAAGAGCTTAGGAGTAGAGCAGATAGGCTGAGAGAAATCCTCAAAAAATACAGAGAGAGTTACGATAGGTTCATCAGGCTTAAGGGAGAGGTTGGGAGGAAGGATGATATCCTGTCATCGCTCGAATCTCTTGAAATCAGGCGGAAGGAGATCGAATCTAAGCTGAAAGGTATTAGAGCTGAAATAGAGAGGATTGTAGAACGATGCAATGAAGATGAATACCGAGCTCTTAGACAAAAGCTTCAGGGGATGAGGGATTTAAAGGCAAAGCTTGAGGGAGAACTGAGTAAACTCGAAAATCAGATCGAAGATGTTAGTAGAGAGATTGTGGAATGTGAGAAGAAGGAGAATATTCTAAAGAAGAGACTTGAGGACAAGAAGAAGCTTGAGAAGAAGCTCAGATTCGTGAATGACCTCAGAGAAATATTCAAGAGGGCAATTCCCGAAATAACCAAAGCTTACGTCGAAGCCGTTTCGGCTGAAGCTAACAGGATATTCTGCGAGATAATGGGGGATTACAACTGGGAGCTTAGATGGACTGAAGACTTTGGAATCAAAGCGAAGTATATGGGAAGAGAGATAGATTTTGCACAAATGAGCGGTGGAGAACAGATATGCGCCGCTTTAGCTGTTAGATTGGCCTTACTAAAAATTCTTTCGAACGTTGGAATAGTGTTCTTCGATGAGCCGACGCAAAATATGGATGAAACGAGAAGGAGGAACTTCGCGATGCAACTGTCGAGGATTGAAGGGTTCAAGCAGATATTCGTTATAAGTCACGATGACACGTTCGAAGAGATGGTGGAGCACGCGATAAAGGTAACAAAGGAGAACGGAGTTTCAGTCGTCGAGTGACATGATGGCGTAAAACTCACGTTTGGTTATCGATGCTATGAAGAAACCTAAAACTGAAACGAGAATGCCAATTTCATGTTCTTTGAATATGTAAAAACCCAATCCGATAAGCAAACCTCCAAAAGCCTCTATAAAAATTTTTGCTACCTTCCTTCTCCTCATTTCGAGAATCCTTCCCTTCACCTTATCTTCCCAGCTAAGAGTAATCTCGACTGCTCTGTCGACTCTCCTTAACGCTTTAAATCCTTTCGTTGCGATTAAGAATCCTAGGAATGACGCCGTTATCATGTATATAAGGAACTTCAACTCGAACAACCTCTGCGGATCTTTCACTAATAGGTATAGGTAGGAAAGGATAAGCCCGACGCCCAAGAGCAGGGACGCCAGGGAAATTGAGAATACAGTAATGCGGGCGCCACTCCTCCTATCGAGCCGAAGGGTCAAGCCAAGTCCATGAAGAACGAGCGATGCTCCGGGGATAAGAAAAAAGTTTATCATAATCGGATCCGCTGGCTTGAAAGAGGATATCATCAGAAGTATAGAGCCGCAAATTAAGCATGCGATTCTGATCGGGACATTCAGCCTTTTTCTCGGTAGAAAGGAGTAGATGAAAAGAAGACTTGTCACGAAGCTGCATATCGGCATCAGAAAGAGACCCGCAACGAAAGTTGCGATCCTCATGTTCCCCAGATCTCGTCAAGCTCTGCATCCTCCATCTCGGTTATAACTTTAACCTCCATGAGTCTCCATCCCAGCCGATCTTTAAGCAACACGAGCAATCTTCCTCTGCAACGAAACTCCTGAATCTCCGGTTTGAACTTGTGGATCTTTTTGCATACTGGACATTTGACCTCTATTTCTTCACTCATCCTCTTCGAACCTCACTATGTCGTCTTCACCTAAATATTCGCCTATTTGAACCTCTATGACCTCCAAAGGTAAGATTCCCGGATTCTCGAGCCTATACTTCACTCCAGCCGGAACGAAAGTGCTCTCCCCTGTTCTAAGCAAAAATTCTCTTCCGTCAACCTCGACCTTGGCAGTTCCCTTCACGACGACCCAGTGCTCACTTCTGTAATAGTGCATCCTCAATCCAAGCTTCTTCTTCGGCAGAACCTTTATCTTGAGTATCTTGTAGAAGGGGCCCTCTTCGAGTATCGTGAAAGAGCCCCATGGCCGATAGATCGTTCTGTGGACTTCCGCTCTCCTATCGCCCTTCTCCTTCAGAATCTTCACGAGTTCCTTGACCTTCTGCGATTCCTCTCTCGAACAGACCAATATGGCATCTCCCGAGTCCACTATAATCGCGTTCTCTATGCCTATCGTTGCTATGAGACTCTCTCCTATTATCAGGTTATTTTTAGAGTCTATGGACAATACCTCTCCCTTAACAGCGTTCTTATTCTTGTCTTTTTCCATAATTTCGTAGATCGCATCGAAGCTTCCAACGTCACTCCAGAATACCTCCAGCGGAACAACCACCGCTTTGTCCGTTTTCTCCATTAAACCATAATCGATTGAGATCTCGGGAGATCTCTCATATGCCGTGGCTATGTCTTCCTCGAATGCCATGACCACCTCTGGCACGTGCCTTAGGCACTCCTCCATGAAGACATCCGCAGAAAACATGAACATGCCGCTGTTCCACAGATAGCCTTCCTCAACGTATCTCTTCGCCGTTTCGTAGTCAGGTTTCTCTACAAATTTCTCAACCTTAAATCCTCCACCCAAAGGTTCTCCGGGCTTTATGTAGCCATAGCCGGTGTGTGGCTTGTTGGGCTTGATTCCGAACGTGACTAAGTAATCCTTGGCAAGCTCCTGAGCTATCTCAAACGCCTTTATGTAGTTGTCGTTAACTCTGATGAGGTGATCGGACGGAAGAACTGCAACTACATCGTTTCCGTCATTCTCCAATATGGTTTTAACACCGTAAAATATTGCAGGAAGCGTATTCTTCGCTAACGGCTCCAAGATGATGTTCTTTTCGGGAATTTTCATTTCCATCTCATTTATATGTTGTATTACCATAAATTTATATTTTTCATTTGTAACAATATAGATCTCTTCAGGCTTAGAAAAGATGAGCGCCCTTTCCAAAGTCTCCTGAAGGAGAGATTTATCGTTAAATATCTTCAAAAACTGCTTTGGAAATTCTTCTCTGCTTAGAGGCCAGAGTCTTGTTCCCCTACCACCAGCAAGTATTATTGTCTTCATAAAATATAGTTCAGAGAACAAAATATAATAGTTTTCTTAACTTCGAGGAACTTTCTCAGACATATGTAGATACGTATGTATTCACATATTCAAATATATTTTTGTGTATGTTCATTTATAACTAAATTATAAAGTAGAAATTTTTAAATACTTTTTTGGTAAAACATTCTTTGAGGGTGGTAAAATGCAGAGGGTGATTCTTGAAGAACAATACGATATTGGCATCCTCGAAGAAGATCTGGACGAAGCACTAAAAATGCCCCTCGCCGATGCAATAATACATAAGGAAAAGATGCCAAATGATGGGATAAGGAGGTTCAAGTTTTATGATGAGAGAGCCTTTGTAAAGTTCGTTCACACTCTCAGAAAGGTTTCGGGATTTAGGGTAGTTATACCGGGTGGTTCAAACTATTACATTGTTCATGGAGAAGACGACTACGGAGATGTCATAATAATGTTTAGAGGAGCTCGGAACCACCAGTCGATGTTCATAGAGTTAGCCTTTAAAAAATTGGGGATTCCGGTAAAATCCTACACGGGCGATTACCTGCTCGATCTGTTGAAATTATAAAAGATTAAGCGGCTGTGCTGGTGAAGTCCGGAAATACGTCTTCGTAAAATCTTCTTATCATCTTCTTATCTGTAAGTAACTCTTTTTCTTTCAGTATCTCTCTTTCAAGTTTTCTCAAAGTTGCATGTAGGGCGTATTCCGCGCCCCATCCTTCACCTACTGCAACGTAAGTTCCCTTGTCACTCGAAAGTTTAAGTCTTACGTGTATTAAAGGCAATCCCCTGTAAAACTCCTTGTGTCTCTTCAAATAAACGAATAGAACGGATTCCCCAAAGTAATCCTTGAACTTGTTCATAAAGTTTTCAAGATCATCTCTAATTCTCGAAAGTTCGAACTCGTCGAGTTCAACATCCTTTATTATTAGCTGGATCTCGAATTCTGCCGGAATTGCTTTTCTTATGAATGTTTCAAGTATGTCCTTCTTTATGACTATGCCTTCCGGAACATTATCCTTGGCAGTTATTACGACGCTCGATATGTCGTTCTCTGTCATCAGATCGATTATCTTTGCAACGCTATCATTCTTTTCTGCGGTGATTACCGGGTAACTCATGATGCTTTCGACCATTATCGACAAAGTTCTCTCCTTCTCTCCACTTACGTCACCTAACCTCGCCTTCTTCCTTGGTGCTAAGACCCTATCGACGATGTCTTTGCCAGTAACGATACCCACGACCCTGTTGGTGTCATCCACGACAACTACTCTATCCACGCCATTGTTTCTCATCGTTGCCAAAGCTTTAGCGACTGTATCGTGATCTCTAACCGTAATCACTTCGGGATTCATTATCTCTCTCACTTTCACACTTTCGAGTTCGGGTTTCGCTAGCTTTAAAAAGTCGTCTACATATATAACTCCATGCCTGCCGTTCAGTCTGATGATTACGAACGGCGTTGAATCCTCAACGAATCTTCTCGCAACCTTTTCTGGAGTCAGGTTATCCAAAGATAGGATGCCCGTTCGAACTACGAAGTTCTTTACCTTTGTTTCATGAGGATTCACCATTACACAACCCCTTATCAGATCTCTCTCTCTTACGACTCCTATTATCTTTCCATCTTCCTCAACGAGAATTGCACTCTTTTCTTCCCACTTTTCGAGCATCGGAATAACCTTTGAAATGGTCTCGTTAGCGTCGATAACGTTGTAATCTTCCCTAATCAACTGTTTCAAACTTTCAACATCCATATGCATCACCCCCAAACGTAGATAATTTTTGGCGTATTTATACTTATTCACCAAAACACCCACAACCCCGACGACAGCCCAATAGTCAAGATATGCACCACTTTTTTAAATACGGGACATCATGCTCTGAATACACATCAAGCTTGGCAATGTCCTTACTATATGTTTTATCGCTCGCCCTATAAACCTTCCGATGAACCTAAAGATTTATATAAGAGTTGTGTAGAAAATTAAATTAATTAAAGGAGGTGATATCTGTGGAGTTGCCACTTGCGCCTGTTGAGAGAATAATAAGAAACGCTGGTGCTCCAAGGGTTAGTGAAGCCGCAAAGAAGGCTCTGGCGGAGGCTATTGAAGAGTATGCAATCAAGATCGCCAAGAAGGCTGTCGAGCTTGCGAAGAACTCTGGAAGAAAAACAGTTAAGGCGGAGGACATCAAGCTCGCAGCCAAGGAACTCGTTAAGTAGATAGCTCTTTCTATTTTTTATTACGAATTGCTTGGCTCAAGATACCTTAACGCTTCGAAAAGTTTTTAATAAGACTCTATAAAACTAATACCAAAGCCGAGGTAGCCTAGCTGGTTGGGGCGTCGGACTCATAATCCGAAGGTCCCGGGTTCGAATCCCGGCCTCGGCACTCCTTCTTCTGGTTCATATCCTTACAATTACTTTCAGAATACTCTCTCAGGTTATATTTGTATAAGAAGAAGGCTGTTTTGATATGAATTTTTACGCTGATCAAAGGCTAGCACGAGCTCTCGAAATTCCGTAAGATCATCCCGGCTGCTACAAAGTAGTCGAGAATTTTGCAAATGATCTTCTTGCGCAGGGCATCTCTGAGCTGAGAGTTAGAAGTTACGTAATTTGGCTGTCTAAGATTATTGATGTTGCCGGCAAAACCTTAACGAGTTTACCAAGGATGACATCAGAAAAGTCCTCGCTCATTATCAGACGCTCGTAAATCAAGGTAAGTATTCTGACAGCACGATCTTTGAGGTTAGAAAGACGCTCAAGAAGTTCTTCAAGGAAGAGCTTGTTAACTGGTTCTTTATAGGTAATGTCGAAAATAAGCTCTCCCCGTCGGATCTAATAACGGAAGAGGAATTCAGGAGAATGCTCGAAGTTTGTCGGAACAGTAGGGATAGAGCACTTCTCTACGAAACCGGAGCGAGAATAGGGGAAATAGGATCGATGAGGGTTAAGGATGTAAATACGGTGCTGTTATCTGATTACCTAAAAGTAAAACCGTAAGCAGAAAGCTGAGGGTCGTGTTCTCCGTGCAGTATCTGGCGGCTTGGCTTGCAGATCATCCCCTTAAGGATAACCCTGAAGCTCCGCTCTGGATAAAGCTCACCGGAACGAACTACCTTCAGCCGATGGAATACAAAGACATTCACTGGCAGTTGAAGAAGATAGCAAAGAGAGCCGGGATTAAGAAGAGAATCTATCCACATCTCTTTAGGCACACAAGAGCTACGAGATTGCTGAGTCAAGTTTCTGAAGTGGTCGGAGCAAAGTTTATGGGCTGGGTTCTCGGAACGAGGATGATTAAAAGATACATCCATCTCGCGGATCGAGACGTCGAAAACGCAATTTTGGATCTATACGGAATCAAGCCATCGGAGGAATCTAAGGACTTGGAAGTCAGAAAGTGTCCGAGATACTCTTTTATAAACGATGCGAAGGCTAGATTCTGCTCCC
>JAMOPJ010000020.1 GCA_027064525.1 Archaeoglobaceae archaeon
AAACTTTTCTTGTTCCTCTTAAATACCTTAGACCTCTTTGCTCTCTCAATTAATTCATTAATAAAACCTTGCATAGATAATATTAATCAATTCTATTTTAATCTTTTGTCTTGACAGTCTCTACCAAAATTTTACTGTTTAATGCACCTGTGTGAGAAATGAAAGAAGTGAAACAAAGAAGTGAAACTACGAGAAATAGTGCAATCCTAATAATGAAATCCTAATAATGAATTGGTAGAGGAAATTAACGACATGATTAAATTTGTCTTTGTATATATAAATAATTAGTTATAATTCTATTCTAAACCCTCGTCTTGACATTCTCTCTCCTGATTTTTAAGAAATTCGATGAGTGAACTTATGAGTACTCTTGAGAATAGCACCAATCCTTCTCCATCGCTGACAATTCCAATTTTTACGTGGTTTACGAATATTATCATAACTTTTTTATCGTCAAATATTAGCAAACCGTAGCAAGGGCTTGTAACCTTTTTAGATTTCGTTGGCAATTCATAGCTCTCGGCAAATTCTATTCTACGTGCGTCAGAGGATACGATGACCAACTTACACTTAGCGGACCTTAGTATATCCTCTATTTCTTTTGAAATATGAGATAGCAGAACCCGGATTTCCTCTTCAGCTGAACTTACGAGCATCCTCAAGATACCAAAAACGGCATCTCCTCTGTAAACCTTGACCTCCTCAATCTCCTCTTCGGTTTCGAGTTTAGGTAGTTCCCTCTTTAAAAGCTCTAAATTATCAGAAACTTTTTTAGACAGGATACTTAGAATTTCATCTGTCTTAAGAGCCCTGAACTTCAGAGGCTTGCCGAAAGATTTTACAAGTCCTTTCGATTCGAGAGAACTCATAACATCGTAGACTGATGTCCTCGGTATTCCACTCAGTTCGGAAATCTCTTTAGCGGTTAATTCTCCTTTTGAAAGAAGAGTTAGCAGAGCTCTAGCTTCATACTCGCTTAATCCGAACGATTTGAGCGCCTCGACGAGCTTACTCATTATTTCTTATTTATCGGCGAAAGGTATATATATCCTTTTTTGTCCTTTGAACTACGACAACAGGATAGAAGGGTGATAAAATGGGTAGGTGGTCCTGCATACTTACAGTATTTGTAATAGCCACACTAACGATCCTACTGACAAATACGGCGTCAGCTCTAACGTATGAAGATAAGCCGAACGTAACTGTATATATCGTCGGTTCGAATCATCTGACAAGAGGAGACTACAAAACTATTAACGTGGTAGTCTACAATCCAGCAGAGAGGAAGAAAGTGGATTATTTCGATGAAGAAGAGTCGATGTTCTTCTCTGGTAGGGAAGACATGATATTTGCAGCCTACAATGTCGAATTAAAGCTTGAAGGCAATGAATATATAGAGGTTAAGACTCCAGAGCAGAAAATTCCAGCACTACCACCTTTTAAACCTGTCAATCTGCAGTTCATCGTTAAGGTTAAAGATAATGCTAAGGCTGGCAAATACGAGCTAAAGCTAAAAGTTAAGTTTGATAGAATTAAAGATTTAGCTTACATCGACACATATCCGCCACAAGTGGTTCCGGTTCAGAAGGTTATAAGTGGAACCAATGAAACGATAACTGAGGAATACCAGATTCTGACGGAGACTTACAAAATACGATACGAAGAAGAGTCATTTGAAATCCCATTAACTGTTTACATTGAAGAGAAGAGTCTAAGGCTTGAGATTGTCAACGTAAGCACTGAAAATATGATAGGTAAGGGTAAAGGCAAAATAACAATTGTCGTGAAAAACGTTGGCGAAAAGGTTGGCAAGAACGCCTATTTGGTTCTGGAAACTCCTTCCGGCTTCACAGCTTCAGCTTTAAGCGTATCGCAAGCGAGTATGTCAGCTGCGCCCATGCAAATGTCGATGCAACCATCAGCTATGCCTTCTGCAATGCCTACCATGCCATCAGCTATGCCATCTACGATGCCATCAGCTCAGATATCTCAGCCGGCTTACTACATTGGTGATTTGAAACCAGGCGAAACGGCTAAAGCCACCTTTTACATCAAGATAAATGTAAAAGACGAGGGTAATTATACATTCAAGGTTAAAGCAGTCTATCTAAACGAGTTCGGTCAGATTGAGGAGAGCAGTAGTGTTCCGTTTGGTGTTTACGTTGCAAAAGCTCCCGATTTCGTCGTTAAATCCGTTCAAAGCAGGGTATTCGTGAACTCGAAAGGGACAGTTAAGGTGACTTTAATTCCGACGGCAGACCTTAAAGATGTCAGCGTTTATCTTACGGCGAATCCTCCGCTTTCTGTTTTGAGCACCGAATACTACTTAGGTGACGTGAAAGCTGGTAAGGAATACACAGCTATTTTCAAAGTTCAGGCGTCGGATGAGGCTAAGCCCGTAACATATCCAGCGGAGATCAAGCTGAAATACAGAAGTATGGACGAATACTTCTACACTGATCCAAAAAGCGTTGAGATAAAGGTAAATCCGAAGATGAAGTTTGAGGTCTACGGCACTCCGAAGATGGAAGCTGGTAAGGAGGGAATAGTTGAGTGGACGATCAAGAACATCGGAAACTTCACGATTAGGGAGGCTACTGCAAGGTTGACGATAACAGATCCCTTCTCTTCAAGCGATGATACAGCTTATATCGGCACACTAAAACCTGGACAGACCGCGGTGATAAAATTCAAGCTCAGCGTAGATGCTGATGCGACTCCGAAGAAATACGGATTAAACTTGGAAGTCAAATACAAGGATTTGGAGGGTGAGTGGGCGATAAGCGAGCCTACTAAGGCGGTAATCGAGGTCGTTCCGCCCAAGCCACCTTACGGTGCGATCGCCTTAGTTGCCGTAATAGCAATCGTGGCGGTCGCATACTACCTGAGGAGGCGTGGGAAGTGAGATTCGAGGACTTCCTCGAAAAAGTTTCGAAATTCATTGCAAAGAGGCCTGGATTGGTCGTTTCCGTTACCGCTCTTGTTGTCATAATTTTTCTAATCTCCGCCTCTCAAACGGAATTTACAACCATCGAATACGAGAGATACTTTCCGATAGGCGATCCAGTTTACAAGAATCTCGAGCTCTACGAAAAGGACTTCGGAGTCAGGGCAGAGGGAGTTTACGTAGTGATAAAGGGAGATAATGTGGTGAACAGGGAAGTCTACGAATACATGCTTAAATTGGGGGAAAGCTTAAAGAATCTCGACGGAGTTGGGAGCGTAACTTCTCCAGCTTCGATAATTGCGAAGCTGAACGGCGGAGTTCTGCCGAGCGATGAATCTCAGCTCGAACGTTTAACGGAACTCTACGCACGTCAGTTCGTTCCCAAAAAAACGCTCGCCCTGATGTTAGTAACGATAACCGTGACAGATCCAGATAAAACGATGGAACTTGCAGAGCAGATAGAGAGGGTCGTAAAATTCACACACAGACCTACTGGAATAACTACAGAAGTAACAGGATCGCCAGTTTTGGGCTACCAAATCGTCAAAGTCTCTGAAAGAGAGACAGGAATGACAACAACAGCTTCGATAATTGCTATGATCGTCTTGCTTCTCGCAACTTTCAGTGGTGCTGTTAGAAAGAAATACATGGCTTTTATGCCCCTCGTAATTTCCGTATTCTCCGTAATAGTCATAGTAGGTCTTCTCCCATTGGCTGGCATAAAGCTCGATCCCGATTTAAGCGCAACTCTTCCCATCCTCATAGGACTGGCGATCGAATACGCCGCACAGATTCAGAACAGATACGAGCACGAGAGAATGAGAGGACTCGATAGGGACAATTCGGTCGTAATAGCTGTAACGAGAACGGGCTTAGCTGTAGTCCTCGCAATGCTCACCACCGTCATAGGCTTCATGTCGATGGCCACAACCCTAATACCGGGACTTGCACTCTTCGGAATAATCATGTCCTTAGGATTAATAATCGCCTACATCTTCTCGATAACGTTCCTTCCAGCGGTTTTGAAGATACTTGACAAAGAAGGTGGAGAGGGAAAAAAGAAAACAACAGAAGCAAAGGAGGAAAAGAGGGAAGTTGGAATTTTAGAGAGAATTCTGACTTCTGTAGCTTCTCTAACCGCATCTAAACCCAAAGCCATACTGGCTTTAGCTCTGATAATCATAATCGTTGGTGCCTATGCGAACACTCAGATAAAGCTTGAGACTGACACCAAGAAGTATTTCCCGCAGAACCTTCCGGCTATGGTGAGGTTCAAAGAGCTTGAAAGAACTATGGGTAAGCAGTACATCTACACAATCGTTCTGCCCGTTGACGAGATCGGAGTTGACGAGCTTAAAAGATTGGACGAGCTCGGAAACTACATCGTGAACAAGGAGGACATGGTTTACAAGTGCGACTCTCTCTCAACCCTGATAAAGGATTATTTAGGCAGGTTGCCGGAAAGCGATGCGGAGCTTTCTACGATTCTGAACATGATTCCGAAGGATATCCTGAAGAGATACGTTTCGGGTCACACTCTCGCTCTGTATCTCTACACAACAGCGGACACTCACGACAAGAGGGTGGAGCTTACGGAATACCTTAAGAGGGATGTAGAGTTTTTTGGATGGCATGAAGGCTATTACATAACAGGAATGCCAGTGATAATGGCACGTCTTGGCGAGGTAATGATCAACAGCCAAACCCAGATGACTTTGGTTGCATACGGTTTAATCGTTCTACTGCTCTTCACAACCTACCGTTCGATAACGAGGGCAATAGTTCCATTACTTGCCATAACAACGGTCATCGGTGTTCTCAACACGACGATGTTCCTAGCGGGAATGAAGCAAACGCTGATGTCAATAGCGTTAAACTCGATAACCCTTGGTTTGGGAATAGACTTCTCAATCCACATGGCTGAGAGGTATGCTGAGGAAAGGGAAAGGCATCCGCCAGAGGATGCTGTTAAAGTTGCAATAGAAGAGACCGGAAAGGCAATAGTTACTTCAGCTTTAACGATGGCTGGTGGATTCGGTGCTCTAATGCTTTCAAGCTTCCCGATGCTATGGAACTTCGGCTTTCTATCGTTCATAGCGATAATATTCAGTCTTATTGGGGCTTTAACAGTAGTTCCAGCGTTCTTGATGCTTGCGGAGAGATTTAAAGTATTCACAGTCAAGAGCCCGAACGTGTTACCGAAGGAAGTGTGAGGATGAATGAAATGAGCATTCCGCCGGAGCCAATACCTCAAATTGCAATAGGCTTATTTTTCATATTTTTAGCGGTCCTAATCCTCCCATTTAGGGTTAGGAAGATCGAGGAAAATCTTGAACCATTTTTTCTTTTAATGGGGATTTTATCGGTAACAATTTCTGGATTGTGGAGTTTTGAGCTTATTAAGGAAGCTTTAACTGCACCGGTAAGCATCGGCAGACTACCCATAGGCATTTTCCAAGTTGTTCTGATTGCTGGTTTAGTGATATATAGATACAATGAGCAGATTTGTAAAGGACTTGTTAAAATCATGAATAGGATTGGTATTAAGATCTTCATATTTGTAATGATAACCGTATTCGGCTTAATTTCAAGTATAATTTCTGTAATTGTGACTGCTGTCATTTTGTCGGAAATTATTACAGTGATTCCTATCGATAGAAATGAAAAGATAAAACTCACGGTTATATCTTGCTTTGCAGTCGGATTAGGTGCAGCTTTAACTCCCGTAGGTGAACCATTGTCTACAATAGTCGTTTCGAAGCTGAAGGGGGAACCATACCATGCAGATTTTTTCTTCCTCTTTAACCTACTTGCCATATACATTATACCCGGAATTTTAGCTCTCGCAATTCTTGGGTCAAGAGTGGCAAAAATTTCTTTGCATGAACAGGTTATTAGTATGCCAAAATATACCGAAACCTTAAGAGCAGTTATTGCAAGAGCTGTAAGGGTATATGTATTCGTCTCTGCACTGGTTTTGTTAGGTAATGGTTTTACACCACTCATAGTCTGGTACTTCACGAAGATTCCACCATTAGTACTCTATTGGGTAAACATGGTTTCCGCTATTTTAGACAATGCAACACTCGCAGCAGCTGAAATAGGACCTAAGTTAAGCCTAATACAAATCAAAAGTGCCCTCTTAGGTTTGCTCGTTTCTGGTGGGATGCTCATACCGGGCAACATACCCAACATAGTCTGTGCTGGAAGGTTGAAGATAAAGTCAAAAGAGTGGGCTAAAATTGGAGTGCCTTTAGGATTAGTGCTCATGTCTGCATACTTCATAGCAATTGTGGTCGAAATGTACGCAACATTGTAGTTAAGCTACTATCAAAGCTGATCCTGCCTTCCTCACGATTCTTAAATGTTCCTCGCCTCTTAGGAACAGTAAAATTATCAGGAACCCTGTAAGAGTTAAGGGTATTGCACTAATAAAGACATGCCTAAAGCTTCTCATGAACGCTTCAACTATTAAGACAAGTGGAGCACCAAAACCCTTCATAGCTAATATTCCGAGAACTTTAATTTGCATTGGACTTGGGAGTTGGTTTCCATAGTTTGGAATCAGATCATTCATTCTGCTCGTGAAGAGGATACCACCAAAGGCAACACCCATGGCCTGAGCAAGGGTATTGAAGGTTCTGATCGTTCCGCTCGCCATTCCAGCCTTTTGGGGAGGAATTGCAGTAATCATTACATTCATCGCTGGAGCCATCACAAGTCCCATTCCAGTTCCAAGCATGGCAAGGATCGGAGCAAGCTCCCAAAAGCTTACGTCAATTTTCAGATGACTTAAAAGGTAGAGTGCGGTAGAGAAGATTATGGGACCTGCGCACATCGTAATCTTTGGATTAATTCTGTCGCTTAATCTTCCAGCTATCGGAGCAACTACAGTATTTAAAATCGAAATCGGTAAAACCCAGTAACCCGCCTCCTCAGCTGTAAGTCCTTTTATACCCTGCAGGAAGAAGGGAAGTAGAAACATGGACAAGGATAAACCCATGAACATAAAGAATAGAGCGATTATGCAAGTTGTGAAGTTTCTTATCTTAAATAAGCTGAAATCTAAAATTGGATACGCATATGTTAATTCTCGAACTACAAATGCTAAGAGATACGGAAAAGCTATAAGAAAACTAGCTACCGTCTTTTCCGAGTTCCATCCCCACTCCTGTCCCTTTATCAGCCCAAGCGTAAGGAAACCCAAGCCAATAGCCAGAAGAATTACACCAACAAAATCTATAGGTTCCTTTACACCTTCACCCAAGGCAGGTAGTAGAGTTAACCCCAAAAGTATTGAAATTATCCCTATTGGAATGTTGATATAAAAGACCCAATGCCAACTTAGATGTGTTGTTATCCAACCGCCTATAACTGGTCCAATACTGAAACCCGTAGCTATAAGAATTGACTGAACACCCATCGCCATTCCTCTCTTACCAGGTGGAAAAAGCTCAGCAAGCATTGCAACAGCATTACCCGAAATTATAGCACCTCCCACAGCTTGAATAACTCTGAAGAGAATGAAGACTATTACATTCCAAGATTGTGCACAAAGGTAACTTCCCAGAACGAAAATAGACATTCCAAGACAGTAAAGTAGATCTCTTCTAACCATGTCACCTATTCTGCCAAACGGGATTAGCAGGACTACTAACGTTATCGTGTAAGCGTTGAGAATCCACTCGACATCTGAAGCGCTAGCCTTAAATTCCTGAGCTATACTTGGCAGAGCTACATTCAGAACGCTAGTATCGATCAGGACCATAAAAACTCCCATTGCAACTGGAATTAAAGAAATCCAAGGATTAACTCTTTTCACGCTTGATCCGCTCCCTAGCAAACCTACCAGCTATAGCCAAGCCTATAACTGCCAAAGCGATTGCAGTAGCCATTAACGGTGTTATCAACGGCTTTTCCTTGACTTCGACGGATACTGTTATCGGGCTTGATGTATGCTTGTAGCCTTCGTCGTCATAGTATTCGATGACTATATTGACGGGATAAAAGCCAGCTCCCGCATCTTTGTCGACATCAACCTTGAACTTAGCTACGGCTGTATCGCCGGGCTTTAGCGTTCCGATGAAGTATAAACCGGGTTGCGTTTGACCGATGAGACTGCTTAACGAGCTTCCGCCAGCTATGGTTAGAGGTGGATTTAGTTCGAGCTTGACGACAGCGTTGTGAACAGTTAAACTTCCAGCATTCCTGATTTTCACAATCACATCGCCTGTTTCGTCCGGGTAAAGGTTACTCTGAATGGACAGGATTTCGAAATAGGCCATCTTTGATTCCACAAATACTGGAATCTCTGTTACGCTTACCAAGTCCTTCGCATTGCCTAAATCGTATCTCTCTACAAGGTAAAGCCTATGAAGTCCACTAACTGCATCACCTGAAACTGAAAGCCTGAACTTTGCTTGTTCAATTTCGCCCGGTTCTAATTCATTGATGAAATACGAGGAACTTACTGGAGTTATAGTCGATTCAGACGAGATAACGAAGAATGTAATGTCACTAACAGGACAGCTCATCTTATTTTTAACGTCAATTATGACATCACCCTTTAGTCCGACCCCAACATTTCTCGTCTCCACTTTTACGATCTTTAGCGGTTCTAAGGAGTTAATTAAAACCTCGAAGTAGTGTTTTTCGCTCACAACTTCATCACCAAGTGTGTTTTTGTATTTCAATATCAAGCAAGCTCTATACGCTCCAGCTGGCGCAGTTGCCTTGACATAGAAGAGAGCTTGTTTAACGTCTCCTTTTTCGAAATGACCCAAGTAAGGTGCGTTTTCAGCTTGGATGAGTGGATTGTCAAACGAGAGCATAGCCATCACGTCGTTCATATTCTCGTTTGCCTTAATTGTAACTTTAACAAAACCTTTTGACGGAATCGTAATCGGTTGAATGCTACTGCTGCGAGTCGAGCTTTGCTGTTGTATTTGCATGAAAGGCTGTGAAGACATGGGAATCGTTTGCATAGCAGATTGTTGCTGCTTCGGAATGATCTTCGGTGCAGTTATAAAGCTCTCAACTGCTATAATTTCGAATACATCCTCTTTTACAACTTTTAATCCTATTTGCTTAGTCAAAACCATCGGTCTTTTACCCAGAGTTTTGAATTTTAAGATAAGAGTGGCAGGATACGTCTGGTTTAATGCTCCTTCGGTGACGTAAACTTTGAACTCAGCTTTAGCTGTTTCTCCGGGGCTTAAATCACCCAAATAAGCGGACATAGCTTTCGGGTCGGTTATCAAAGGCGGGGTCGTGTTAAGTATTAGCACGGCATCGCAAATCTTGTTGAGTCCAGTATTCTGGATTACGACGTTTACGATACCTTTGCGGTTCGTTTTGAGATTCGAATCAATTGATTTAACGCTAAAGTCGTAATCTCTCTTTGTTATGTTTATTGTCACGTATTCGGTGTCAACTTCATCCACTGAGTATGTGACAATTACACCAGTGCCAGCATTCGAGTACGTAACTTTTGTGTACTTCAGCTTTACTGGAACTCTGTATTCACCCAATTTTGCGTTTTCATCAACTTTAACCTTGAAAACAGCCTTTGCAACTCTTCCAGCCGGTAAATCGCCTATTAACACAGGATTATCCGATTTAACTTTAATTGGAACCCAATCATCCTCAACTTGAACTCTTAAGTCTTTAGCTGTCGTCACGAGTTGTAAAGCTGCTGCAGTACTCTCGTTTAAGTAAAAATTACTTACAGTTCCCTCGTTTTCGATAAGCAGTGTTATAACTGTTTCATCACCCGGATGAAGCTCATTTTCTCCTGCAATTACGACATGAAAATTTATTTCGTTGGATGCGTTAGCCGAACTAATTGAGAGAACTAGAATAACCATAACCAGTGAAAACATAATTAGCTTATTCATATTTATCTGCCTCCTTTAATAAAGTTTCTAGTCTTCGTTTAGTATCTTCAAGAATTGCTAAAACAGTATTTTTGTCAACGTTCGATTCATGTAATTTTTCGAGGACATCAATCAGATCTCGCGGAATTAAAGCAAAAATGGGAATACCTCTCTTGATTTTTTCATCTATCCTTCTAGCAACCATGAGTAAATCAGGATCATCGAAAATTTTAGCCAAAACTATATGAGCATTCCTTATCTTCTCAAGCATTTCCATCTTAACTCTATTTATCTCCTCTAAAGCCTGCCTTCCTTTATCAGTTAGTCTGTAAATAGATCTACTACCACATTCAATCTTTTCAATGAGACCATTATTTGTGAGATTCTCAAGGAGAGGGTAAATTGAGCCAGTTGAAGGCTTCCAAAAACCAGTTTTCTTTTCTATTCGACTTATAATTCCATATCCCGTGTCCGGCTTTTCGTCCAATAGTTTGAGTATCAAGTACTTCAAAACGCCTCGTGGAATTTTTTCCATATCGTTATCGATATATCGATAGCGATATATCTCTTGCGTTATTTACTGTTTATTAATGATTAAATATGAAAAATTGCAAGGTAAGATTAAACTGAAAGGCTAATAAGTGAAAAAAACTATCCTAATTTAAGATCTATTAAAATATAAAATTAAAATATACAAAATTTTATATTAGAAAATTGGGAACATGTAGCGTTTTCCATTTCTTTCAAAAATTTCCACCTTAACTCCATAAACTTTTGCTATGTTTTCTCTAGTTAAAACATCTTGAACTCTTCCATAACCAACTATTTTACCTTTACACATTAGTAGAACTTTATCCGAGAAAATAGAAGCTAAATTAGGGTCATGCTCACTCATTACTACAGCAATACCTTCTCTTGCAATTTCTCTCAGAACCTTCAAAACCAACACTCTATTCCTAAGATCGAGATGAGATGTCGGCTCGTCGAGGAGTAAAACCTTCGGTTGCTGAACTAAAGCCCTCGCTATAAGAACCAACCTCAGCTCTCCTCCGCTTAACTGCGTGTAAGGCTTATCTGCTAAATGACTTAAACCAAGCCTACCAAGAACATCGTAAGCGAGCTCGTAATCTTTTCTCGTTGGTATTGAAAGACCTAAGTGTGGAGTTCTTCCGCTGACTACGACATCCACGACTTTATATGGAAAGGCTGGTGAATGTATCTGCGGAACATATCCAACGAGCTTTGCAAGTTCTTTTTCGTTAAGCTTTGAAATTTCAAAAGAGTCGATAAGCACACTACCTTTTGGCTTCAGTAATCTGTTTAAACATTTAAGCAGAGTAGTTTTACCACTACCATTTGGGCCAAGTATCGTTAAAATCTCACCTTCATCAACTTCGAAGGACAAGTCTTCGAGCACAATATTTTTGCCATAACTAAATCTCAAGCTTCTCACCTTAACCCCACTCATGCATAGCCCTCCTCATGAGGTACAGAAACATCGGCGCTCCAATCAGTGTAGTTATTACTCCCACAGGTATCTCAAAGATCCAGATCGTTCTCGAAATTAAATCAGCAATTAGCATGAACGAAGCTCCAATCGAAATCGATGCTGGCAAGAGATCTTTTGGATTCGAGCCGACTATAAACCTCGTTATATGTGGAGATATTAAGCAAACCCAGCCTATTATTCCAGTTACAGAGACAACAGAGGCTGTAGCGATCGATGTAAACAATATTACAAGCATCCTATCTCTTTCAACATTAATACCAAGAGATTTTGCCTCTTCATCGCCCAGTGAAAGGGCAAAAACCCTCCATCTAAAGACTAAAAGCCCTAATATTCCCACCATTGCCAAAGGAGCGGATGTAACAACATCATTCCAAGTTACAGCATATAGTCTACCGATTATCCAAGCAACAATAGTTTGAGTTTTTTCAGGTTCGACAAGTATCTGAACCAACGATAGCAAACCCGAAAACAGTGCTGAAACTATTATACCCGCCAAGACTAAGGATGCTGGTGAAAACTGTCCCCTGAACTTCGATAGAGATAGGGTAATGGTAATAGCGATCAAAGCGAAGAGTATAGCTGAAGGTTGTGTTAAGAAGAAGTAGCCTGTTCCGAGTAAAGCTATTGACAAAGCAGCTCCAAAAGCAGCACCCGACGAAATTCCAAGTATGTATGGACTTACGAGCGGATTTCTAAGTGTTGTTTGTAAAGCAGCCCCTGAAATTCCCATACAAGCTCCGAAAAGCATAGCCTCAATCGCTCTTGGCAATCTTACGTTAAGGAGTATCGTATGCTCGATTGAATCTTTAAACAAGACTGAAGGTAGTGAGCTTAAGGATATTGCGTACTTTCCGATGGACAAGTATATGACAAACAGTAAGATAGGTAAGAGGACTAAACTGATCTTATGCGAAAGTAATTCCAAGTCCTTCCCGAAATTTAGTCTAAACTCCATCGACATCGTGGCTCGCCCCAAAATTATCACCATTTGCCAATTTTAATTTGACCAAAAATAATAAAAAATTTTAAAAACAAACTAAACCTCCGAAAGCTTAAAATCTTCTTTTAGCTTAGTGTACAATCCATCGACGCCGTAGAGTGTTTTGAAAATCTCGTTTGCCTCCTTTTCAACGTTGTAATTGAACTTATCTGGATGTAGAATCTTTGCCTCAGTTAGAACATTTACGACGAAAAGTCCTGGATCCTTTCCTGTATAACCGAACAGTATTCTGTAGATTCTACCTTCTTTTACTGCCTTAATCTTCTGCCAGTTAGGGTCTTTCTTTAAATCATCTGGCATGAACTTACCATATGCATGAAGCAAAATTACGTCGGGATTCCAACTTGCGATCTGCTCAAAGCTTACACTGCAAGCCCAGCTTTTGCAGTAAACTGACAAGCTCTTTCCTCCAGCGATTTCTACATCTGTAGCAAGAGCGATTACAGAGTTAAGATTGTACGGACTCGCAAGGTAGACCTTAGGTCTTTCTGCATCGGGTATTTTTGATGTTACGGATTTGACTTCGTCTATCCTGTGTTCGAGATATTGTCTTATCTCTTTGGCTCTTTCCTCCTTCCCAACGCACTTACCTATTATCGTAATGATATCAAAGCTTGTCTGAGGTGGATTGAATTTGTCCATCCTAACACATACAACCGGAACTCCAAGAGTTTGCTGTATTCTATCAGCCAATTCTCTATCTTCCGTTCTGACAAATACTATATCTGGCTTAAGTTCGGCAAGCTTTTCAAGGCTTAGAGTTCCCCTAACAGCACTTCCAACGTCTGGTATTGCTTTTAGCTTATCGGGAAAAGCTCTCGTTAGAATTGGACATTTCTTGCTATCGCTATCCAATCCAACTATTTTATCTTCCACGCCCAGTGCAAAGAGTATTCTCGTTGCCTCTGGCCATAGGCTGACGATTCTTTCAACCTTACCTACCTCTACTTCTCTCCCTGCTTGATCAACTATCTTTATTTTTGCTGCTTCTTTATGCTGAGCACATCCAAGAAGTATAAACGCAACGAGTAAGATAAAAACTAAGAAGAGCATCCTCATTCTACATCAACCTCCATTCCCATCTCCTTAACAAATCTAGTCGTCAGGGGGAGCATGTTCACGAATTCTATATCACCTTGCTTCTCTACGATCGTATTCGGATGTCTTATCGGAGTAGACCAGACTCTGTGAACATGAGCGCCCAAGTGGATTGCCCTGTTTCCACCAGCCATTATCCAGAGTGGCAGCAATCGAGGATCGTTCATCATCCCACCAAACCCTATATCCACATCTCTCAAAACGAGTCTTGCAACTGCACCAACCTTTGCAACTTCAAGTGGATTTGCCATTGGTTTATTTTGGAAAGGCGTTCCAGGAATCGGTCTTAAGCCAGTTATAGAAACACTGCTGAGGTTTTCGAATTTCTTGAACCAAAAGATATGTTTTACGTAGTCTTCGTAGCTACTGCCTATTCCAACCGGTGCTGACCCTTTAACAGAAAGATTTATATGGGGTAGTAATAATTTACTACATTATGGATTTAAGGGAGAAGTTAGAGGGATTAGAGAAGATAGCGTTAGAATCTGGATTATTTAAGAGATATAG
>JAMOPJ010000021.1 GCA_027064525.1 Archaeoglobaceae archaeon
GTCTCTTCTCTCCTGATTTTGTGAAATAATGTCCCATCTTAACCACTTCCATCGACTTGCAATGTGGACATATCATCTCCCATTTATATCCCTAAGTGAATATAAACATTACTGTAGCATTACCTCTTTATTCTTCTCATTAATATTCCCGTTCGATATCGCTCAACACGCGTCGGATGGCCAAAAGATCGAGTCTCGATTGGGGCTTTATAGAACCGTCGATGGGGTTCATGAACAGTATGTTGTTTTCGATCAGATAACGCTTGGTCACTTCGTCCACATCCTCAGCCCTCGCAACCTCCGCATCCTTGAACATCCTGAGAGCATCGATCACGTTCTCATATCTGACCTCATACTCTTTTCCGAACACGACTATGCTGTCGCCGAGCTCCCTGAGCCTCTTCAGCATGCCTCTTATCTCGCTCGCTCTGATCCTCAGCATTCTCTCGCAGAATCCTCTCAAATCGTCCCGATTTTCCAATGCCCTTATAAGATACATCGGCTTACCACCGAAGTGATTCCATACGAGTTCGATCTCCTCCTCTTCGAAGTCGTGGCTTTTGAGGAATTTTACGGTGGTATCGTAATCGAAATCGTCCACCAACATGTAATCGCATCTCCCTTGCAACATCGCCTCCTCGTAAACGCTCTCCACGAACAGGGAATCGGAGGTTATGCAGAAGACGTGGCATAGATGCAACTCTTTCGTCAGATGGACGAGCAGGTTGAACAGCTTGTATATGAGCTTTCCATCGATCTCTATGTCCTTTATGACCTGTAGTTCGTCCAAGATCAATATCGGTCTTTTATGCTTCGCCACGTTCGTGAAGAAGTCGACCAAGAACTCGAATACGTCTTCCGTTCTTCTCTTCACCAAAACTACGTCTATGAGATTTTCTGGGATGGGTATTCCTCTCATCGACAAGAACTTCGCTGAAGACTTGGCTATGCCCTTTATTATCTCTTCGAGCCCTCTATCTTCGAACTTGAACAGTATCCTCGTGAAGTCCTCGTAATCCCTTATGAACTTCCCCCTGAGGTTCACGTAAAACACCGCGAAATCTTCGGGCAACCTCCGCATAAACTCTTGCATCAAAGCGGTCTTTCCCGAATTTATAGGGCCGAAGACGAAGTAAATGGTATTGGGCTCGAACTCCGCTATTCTCATCAGTCTTTTTAGCTCTTTTTCACGGTTGTGAAACTCCATCTGGCTCACCCATATTCTCCCTTATCTTCTCTCTCAACTCCTTCAGCTCCGGATTCTCCATGTTTTCAAGCTCTCTAAGCCTTTTCCACAGCTCTTTCCTGTTGCCCTCTCCTCTCTTCAGCTTTTTGAGCATATCTTCATATTCCTCCGACATCTCCTTTAGAATTTCCCTAGCCTCTCGGTTCAGTTCTAAAAGCCTTCTATCTTTCTCATCTTTACCCTTTATATTGACCTTTAGAGACATTCCAATATCGTGCAATAGAGCACCCAAGATCAGCAGAACTATTTCTTCAGCCGTAAGATAGCATTCGCTATCCAATCTTAACTTATTATCTTCATCCCATTCTGCAATCTTGAGCCTATCCTTTCCGATGACTAGCTCCTCTAGAGCTTTTATCACTCTTTCACAATGCCTTTATACCGTGATCCGTATAATCCCAAAATAAATCTTCTATAGCTTCAATAGACTTCTCAAATTCTTCATAGACAGAGCAAATAAGCTCGACATACTTACCATCTAAATCCTTAAGCTTCTTAAACAACAATGAATTACCAAATATCTCTGATGTGGGCATCTAAAAGTAAATTGATCGAAATAATAAAAAACTTTTACTTTAGTTCTTCCCGGCAGAAGATAGTTTCTCATGCAACAGCGATACGAAATCTTTCGCCGAGCTAACGCACTCCAACTCCTCTTTCATCACGAATACGACTGAGTTTACATCTGCCTTGACCTTTCTTTCGACTATGTAAGCAGCCTTAGTCGATAGAACCTCTGAAATCCTCCCCAAAATCGAAGCCCTCTTGTCTATCTCCCTAACTTGCTTAACACCGGTTAGAATCTTTTCATCGTCAGCCTTCGAAACGACATCGAACGGGGCGTGCTTGATAGGATAGACCTTAACACCGATCACTCTAAGTTGTTCTATTATCTCCGCCTCCTCCCCGCTGAAGCTCGGCTCTTTCTCCTCTATGTCCTCATCCTTTACGAAGTTCAATATGTCTATGGCTTTGATCACATAAGTTCCTAAGACCTCCTCGATCTTCAGAGCGGTCTCAACAGTAGTGTCGATTCCTTCCTCGTATTTCTTGACGGTTCTCCTCGAAACTCCCAAGAGCTTTGCCATCTCCCCCAAAGATATGCCAAGCTTTTCTCTCATCTCTTTGATCTTCTCGTTGTCCAACTTTACATAATAACCGCCCGGAGCGGAGTAAACCATCGGTGCTATACCCTCAACAACGAAATCGTAGAACGTAGCTGTATTTATAACCGGCAATCCGTGTCTGTTGTAAACCACCCCTCTCTCAAGGTAATCGAACTTGAACTTCTCACCTACTACGATCGGGCTCGCTTTGAGCAACTTTGCAACTATCTTCATCTCCTCAGCCATTTCGGGCTTTAGAGAATCGATATTGTAGAGCACCTTGAGCAGAAGGACGGTATCGCCTTTTCTTGCAACTATATCAAAGCATCTGGGCTTAGTCTCAACTAAGTCCGTAACGACGAATCCAGCCTTCTTCAATATCTTGACGACCGCATCTACTATTGCAAGCTGTTGCATCCCATATCGAGTGGGAAGAAATACTATATAACCTCTTCGAAGATATACACAGCAGGCTATATACGGTTAAATTTATATTTTTGATTTTGTTCCTAAACTTATGCTTAATGCCATACTTTTGGGATTACTCTTAGGCATTGTGAGCGGCTTGACGCCGGGGCTTCATGTTAACACCTTCTCAGCCTTTATACTCTCATACTCTGCAGTTTTATCGAGATATTTCAGCCCTGAAGAGCTCGCCGTCGTGATATTCACCAATGCAGTAGTTCACACGTTCTTGGACATACTGCCTTCGATGTTCTTAGGAGTTCCGGATGAAGATACGGCTATAGCAGTTCTTCCAACTCATGAACTTGTCTTGGATGGAAAAGGCGTCGTTGCCGCATCGGTCTCTGCTTATTCGAGTCTTCTGTCGTTCTTGGTCTCTTTGCCAATATTTCTGATCTTTCTAATTGTTCTTCCAAATCTGAAATATGGACTGTCAACGGTAACTCCATTCTTGCTCGTGGCGGTTTCGATAGCCATGGTAGCCAGCGAAAAGGGAGAAGTTTTCGAAGGATCACTCTCAGCTTGGCGGAAACGAGCTCTTGCTGCGCTCATTTTCCTGCTTTCCGGATTTTTGGGATTATACACCTTTGGCAAGGATGATATGATATTGCTACCCCTTCTCACTGGACTGTTTTCATCTCCGACTCTCATGATATCTGCCTTCAACAGATCGAACGTTCCAACGCAGGAGATCTCGCTTGAAATTCCAAAGGGGAAGGATGTTCTCTCTGGAAGCTTGGCAGGTGCGATGGTTTCTTTGTTTCCGGGGATAAGCTCTGGAATAGCCACGGTTATGGCTTCGAACCATTTAAAGGATAGAAAGAGGATAGTTTCCGCTATAAGCTCTGCAAACACTGCAAACGCACTTTTATGCTTTGCAGTTCTCTTTTCTGTTCATAGGGTTAGGAGTGGTGCGGTTGAGGCGTTCTTGAAGTTAGGAGCGAGCATCGATCTGCCTATATTCCTCTTGGTAGGGCTCATTTCCGCTTTTGCCGGAACCATTCTAACGATCACCTTCGGGATTTTGGCTGGCAGAATGGTTTCGAAGATCGATCAGCTCAAGCTATCGGTGTTCATCTTCGCGATGCTAATTGTGTTCATATATTTTCTAACTGGTGCGTTCGGATTGCTCATATTCTCTCTCGCAACGGTCGTAGGGTTGCTGGCTGTTATCTTTAGGATTAGGAGAATAAACTGTATGAGTTGTTTGATACTGCCTACGATCCTGCTTTATTTGTGATTTCAAAACTAAAAATAGCTCGGAAAAAATCACTTTAATTTTTCAGCAATAAGCTCTGCAACTTTTCTTCCGCTCAAAAGCATTCCGCCGAATATCGGACCCATCCTCGGCAAGCCGTAAACAGCAGCGACCGCCATTCCAGCGACAAACAGCCCGGGAAAGACTTCGGACGTATTCTCAACGACGCCTCTCTCTCCAGCTTCTGCGTGCATGTATTTTTCTCCCCTAAGCTCGAGCTCTCCCGTCTTCTTCGCGACGAGTCTGCAGACTATCGCATCATGTCCGGTTGCGTCGACAACCGCTTTAGCTGAGAGCGTCATCGGATCCACATGAAGTCCACTGAGCTCAACTGCAGACCAGTTTATGACCAATCCGGCAACTCTGCCATCCTTTATCATAACATCTTCGACGCTTGTCAGATTGAACACCCTGACTCCAGCTTTAACGGCCTTGTATATCAAAGATCCAGCCAACTCTATCGCATCGACGACATAGTGGTTATCATCGAATTTCTCGTATGAGATACCGAATTCATCCAAAATTTCCAATGCCGGAGTCTGAACGACGACTTTGTTGAACATCATTCCCCCGCCCCAGATTCCACCTCCCAAGCTCAACTTCTTCTCGAAAACTGAGACTTTAAAACCAGCTTTGGCGAGATAGTAGGAGGCAGTTAATCCTGAAGGGCCTGCTCCAACGATAGCAACATCGCATTCGATTCCATCTAAAAACTTCTCAATAAAGGAGCTCGTTATCGCTTTGGTTATCGTAATCTCATCGATCATGATTCATGCTGATGGATTTGGAGATAAAAACGTTTCTAAAGGGTAAAGAGCTTATACTTTGTGTTCGGATTCTGAAGCTCGTAGATTATCCTATTCACTATATACTTCTCAGGATGCTGTAAGCCCTTAACTCTCCTCGCTATGTCCTCGAAGCTCTTGAACGGCTCCTTTTTCCTTTCCTCGATTATAGCCCACATGGTCTTCTTGCCGATACCCGGTAAAAGTTCGAGCTGGTGCAAACGAGTCGTGATGGATTCGGCCTTATTAAAAAATTCTACAAACCTCTCTTCCTGTTGCTTAACTATGTGCTCCAAAACGTAAGGAAGTTCTGACTTCGCCGCTGGAGTGAGTTGATCGTATCTCAACCTCCTCTTTATCTTATTGACAACGTCCCTTTCCCCTTTCCCAATGTAGAGGCGATCCATAACCAAGGGTTGCTGCCCCTTTTTGATGCTGACCTCAAGCAGAGTAAAATACTTCTCTCCAACGACCTGAGCTAAAGGCTCACGTTTGTGAATAGGCCTTTTATCATCGGGATGACCGTAAGGAAGGAAATCCAAAACATAGGCATAATCCTCAAGCTTTTCCTTATCTACCTCCTTCTTACGCCTAATCATTTCACCACCGAACAAAAATAGGTCAAAAACTATTTAATTCTTTCTTCAAATTCTGTATTTGTCGATGATATCCAAAATCTCCTGAATCTGCTCGGGAGTTAGCGTAAACCTCTCCTTCGCGTAGATTATCCTAACTTCATCTGGAATCCTCGGCATTATGTCAACAAGCTTAACCGCTATATCCTTTCTCGGAACCTGAGGGAGCTTCATCAACTCTTCAACCAGCTCCTTAGCTTTATCTGCTGGAAGCTTCGCGAAGGTTCTGAGGTGCTTGAGGGCTCTTCGAGTTTCGAACAAAAGCTCTGCCCTCTCCTGCCTCTCCTTGGCGATCTTCTCCATGATCTCTTTAGCTTCTGCGATCGTTATGAAGTCGAACTCCTTAACCTCCTTGAACATCTTTAACCTCCCTGCGGTTTGAGGTGCTCCGGCCTAACGATCAGAATCTTGAACTTCCCACCATCTCTGATTCTGACCAAGTAGGCTCTGCCCCTCTGTCCTATCACGACTCCAGTCCTCCCCTGAAATCTCGGATGCGGCATTCCTTTGTGAACTGAAGGATCGATGTCGATGTGAACTGTCTGCCCAACTTCGAACGTCTGCAAAGCTCTCCTGATCTTGATGCCTTTCTCTCTGATCTTCTTTCTAAGCTTTCTCCCCGACTTGAACCTGAAACCGTGAGATTTCCATCCCATCGCTGATCCCCTAAAACGGGATCGCTCGAAGATATTTAAGATTTACCTAAGCAAAACGAAGAAGTAATAGTAGATCGCTTTGATCGTGTAGTAGAGCATCACCACTGCCAGCACCACCGTTACGACCGAACGGTGGAAGATGTGGATGACCAGAAGTATGTATGCCGAAAGAAGTCCGAAGAAGACGGAAGAGAACATCGCGATCTTTCCAAAAAATATCCTTCCATACAGATCGCTCATCTCACTCTGCAGACCCAAATATGCCTCTTTGTCTCCTACTGCAATAGCTATCATTGCAATCTCGTTCATCTCAACGAGCTTCATCTCCTCCTGCATCAATTCCTCCATCTGACTCTTGAACAGCTTGGGAGTTATCCGATCGGACAAACGCTCTGCAATTACTACGGCTAAGACCGTTGATAATACCAGCTCGATCATAAAAAATTAGGGAGGAAGCTTTATTCCGAAGAATCCACTCATAACGTATCTCGTTCCAACGTAGAGAGCGAGGAATCCGAACAGTGCATACATGTAATCCATAGGGATGAACTTCTGAGTTCTTGGGCCAATGTATGATCCTATCGCTATACCGATCCAACCGATAAGTATCGGAACCAGTGGGAACTCGACACCTCTCGCAAGCCATCCGATTATCGTCGATGTCTGGGTGAAGAACACAGCAAGCGTCGATGCTCCGGGGATTATGTAGAACGGAAGTCCCAAGCTCGTCAGGAATGGAACGAAGAGGAATCCGCCGCCTATTCCTATCACTGCGGAGAAGAATCCTATGAGGAATCCGACTCCGAAGGGCAAGTAATTTCCGAACTTGAAGTGCTCGCCGTAGAACTCGAACTCCGTGTATGCTCCTACTTTTAGGTTTTTGATACCCTCAAGCTCATGCAGTCTTCCCTGCTCTTTGAGCTCCTTTACCTTCTGCATGAACCTCTTTGCAGCCTCTCTTCCCTTGGCTTTTGAAGCCTTAGCTCTTGGAGTAAGCTGATAGAACATGTATCCCGCTATTAGATATGTTGCAAGTCCGAATATACCCTTGTAAACGGAAATTCCAAGCTTTCCACCTGTAAGCCAAACTCCAGCCTGGGCTCCAACTACCGCACCTATGCCTAGGAACAATCCAGCTGGCCAAACCAACCTCTTCTGAGTATACCAGTTTATAGTGCTCGAAACCGCGTTGAACCATGTAAGTCCCGAGTTACCCAATCTGATGCTGTCCGTCAGATATTTACCCGCATCTGTGTATGCACCTTTTTGAATCTTAATCCCCTTCAGCTTCGAAGCCCACTGTCCCAATCCGAATATTGATATGTGTCCCAAACCAGCCATGATTCCTCCAAAAGCTCCGATAGTTGAGAAGATCCAACCTACCCAGATACACCAGAGCAGGTAGCCTATTGCGTTTATCGTAATCTTATGTCCCGCAATCTCAGCCCAGACTACTTCCATAATATCACCTCAGCATTTTGGCTCCCTAAAGATCAAGAAGTTGCACAGCTTGCAGATGTCAAAGCCTGGATAAGTCTCTCCAGTTCTTGGGAAGGAAGCTCCGCCGTATTTTGCAGTTCTCTCAAGCAAACGTCTGATCATTGCTTCGAAGTGCTCCCATGGTATGTAGACGTTGATCTCCCCCTGCTCCGTTTTGCCAGATGTGTAGCTTCCACTGCACATCGGAACGATGTTTATAGTCTTGTTGAGATACGTCCAAGCACAACCGCCACAAACTGCCGAGTTCATCATGAAGTTCGGCCTTATCGGGTGGACATCCATCGCAGAAGCGTAGTCGTTGTAGATGTGGTAGCTCTGCAGAACGTCACAGATTATGTGGATGACATCTGGCTCGAACGTAGCCTTATGCAGAGGAGCTGTAGCGAAAGCGAGCAAACCTTCTGGCAATCTCGGTTTAGTCTTGATAAACTTCTCAGCCTGCTTTTCATCTCTTGTATACTTCAGATGGCTCTTTATCTCGTTCCCGTCGAACTTCTTCCATCCGAATATGTATCTGGCATTGCTGCAGCCCAGGTCTCTCTTGTAACCAAGCAGAACTTCACCTCTCTGCCTTGAGCAAGCTGAGAAGTGACAGAAAGTGTATGGTAGTCTTCCCATCTTGTAGCGTGTGCTTCTCTTGAATTCTTCCAATTCGCCCTCGTCGTAGAAGAACTTCACTGCAACTGGGTAGTATTTCAGCCTCAGCAGATTCCTCAGTATGAAGACCATGTCTGCCTTTGTCAGTTCCTTCGAGAGCATAGTCTCTGCAAATGTCTTGTCATCTAAGACGAGTTCGCTGTTGATCACCACACTTTCGACAGCCATGATCGAACTGTGCAACCCATCCATATTTAATATTTTCTAATTTTTATTAAAGTATTTCAAAATATTTAAAATTTCTAACAATTTAAAATTCCGTGGATATTTCATTTCTAAAAATTATAAATTTTAAAAATAAAATACTGTTTTGCTTAAATCGAACAGTAATGTCTGGTTGTAATCTTCTAATTGCCCTTAGCAGATCAAAGATTTCTGGATGTTTTTATTCAAAAGTATCATCAATCTTTAAACTATTTTAAAAAATAATTGATTCAAAAGTTTTCGAAATCATCAAACCAAACCCTTACAAATCTCACCAACGTCATTAAAGAACTTCTTGCAATTCTTTATAATGAAATCCGCGTATTCTCTTAGTTTATCGCTTTCCATTGCGAGTTTGTTAGCTATGAAGAAAACCTTTCGTTCTCCTTTGAAATCAGCTATCTTTCTCACTTTTATCAATCCAACCTCGCATGCTTTGCAGACAGCAATAAAAGACGTTATAGCAACTCCAAGTCCATTGCTCACTGCGTTTATTTTTGAAAAGAAATCGTTTACAACATAAGCTATGTTCAGATCCTCTGGATTCACTCCAGACTCCCTCAGAGCTTTCATAGTGCTCGTAGTAATTCCGTAGTTTTCGTTCAGTATGATTATATTTTCTCTGAGAACGTCCTCCAGAGTCACGATGCTTTTCCTTGCCAGTGGATGGTTTATCGGGACTATGAGAACGAGCAAGTCACTTCCCAATTCTGTGACGAACAGGTTGTTGCTCTTGAGTATGTCTTCGTTCACATCGCCGACTATTGCGAAATCAACTTTTCCGTCTATTATGTCTTTGATGCACTCGTGGGCACCCTTCAGCTCCACCTTCACCTCAAGATCCGGATACTTCGCCTTCAAAAGCGTCTTTATGCTGAAGACGACATCGATACCGACCATTCCAGAAGCAAGGGAGATCTCTCTGTTTCTTATGTTCAAAAGCAACCTCTTTGTTTCTTCAATGCTACCGAGTATGTATTCGATGTTCTTGAGGACTATTTTTCCCTCTTCAGTGAGTTCGATGCCGTTGATGTTCCTCTTGAATAGCTTAGCTCCATAGAAGTCCTCGAGAGATTTTACCTGAAAGCTCACCGTGCTGACGGAAGTCCCCAAAGCTTTTGCCGCCTTCTTTAGACTTCCCCTCTTCACGACCTCTGTGAAGGTTCTCATGAAGTCTATCCGAACCACGGCGAAACTTTGAGAATTTTAGTCTTTTAAATTTTTTGATATATATTTCAAATAATTCGTAATTTCAAAAAATTTAGACGGTTGTGAATCTCGAAAATAACCCT
Source organism: Archaeoglobaceae archaeon (assembly GCA_027064525.1). Classification (GTDB taxonomy): domain Archaea; phylum Halobacteriota; class Archaeoglobi; order Archaeoglobales; family Archaeoglobaceae; genus WAKM01. Next base: position 9,805 of record JAMOPJ010000021.1, read on the forward strand.
CACAAACAATAAAAATAGTAAGATTTATTAATTGAAAATTCTAAAGGCGAGATATGGATACTACGAGCCTGATTTTATTAGCTTTGGGATCTGTAACCGTATTGTCATCTTTAGGCGTTCTGCTTTCGAGAGACAACTTCTACTCGGCATTATACATGGCTTTGACCATGATATTCATCGCTACGACATTTGCAGTATTCAACATCCAATCGGCATTCATACTGATCGCATTCATATTCATAGGTGCCATCGGTATCATTACTGTTGCTTTGGCAGCTGTGTTTAGATACGTGCCGAGACGGATTCCTGTGGATCGGCTTTGGATAATTCCAACGATTTTGACGATCGCTGTTCTCGCATACACCCTCTACAAGTATGCGACGTTCAATCTTTCCACGGCTTCTGTCGACATATCCGCGTTTCAATCGCAATACGCGCTCGCTGTGGTGTTTTTGATCTGTTTGATGGTTTTGCTTATGATATCAATAGTAAAGATAGTTAGGAGGGAAGAGTTGTGTTTGAAGTAGCTATAATCCTGATTACAGCTGTAGTGGTATTACTAATAGCATATCTTACAGCGATCTCAAGCAAAGATCTGATCAGGCTACTGATCTCACTGGAGATGATGTTCGGAGCAGTCTTTTTAGCTTTAATTCCAGTATTCTCGATTCCGGAGATGACAAACACGGCATTTGGTGTTCTCGTCATAACGATATTTACGAGTAGTAGCGAGCTTCTAGTTCTGATAGCTTCGATAGTGCTCCTCAACAGAATGACGAGGGATATATCGACGGATGTTGTTTCTTCGGGAGGTGATCCGCTGTGAATGCTGTGATCTATGCTATATTGATACCTTTAATAATAACATTTATAGCGCCGTTCTTCAGGCCGAGAGCGGCAACTGTAGTTTCATTCGTAGCGTTCATAATTCCGTTCTTCGTAACTCTCTGGGCTTTACTTACTGACCAGAGTTTCGAGCTTCCACTGATGAATCTTGGCAAGCCGATAGGCGAGTTCTACCTGTTTGCCGATTCTATAACGAACGCTTTTGGAGCCACGATTTGCCTTATTTCTGCGATGGTTGCCCTCTATTCTCTACCATACATGAAGCACAGATTTGAGGAGATGAGGGATGAGATCGACGACATAACAAGAGAGTTCAGAAAATACTTCTTCCTATACAACCTCTACGCCGTTTCAATGCTCTGGCTCGTCTACTGCGGAAATCTGATATTGCTTTACATATTCCTCGAGATCTCGTTGCTTGCATCTTTCCTGCTCATCTACAAATACGGTTACGGAAACAGGCAGTGGGTTGCACTGCTATATTTCGTTTGGACACACATAGCTGGAGTTCTAACGCTGATTGGGTTCCTCATGGTAGCATTCGAGAACTCCACGCTTGCTTTGAAGAGCATAACGACTGTGAGCTTCCTTGCATGGCTGTTGATATTCTTGGGAATGGTCGTAAAGCTTCCGGGCTTAGGACCGCACATATGGCTTCCATGGGCTCATGCAGAAGCTCCAACACCAGTTAGCGCCTTACTGAGTCCGTTAACGGTCGGTTTGGCGGGATATGTTTTGCTTAGAGTTTATATGGCTAGTCCTTGGTTCATCGATGAATATAGAGATATAATAATTGCATATGGAATTTTAACGAGCATATATGCAGGATTTTCAGTTTTCAAGCAAACGGACTACAAGAGGTTGCTCGCTTACTCCACAGTTTCACAGATGGGTTACATGCTCATAGCACTCTGCTTGGGTAGCTATGGTCTCTTGGGACTTGTGATCCAATACATATCTCACGCTTTCGGTAAATCGATCTTGTTCATGACAGCTGGCGGAATAATTGCTCTCTATCACGGCTTGAGAGACGTAAACAAGATGGGTGGATTGCACGAATACATTCCAACGATTTCAAACGCTGCGCTAATAGGTTTCATGAACTTGAGTGGAATCTTGGCAATCGGAATGTTTGGCGAGTTCTTCATACTCAAGGGAATCGTCGACGTTTACGGGCTCGATCTCAAGCTGATACTTGCAGTAGTCTTCGTGTTCATAATCTCAGGATGGTACAGCTTCTACACGCTGAGGAAGATATTCTACGGAACTCCTAAGGGAATGGAAAGACCAAAAATCAGCAGGTTCTTGGACACACCGCTGTATGTGATTGGAGTGATCTCGATCGTGTTCATATTCCCCCCGCTTGCGACGTTATTCCTCAAGAGCCTTAAGCTCTGTATATTGGGAGGTGTCTGCCCATGATCGATGTCGCAACTTTACTGTTCCTCCTATTTGCAACTCCAGTGGCATGTAGCCTTCCGATAGCATTTGCGTGGGTCTATAAGCCGGGAGCTGGATGGGCTCGTAAGCTACCGATACTCTCAGTATTCGGCTTATTCGTATCACTCTGCATAGCACTCTACATCCTATTCTACTTCCCGGAGGGTAAGTTTGTTTATCCATGGCTTCCGGACTATAACATAAACTTCGTGTTCATATTTGACTACCTCAGCAAATACATGGGAGCTCTGACGGCTTTGATCGCTTTCCTAATTGGAGTTTACGGCTTGGAATACATGAAGCACGACTACCGTTTGGGATGGTATTGGTTCTTCTTCAACATGTTCACGGCATCGATGCTCCTTGTGGTTTACAGCGACAACCTGATGCTACTTTTGATAGGCTGGGAAGGTTTGGGTTTGGCTTCTTGGGGACTCATAGGCCACTGGTTCAGGGATGACGACGAATTAGCCTATGTTGGAATAATCGGAAGGAAAGTCGGGCCTCTCAACATGTTCTGGTCTCCAAGCTTCGGTGGTTGGAGAGCAATCTCGACGATAAGATTCGGAGACATGCCGATGTTCTTTGCAATTGCAGCGATCTACGCTCTGACTGGAAACCTCAACATATCTGAGATCGACTGGGCGCATCTCTTCCATCACATCGGAACGGTTGGAACTATAATCCTGATAATCGCATTCCTCATGGGTCCGTTTACGAAGTCCGCTCAACTCCCGTTCAGCGAGTGGCTTATGACCGCTATGACAGGTCCTACCACAGTCAGTGCCTTGCTTCACTCAGCTACGATGGTTGCTGCTGGAACTTACCTATTCATGAGGCTGAGCTGGTATGTAGAGCCTTGGAAGTTGCATCACGCGCACGGAGTTGAAACGATCTATCTGTTCGTGCTGTTCCTTGGACTGACCTCCGCACTCTACGGAGCTTCCGTCGCTTTAGGTTGCAGGGAGAGGAAGGTTCTGCTTGCAGCATCAACGATGTCGAGTCTTGGTTTGATGTTCGCATGTGCGGCAGCATCTTTCTGGCTTGGAAAGATAGCGATTTACGTTGCGTTCTGGTATTTGATTACCCACGCGTTCGCAAAGGCTACGCTCTTCCTCGTAGCCGGACATCTCATCCACGCAACCCACGACAGGTTCTGCTGTGGTAACCTTGAGCTTGCGAAGAAGATGAAGGTTGCATTCGCCGCAACGATCTTCGCAACGATATGCTTGTCGGGAATTCCGCCCTTCACGGCCTACTGGGTCAAGTCCGCAATGGATGAGGTGATGCACCATCTGATGCATGAGGTCGGTGGAGCTCCGCTGTATATGCTCATAGCTGTGTCTGTGATCTATTCAGCGTTCTTGGCTAAGTTCCTCAGCCTAAACTTCATAAAGGGTGACAAGCCCAAGCATCTACATTTGCATGGAGAAGTTCTGATGCCAATTGCCTACGCGATCATGGTTTCGATGCTTGCCGTGTTGCTATACGCTATACTCGGACATGTGGAGCCAATCGCAAGCGAGTTCGTGGAGAAAGGTTTCGAGAAGTCATCACTTGCTGTTGGTTTAGCGGTGCTGATATCCTACGCTATCGCATTGGTCGTTCCAAGACTAGAATCGCCCATCGGTAGGTTCTTGGGCGATAGGATGTATATGTCCGCTCTGAACGATTACATCATTCCCAAGATCGGCTGGGCGATCGCTAGGGTTGTCGATTGGGGCAACAGACTGATTGACTTCTTCTGCCATCAGGCCATTCCGGAGCTCATCGCAACGTATTCACTTGGAATTCGAGCCATTCAGTCCGGATACCTCAAGAGGTATGTTAAGATCGCTTTGGGATTTGTTATGGTCGCCTTGATAGTTGCATCGCTGGTAAGGTGGTGAAAGCATGATCGAGCTTATAGTTGCCTCCTTAATTTTAATCGCCTTAGGATCCGCACTGTCGTTCAAGAGTCCGAGGAGCGTATTTGTTATCAGTCTGATAGCTCTACTGATAATGCTTCTACTGCCAGAATACAGAAGTTACGTGGTGTTGGTGGTTGCGATTGGGGTCTTGAATCTGCTTTCGATGACTCTGATGAGAAACCAGATCAAGGGTGTAGACTACGCTCTGACAGCTTTGATTGCAATAGCAACAGTTTACGTCGTTTTTACCAACGATTTGGCCATGATCTTGCTGATGTTCGTGATAACGTCGATTCCTACATACGTCCTGATAATGACGAGCGAAGGTAAGGCTAATGTGGAAGTTGCAATAAAATACATAACTTTCATGGTTCTCGCAACGGTTCTTTTCTTGGCTGGAGCGATGTTGCTCGTGTATGCTAACAGTGTAAATGCAAGCTACCTCTACGTTTTGGGCTTCGTGATGCTGATAATAGGCTTGGGGATGGAAGTCGGCTGTGCTCCGATGCACGAGTGGGTTCCAGATGTCTTCGATACCGCCGATCCGATTCCGGTTTCGATCGTTGCATCCATAGCCAAGATAGTTCCGTTTGTAGCCGCATACAAGATACTCGTCATGACCGCAAACCCGCTCACGGCGAAGATTGTTCTCTTCGTCGCATTCGTTGCAGCGGTATCGATGTTCATGGGAAACATCGGTGCTCTCACTTCAACGAATCCAGCGAGGATCTTAGCCTACTCCACAGTTGCCAATATGGGATACATCCTCGCAACGCTCGTAGCTCTGATAAACCTGGACTGGATCTACTTGGCTTTCGCTGGAGCTTTACTTCAGCTGATGGCCAACGCTTTCGGAAAGGTCGGATTCTTCGTATCGATAAAGGAGAATGGAGCATCAACGTATCTGATGTATGCTTTGGCCTTCTCGTTCATAGGGATGCCACCGCTCATCGGATTCTGGGGTAAGCTGTTCATACTGCTCTCTTTGGTTAAGGTTGGCTACATCTGGCTGGCCTTGATACTCGTCATAAACTCGGCCATGTCAGTTCCTTACTACATAAGACTCGCGAGAATCTTAGCAAAACCAACAATTCCAAGCTTCGTCAACGCTATAGTGTTGGTTGCCGTCGCTCTGACTTTCATAACCGTGATCCCGCCGAATTGGTTTATCGATCTTGCTAAGGCTATAATAGGAGGTGTTTGAAGTGAGCCTGATCGAGAATGCGATTGCCGTTGCTTTGTTGATAATCGTGTGTTTGGCGATAGATGGTATAATGGTCTTCCTCATCAAGCTCATCCCGATGAAGAAACCGACGCCGGTAAAGCTTGAGAGGTATGAATCTGGACACATACCGACAATACCGCCGAAATACACCTTGCCAATGCAATACTTCGGCTACGTCTTCATGTTCATGGCCTGCGAGCCGATCCTTGTCCTACTGCTGTTGTTCGTTGCCAATCCGAACGTTTTCACGATCCTGTTGACAGTTTTGGCCTTCATCCTGCTAACGCCGGCCATTTACATCTCGTATAAGTATTCCCTTGATATAGCCTATAAGGCGAGGTGGTAGTGATGAGTAGTGAGGATATCAGATTTCTGCATTCTGGTCCCCTTGCACCGATAAAGAAGTGGGGGACTAAGTGGAGTCTGTGGCCCGTTCACTTAGTTACCGCATGCTGCGGAGTCGAATTGGCTCATGCTTACGCGTGTGGATACGATGCTGAAAGAATCGGTTCGCTGAACTACGGTATCTGCAGGCATACGAACGTCATAATCGTTGAAGGAGCAATAACGAGGAAAATGGCTAAGGTTTTAAGAATTACATGGGAGCAGATGCCAAATCCGAAGTTCGTGATCGTGATGGGTGCTTGTGGACTTAAGGGAGGACTCTTCTGGAACAGCTACCACATGGTGAAACCTTCGGAAGTTGTGCCAGTAGATTTCTTCGTTCCCGGTTGCCCGCCAACGCCTGAGGCTTTGATTAGGGCTATAGTCCAGCTTCAGGACAAGATAATGAGCGGTGAAGCGAAGACATCTGCAGAATTTAAGGAGGTAGATTTGGGGAAGCTCTTGGGTGTCGCTAAGGAGGTCAAGCCAAAGAAGCCACCGAAGTCTCCGAAGAAGGTGGATCCAAAGCCTGAAATTGTGATAGACAAAGCGAAGGAAGTCGAATGGGAGCTTGGGCAGAAGTTGGTTGAAGATTTTCAGAAGAAGCTTGCCGGAATCGCCGAATCGATAACGATAACAGATGTCAATAGGATATGTGTTAAGGTTGGGAGAGACAACGTTCTTTCGGCTATAAGCAAGCTCGCCGACAAATTCGACCACGTGAAGTCCGTGAACGTGATAGATGTTCCTCACGAGAACAAGTTCATAGTCGAGTTTTGGCTCGGCTGTTACTCGAACAAGGAGCTCATGCCTGTTTTGGTGAACGTAGCAACTGAAGTGCCGAGAGACGATCCCAAGGTTCCAAGCGTTGCGGGAATATTTCCTTCAGCTGACTACATGGAGAGGGAGATGCACGAGCTGTTTGGCGTTTGGTTTGAAGGAAATCCGTGGATGGGTAGGAACTTCCTACTCGATCCAGATACGCCGAAATATCCGCTCAGGAAGGATTTCAAGCTTGAAGAGGACAAGTTCGTTGTGGAGGGTTGATTATGGAAGAGAAGGAATATGCGTTGGATGTTCCGGTTCAGCCACCTCAGGAGTATAAGTCCTTATTCTTACCCATTCCGCCTGAATTCGTTGAAGAAGCATACAGGAAGGATGAATTCGTGATACTTGTCGGTCCTCAGCATCCCGGCAGTGGTCACATGCGATTGATAGTCAGAGTTAAAGGAGACATAATGACAGAAGTTATTCCGGATCCGGGCTACGTCCACAGAGCAATTGAAAAACTTGCGGAAACGAAGCTCTTTATTCAGAACATTCCACTCGTTGAAAGACCGGCGATAATGGATTGTGCAAACATGTGCTTGGGATACGTTAGGGCGATAGAGAAAGCGATGGACTTGGAGGTTCCGCCACGGGCTAAGTATATCAGAACAATATTAGCTGAGTTATGCAGAATTGGAACACATTTATACGATGCCGGAATTTTGGCTGTTTTCATCGGACACACGACCGGATTCATGTGGCCCTTTGGCTTGAGAGAGTATATATGCGAAGCTCTTTGCAGAATAACGGGTGCAAGAGTCACAGCTTCGTTCATAATCCCCGGTGGAGTGAGGAGAGATGTCGATGAGAAGACACTGAGGTTTGTCGAGGCGGTAACATACACGCTTGAGGAAAAGCTTAGGAAGTTCGAGAAGATATTTGTAAAGAATCCCGCCGTCATCATGAGGCTTAAGGACGTTGGAGTTTTGGACAAGAAGGAGGCTATAAAATTTGGCATAGTTGGCCCATTCCTGAGAGCTTCTGGCGTTGAATACGATGTCAGGAAGGTCGAGCCCTACGAAGCTTACGATGAGATAGATTTTGACATTCCAGTTTCCGACGAGGGAGATTCTTACTCAAGATTTCTGGTCAGAGTCAACGAGGTTCAGCAGAGTCTGAACATAATCAGGAGGGCGATAAAGAACATTCCAGAGGGGCCAGTGGTGAGTGAAGGACTCATAGGGAAGCTCAAGGATAAGGAGAAGGTTGGAAAAGACGTTAGAGGTTACTTCTTTAGGCTCTTCGGAAGGATGACGGTGCCAGCTGGAGAATACACCACTTTAACTGAAGCTGCAAGGGGAACATTGCTATACACATTAGTCAGCGATGGAAAATCCACCGTTCCATACAGACTCAGAGTTGTTACACCGGGATGGGCATACCTTAAAGGATTCATGGAGGCTTGCAAGGGAGAAAGGTTGGCTGATCTGCAAGGTATATACGGTAGCTTCGGTTACTTCCCGCCGGAAGCTGACAGATGAAATAAAGTTCTGTTTTTTTAATTTTTCATTTTTTGAGCTCGAGATCGGAAGTCGAATGCACGTATGACCTAGTTTTTAGCTTCCTATCTGCGACCAAGTAAAAGCTAACGAACTTGTCATCAACCTTTGTCTTGCACAGTCTGATAATTCTTTGATTTGGTGGCTTTACCCTCTCAGCTTGAATTTCAAAACTTCGAGCAACCTCCAGCACACCAACAGCTTTGCAACTTCGATAGCGTTGACGTAACCCTTTGAAATCTCATAGATCTCCTCTGAACCAGCCTCTTTTTTCAATACATCCAGCAACGAGCTGAAAAGTTCGACGTTCATGAATCCGTCGATATCTATAAAGCTTGCCGGCTTGGAATAGTAGTAATCGGAAAAGAATCCGATTGCGAAATCCCTCTCGCTTGCCCTAACAAGAGCTGAGAGATCTATGTTTAGCCTTATAGGCTCTGCTGGGATGCTATCATCCTTTCTTATTATGAGTCTAACTCTGTAAACATCCCTTAAGTTTTCCTCCTCGAAAAGGTAGGTTATCCTCTCCACGTTTCCCATCGATGTTGGATATATTTTTATGATAACGTCCGCATATATCTTCTGAAAGTCTATGTATCTCTTGTAGTCAGGCTCCCTTTGAATAATCTCTTCTATTACCTTCCTCTTGTCGTATCCTCTCTCCTCAACATCTCTCTTAATTTTCCATCTCCTCTTGATGTATCTCGCCGGATCTACGAATATCTTGAAGTCAAGATAGTTCCTTATTCCGTCGTATAGCGTATGGAGGCCTTCAACGATGATCAATGGAGTGGGCTCGAAATCTTCCCAAGGGCCGAACGTTCCAGTCTTGTGATCGTATGTCGGCTTTTTTATCTTCTCACCTCTCTTGAGCATGAATAGATGGGTCTCAACGAGCTTCAGGTTATTCGCATCGGGATGGAGTGGAGTTATGCCGAGTTTCCATCTCATGGCTCGATCGTAAACGTGATAATCGTCAAGAGTGATCGTGCTGACGATATCTTCGCCTAAAAGCTTTCTTATCGCGTTAGCAAAGGTGGTTTTACCAGAACCGCTGTCTCCGGCAATTCCGACTATAAAAATCTTCCCAGAGCTCTTGAGCTTTTCTCTCAAGTTCATTTGAGACAAAAATTATATAGGTCTTTTTAGCGTTTGCGGTAGGGATGAAAATCCTCATATACGGCGTGGGTGGGATGGGAGGATTTTTCAAGGACTTCTTCTTTTCGAGAGGATACGATGTAGCCGGATACGATGTCCTTGAGAATAGGAGAGATGTAGAACTCGATCAGATTGAGGATTACGATGTCATATTCGTTTGCGTTCCTATGGATGTTGTAAAAGACGCTCTTGAGAACATAAAACGTCATGCTAATCCGAACGCGTTACTCGTTGACATATCCTCAATAAAATCCCACATACTACCGCTCTTCGACGAATCGGGATTCGACTACCTCAGCATACATCCGATGTTCGGGCCGAAGAGTGAGATCGGCCTATCGAACATTATTGTTGTGGTAGAATCCGGAAGAGAGGAGGAAAAGGTTATTTTGGATGAGTTCAGGAAGGCTGGAGCTGTTATAAGCTATCTGCCCAGAGAGAAGCACGACGAGAAGATGGCAGAGATTCAGGGGATCAGCCATTTCGCTTTGCTCGCCATGGCCAACTTCTTGGCAGACAGAATAGGTGGGGAGGAGTTGGTTTACGCTTCACCGATCTTCTGCGTTCTTTATAAGTTAGCCTCTCGAATCCTAAGTCAGGATTGGAGGATGTATTTCCACATCCAGAAGAACGCTGAAAAGCTTAGAGATGCGTTCGTTGAAAGTATAGTTGCTTTAAACGAGAAGTTGAAGGATGAAAAAGAGTTTTATAGACTATTCAGGGCTTTGAAAACTAAGTATAGGGATTACGAAGACAGCACGCTTATCTTGGATGCATACAAGGCCACCATAAACGTCGAAGATCTTGATCTGCTTAGAGGATACATTAGAGCCGTGGATTCGCTAATTTTGAGGTTGATCGAACGAAGGGTTAACGCAGGGAGAAAGATAGCGATTCACAAGAGGGTTAGGAACGAACCGATAGAACTAACGGATGTTGAGGAGTTCAAGATAAGGGATCTTTTAGTTCAGACCGATCTGAATCCACTCTATGTTCAAAACGCCTTTGAAGCGATAATCAACCTGACAAAGGAGGAGGAATATAAGGTCTTGGGGATCTGCAAGAAGTTAGCAGTCCTTGGCCCGATGGGGAGCTTCAGCGAGGAAGTCGCTTTGAGGCTCGTCGGCTCTCGATTACCTTTGGTTTACTGCTCGACGACGGATGAGATCATAAAGTTGGTTGACGAAGGAAAAGTTGACTACGGTTTGGTTCCAATAGAGAACTCCGTAAACGGAACGGTTTTGCCCGTTCTGGATGCTCTGCTCAGCCATGACGTGGAAGTTTTTGGCGAGACCAAGCTTGAGGTTATACACTGCTTGGTTGCGAAGAGAAAGATTCCTCTGAGAGAGATCAGAACTATCTACTCACATCCTCAAGCCATAGCGCAATGTATGGGATTCATAAACAACTACCTTCCCCAAGCTGAGGTGAGATATACGTCGAGCACATCCGATGCGATAGAGCTTTTGGATGATTACTCTGCTGCGATAGTTTCGGAAAACGCTGCAAGGCTTCACAAGCTTTTTATCCTTAGGAAGGGAATTCAGGATATCGGAAGGAATGTCACGAGGTTCTACCTCATAAGGAGAAGAGGAACTGGGAAGAGAAGGGGCTCGATAACATCGCTCTTCTTCGGCGTTGAAGATAGACCGGGAGCACTTAAGGATGTTCTTGAGGTCTTCTACAAAAAGGGTATAAATCTAAGAAAGCTTGAATCCCGCCCCGCAAGAACAGGGCTCGGAGATTACATATTTTTCGTGGAGGTTGAAAAGGATCTGAACGAGGACGAGCTAATCGAGCTCAGGGAGGTTACAACGTTCTACAAGATCGTCGGAGTCTTCGATGAGGTTGATAGGCTTGATGTGTGGTCTTAAAGATCATGATAAATCGATATGAAGAAAAAGCTTAAATTTGGGAAGTCGAGGTCTGAAAGATATGGTGGTGAAGCTCATAAGATGTCCATACTGCGGAGAGGAAATAGAGCTCAGCGATTTATATGAAGGCATGGAAGTTCAGTGTAAGCTCTGTGGGGCGGTCATGATATATCAAAACGGCAAGTTCCTCCACTTGGATACTAACGAAGAATACGAGCTTGAAGAACTTGAGGAGGACATCGAAGAGGAAGAGGAGGAGTTTGAAGAATTTGAAGAGGAGGAAGAGGACTTTTACTTCGAAGAGGACGAATATTAATATAAAAACTATTTTGTATTTAAAAAATTATTTTTGTTACTAAATTTTTATATTGTAGTAAAAATTATTAAATCTTGAGACCATTCGTAGTCTCATGCTCGATGAAGTGTTTGGTGCCATTTGGGATCATCACAGATTCATCGAAAGTTCCATTCCTCTCATAGCGAGCGAGAACATCACGAGTAGAGCTGTTAGGCTCTGCTACATGAGTGATTTAGGGCATAGATATGCGATCGGAGATGTCGGCGACAGGATGTATTGCGGTTGCGAGTATATAGATAGGCTTGAGAACATGGCCATAAAACTCACAAAAGAGATTTTCAAAGCCGAACACGTTAACGTTCGTCCAATTTCTGGAACTATAGCGAATATAGCAGTTTACTTCGCCCTAACGAATTGTGGAGACAAAATATTCGCTCTGCGGGAAAATTGCGGAGGTCACACATCTCACGATTTTACAGCCAAAATTAGGGATTTGGAGGTCTGTTATCTTCCGTTCGATTCAAAAACGTTCAACATCAATGTTGATGCTGCAAGAAGGAAGATTGTAAAAGAGAGGCCGAGACTCATAATCTTGGGGGCGAGTCTGTTTTTGTTTCCGCATCCTGTTAGGGAGATAGCGGAGATAGCTCAAGAGGTAGGGGCGAAGGTAGTTTACGATGCCAGTCACGTTTTAGGCTTAATAGCTGGAAAGCAGTTTCAGGATCCGATTAGAGAGGGAGCCGATGTAGTCACAGCATCAACCCACAAAACTTTTCCAGGCCCTCAAAGAGCCGTTATCATGTGCAAAAAGGAGCTTGCAGATTCAATAGATCGGGCAGTGATGCCCGGAGTGGTTAGCAACCACCACATCCACAGCTTGGCTGGTTACGTTGTCGCATGTTTGGAGATGATGGAGTTTGGAGAGGCATATGCGAAGCAGATAGTTAAGAACGCTAAGAGGTTGGCCGAAAGGTTGTTTGAGCTAGGATTCGATGTTCTTTGCCCGGATTTAGGATTTACAGAGTCGCATCAAGTAGCTGTCGATGTTTCCAAATTGGGCGGTGGAGATAAGGTTGCGAAGATACTTGAAAAGGCTGGAATACTTACGAACAAAACGCTTCTACCTTGGGACACCGACAAACCTTCAGGGATAAGGATCGGAGTTCAGGAGGTTACAAGGCTCGGAATGAAGGAGGATGAGATGGATATTATTGCTGAATTAATATCTAGAGCCATTAAGGAGCCTAAAAAAGTTAGGAAGGAAGTATCAGAGTTTAAGAGGAAATTCAGAACTGTAAAATTTGCCTTTGAGGAGAGTCCGGCCTATGAGGTGATCGTTTGATGATAGCAACTGTGGTTGGAAGCTACCCCCGTCCGAAGTGGTTTAGAGAATACCTTAAGCGTATCGAAGGTTTGCAGAAGGATTTAGATGCCGAAGTCGATGTAGAGATTCTGAAAAAGGCTATCTCTGAGGTTATAGAAAAGCAGAGAGAGGCTGGGATAGACCTCATGACGGATGGACAGCTTATATGGCACGATTTCTTAGCAACCCTTGCAACGAGGATCGATGGCTTTGTTATGGACGGATTGGTCAGATACTTCGACAACAACCTGTATTACAGAAAACCGATCGTAAAGGATAGGTTGAGAAGAAAGGGGGATATTCTATGGGACTTTAAGCTCGCTCTTGAGATTGAAAGGAATGTCAAGCCTGTTCTTTCGTGTTTCACACTTGCAAAGCTATCCAAAAACGAATACTATTCGAATTTCGAAGAGCTTCTTTGGGATTTGGGAGAGATCGTGAAGGAAGAGATAAGAAATCTTAACGTTGAATTCATCCAGTTCGATGAGCCGGCTTTACTATTTGCGAGCAAGGGTGAAATAGAAATCGCAAGGGATGTTTTTAAAGAGATTTGCAAGGTTAATGCGAGGACAATTTTGATGACTTATTTCAGATCTGCCGAAAACATATTTCCCGAAGTCTTAGATTTCGGTTTTGATATCATAGGCCTCGATTTTGTCGAGGGATTTGAAGCAAACTTAAAGCTCGCAAAAGAGTATGGCTTGGAAATGATAAACGTTGGAATAGTGGATGCGAGAAATACGAGGATGGAAGATCTAAACGATCTGAAAGCTAAGCTCGAAAAGATCTTAGAGTTCGCCAAAGAGGTTTACATATCTCCGAACGCTGGTTTGGAGTTTCTGCCGGAGGTTAAGGCTTTTGAGAAGATGAAGTTAGTTTCAAAGCTTAAGGAGGCGTTTGAATGAAGACTACGGTTGTTGGAAGTTATCCAAAGCCGAAGTGGTTGCTGAGAATGATAAAGCTATACAACGAGGGAAAGATCGACGATAAGGTTATGAACGAAGCTTACGATGATGCTGTTAGAGCGGTTGTCAAAGATCATGAAGTTGCTGGAATTGACATAATCTGGGATGGGGAGATGAGAAGGGATGAGATGACATCATACTTTGCGAGGAAGATTGACGGTTTCGTTATCTATGGCGAGGTCAGAGTTTGGGGAAACAACTACTATCCTAAGCCAGCAATAGTTGATGAGCTAAGGTACAGAGAGCCCTTAACCGTTCACGAGTTCGAGTTCTTAAGGAGTATCACAGATAGGGAGATCAAAGTTCCGATCACAGGAGCTTACACGATTGTGGACTGGAGCTTCAATGAGTTCTACAAGACTAAAGAGGAGGCAGTCTACGCCTTGGCTGAGGTCATAAATCAAGAGCTGAGAAACTTGGTTAAAGCCGGTGCAAGCTATATCCAGCTCGATGAACCAGCAATCTCAACTCATCCAGAGGAGCTTGAGATAGCCAGAAATGCTGTTGAGATCATGACAAGGGGTGTAAACGCTTACATCGGAATGCACATATGCTATGGAGATTATTCGGGGATCTTCCCCGATATCCTCGACTTCAAAGTCGATCAGCTTGACTTCGAATTTGCGAACAGAAACTTCGAAGATCTTAAGCTTTTGAAGGAATACGATTTCGATAAGGATCTCGGCTTCGGATGCATTGACGTTCATACAAAAAGAGTGGAAAGTGTTGAAGAGGTCAGGAGGGCAATAGAGATGGCTTTGGAAGTCGTTGATCCTAAGAGGTTATACATCGATCCTGATTGCGGGTTGAAGCTTTTACCGAGAGATGTTGCGTTTAAAAAGCTTGAGGTTATGGTTAAGGCTAAGAATGCGGTTGAACGCGAGTTTGGATTAACTTAGCAACTGTTTTAAATCCATAAACGGAGGATGTATAGATGAAGAAGGTTCTGCTCATCGTTATAGACGGCGTTTCTGATAGGGGTTCGAAAACTCCTTTAGGCTGTGCTAATAAACCAAATTTGAATAAAATCGCTGAGATGGGAATAAATGGAATCATGGATCCCATTGCTCCGGGAATAAGACCGGGAAGCGATACTGGGCATCTCGCACTGCTCGGCTACGATCCCTACAAGTATTACACTGGAAGAGGTCCGATAGAAGCAGCTGGAGCAGGAATAGAGGTTAAGCCGGGAGATATAGCATTCAGAGTAAACTTCGGAACAGTTGAAGGGAAAGGATCTGTTTTTGATAAGGTCGTCGTTGATAGGAGAGCTGGAAGGATTAGCGAGACAGACGAGCTGGTTAAGGCTATAAATGAAGGAATAAATCTGAGTGAGTTTGGGGTTGAGTTCATCTTCAGAAGAGGTAGCGGACACAGAGGAGCTTTGGTTTTGAGAGGAGAAGGTCTTTCGGATAAGATCACCGATACAGATCCCAAGAAGATCGGCGAGAAAGTAAAAAGGTGCAAACCACTTGTAGATGATGAGAATGCAAAGAGAACGGCTGAGATAGTGAATTACTTCATGGAAAAGGCTCATGAGATTTTGGATAGACATCCCCTGAACGAGGAGAGAGCTAAGAAAGGCTTACTTAAGGCTAACGTTCTATTGCTTAGGGGAGTTGGGGTTGTTCCTCACATACCTCCGTTTGAAGAAAAGTATGGGATGAAACTTGCTGTAATTGCTGGAACAACGCTCATCAAGGGGATAGGCAAGATTTTAAAAGGCGATGTAATCGAAGTTGAAGGTGCCACTGGCAACAAATTTACAAACATAAAGGGTAAGGTTGAAGCTACTTTAAAAGCTCTGGAAACTCATGACTTCGTTCTGCTGCACTTTAAAGCCACCGACGAGCTTGGACATGATGGAGACTTTGAAGGAAAGAAAGAATTTATAGAAAAACTTGATAAACATTTGGAACCACTATTGAATTTAGATTTCTCCAACGTATGCTTGATCCTAACAGCGGATCACTCAACTCCGGTTACTGCAAAAGAGCATACGGGAGATCCTGTGCCTATAGCGATAGTGCACGAGGGTGTAAGAGTGGATGACGTGAAGGAATTCTCCGAACTCTCTGCCTACAAGGGAGGGCTGTGCAGGATAAGAGGTCTGGATCTGATGAATATCGTAATGGATTTAATTGATAAGGCAGAGAAGTTTGGGGCATAGCCATGCTTGAGAGGTTGGTCATACCTCCGAACACCAAGTTTGAGGAGAGGAATCTGGTAATTGAAGGAGATGCGTTGATAGGCGCCAATAGCGAGATAGGCTACGGGATAATAGCGAGGAAAGTCATAGTCGGAGAGAAGACGACTATAAACGGCGATGTTTTTGGGAGGGAGGAGGTTAGGCTTGGGGCATGGTGCAGCGTGAAGGGAAATGTGATAAGCAAGGGTGATGCTTATATAGGAGAATTCGCTTCGATAGAGGGAAGGCTGACGGTCTTCGGCGATTTGGAGATCGGTAGAAACGTCAGAATAAAGAAAGGGTTTGAGGCGAAGGGGCTCATAACGATTCAGGATCCGATGCCAGTAATAATGTTCATATTCCTCTACCTGCTCGAACTTCTCAGGCTCGGAAGACTCGAGGAGGCGGAGAAGTTATTCGAAGCTGAGGAGTTCGTTTCTCCACTCGAAGTTCCGGAGAATTCTGTGATGAACATCGATGTAATAAAAACGGACAGGGATGTCGTGATAACCCAAAGCAGAGTTTTGGGAAACATAAAGGCGAGGAACGCCAGAGTTGAGCGAGGAGAGCTCTACGGAAGCTTGAAGGGGAACATCTTGATCATCGATTCGAGCAGAGTTCATGGGACTGTAAAGGGGAGGGAGGTTTATCTCGTAAACGGTAGCGTCGTTCTCGGACACATAAAGGCGGATAAGGTCTTCATGGAGGAGAGGTGTGTCGTGGAAGGATCGATAATCGGCAGGAGTGGAGTTTGGATCAAACCGAGCGTTGAAGTCCCAGAGTTTGAGGAAGAGATCGAAGAAGAGGTCGAGAAATCTGAAGAGATAGGGGAGGTTTTGAGGTAGCACGGGCAATCAAATTGTGAAGAAATCCTTAACTTTATCGAAATTATCTCCCAAAACTTTACTGAGATCTTCCAAGCTTCTGTATGGACGATTTGCCACTATCTTTCCAGCCGTAACTTTGCCTATGCCGGGTATCGCTTCGAGCTGGTATAGCTTTGCCGTATTCGGATTTAAGATCGGAACCGCCGTTATGGATCTCCTTCCGTAGTCCACGACTCTCGCATCTAAAAAAGTGTTTCTCTCGAACTCTCCAACGACTCCAACGAGCAGAGGATATGTGGCGAGTTGTCTTGCAAACGTTATTTTGCCCTTTCTTACCTCACACCTCAGATCCGTCAGCTTCCTTCCTACGGGAACGATTCTCTTCAGCATGACATTGTCAACGTTCTTCCTAACATTCTCCTTGAAAATTCTGAAGAATCGTTTGTGTTTGTTCACGTTTTTGTATCCTATTTTCTCCATCGGCGTTCCCCTGAAAACCTTAACTTGTCTTATGTTTATCCTCCGAACGAGCAAATTCCGTTCGAGCAAATTCTCCAAAAACTCATAGTTCTTCTCAAAAGTCTCCTTCGTCTCTCCAATCAGTCCAATTACGAAGTTTATCCCCGGCAAGAAGTATGGAAGTCCGCTGTAGCCCACGGATCTCCCATAGCGGTTTATGAGCTCTATCGCGAACAATACCTCATCGGGCGTTGCACAAAGGCTGTTCATCCTAACAACTTTCTCGTCAGCGCTCTCCAATCCCATTGCACCTATGTTTCCGGGTGTTTGATACGTTACGATCGTTTTAATTATCTCCTTCGATTCTTCTGGATGCTCCGCTATCGTCTTAGGATTTACGTTATCCAAGTGTAGTGTTCTTATGCGGGGGCATCTCCGCCATATCTCTCTGTGGAAGTTCTTCATGAACTCTGGATTCGGTCTTGGAACATCATAGCTGAAGTCGGCCATGTATGTGAAGAAGTCTGTTTGATTTCCCAGTCTGAAATATCTGACTCCTTGCTCGTAGAGGGCTTGGATTTCATCGAGCACGGCTTTTGGCTCTCTCATCGAAGGTTCGCCGTGAATTCTCTCTATGCAGAACGAGCATCTCCGCCAATAACATCCTCTATAAGTCTCTATTTCGCAGATCAAGTATGGAAAATCGGAGTGTTGCCTAACGACTTCCGCTCCCAAGATTGCGAAGCGATTCACGAAATTTCTACCCTTCTCTTTTAGCCTATCAAGCCTGTCCTTCCTTCCTGTAAATTCGCAGAGGAATTTGAAGAGTTCCCTTTCGAACGGGAAGTCGATTGCATTTATCATTTCTTTCTCCTTCTCTTCGAGCTCTAAGGTTATAGGGCCAACTACGACCTTTCGATAAGGCAAGCTCTTGAGCTCTTCCAATGAGAGAGGAACTCCTCCCAAATACTTCCCCGGAACGGCGATGCCAGCGATGACTATCACGAGATCGAAGCTCTCAAGTTCTTGCTGAATGTTCGGATTTCCCCTGAACTCATCGATCGTGACGTATTTCGCCTTCACGCCCAAATCCTTCAGCATTCCGTAAACGTAACGCGGATACGGAGCTATGTAGGGGGGAACCCCCAAGCAAGATGGTTCGTCGACGTAGCCGTCGAGGATACAGACTTTCATCTCTCAAGACTTTCACGTTTTTGTCTAAATCTGTAACCGTCTATAGCTTATCACCTTGACGTAGTCGTTGAGGAGGAACCAAGCCAAGCAGTAAAGCCAAACCAAAACCGCCCACTTAAATCCTATCGGAGCCATGAAGATTCCGAAGATCGCTAAGATCGTTGCGATCACTTTCGTGGCTATAGCACTCCAGAACAGTAGTTTTCCCGGTCTTACGCTCCAGAAGAAACCTTTCGTCCTCGTTACGAATATCGTCAAATGGCCGGCTACTGCAAGCTTCAAGAACATCAAAGTCTTAAGAGTTTCGTGAGCCAGACCGATCTTTACGGCTAAGAAGTAAAGGATGAAGCTCGATATTACTCCCGCAATGCCGAGGATCGTGGATATGAGGAGTAACGACTCTAAATTCCACTTCTCTGGTTTTTTGGAGTAAACGACGTTGTCGAAAGCTATGGACAGTATGGGGATGTCGTTGAGCAGTGCGAGCAGTATGATCATAGTCGCGGTGACGGGATAAAAGTTGAAGACTATTATCGATAGAGCTATGAAGAAGAGAACCCTTATCGTCTCTGCTATTCTGTAGATCGCGTAGCTCTGCATCCTCTGAAATATCCTCCTGCTCTCCTCTATAGCATCGACGATGACCGAAATCCCCGGCTTCGTCAGGACGATGTCCGCTGATGATTTCGCCGCATCGGTCGCATTATGCACGGCAATTCCAACGTCTGCTTTCTTCAACGCTGGAGCGTCGTTAACACCATCACCGGTCATGGCAACTATGTGCCCATGCTTCTGGAGAGCATCGACTATAGTATATTTGTGCTCTGGAAAAACCTCTGCGAATCCGTTTGCCTCCTCAACTATTCTTGCAAGTTCTGGATACTTGTGCTTCATCAGATCTTTGGCGACGATTATGTGAGCTCCAAGTCCGAGCATTTTCGCGATCTCCTTCGCTATTGCAAGATTGTCGCCGGTAACCATCTTTACTTCAACACCCATCTCTTTGGCTTTTCTTATGGTCTCCGCAGAGTCCTTCCTTGGAGGATCGAAGAGCGGGATTATTCCTACGACCTTCCAACCATCGCCGAAATCAACTGCAACGGCGATAGCTCTGTAACCTCTCTTGGCCAGATCTTCTACGAACTTCGAGAGATCGAATTTAGACATCTCTGAAATAACCTGCGGTGCTCCCTTGGCAACCCTTAAAATCTTGCGGTTCATCTCAGCAACGACTTCTACCCTCTTTTTAACCGGATCCCAAGGGTCGAACTTTATAATCTTACATTCGGGCTTTTTTGCTCGGCTGAGAATCGCGTCGTCTATCGGATTTCCTCCTTCTGAAGCCAACGCCGCAAATGCGAAGACTTCCTCTTCGCTGAAGCCAAATGTGATTGGCTTTCCGGCCTTTAGCCTGTTCTCAGTCAAAGTGCCTGTCTTATCTGAGCATAGAACGTCAACTCCGGCCATCTCCTCTATAGCGACGAGCCTTCTGACTATCGCCTCTTTCCTTGCGAGGTTCAGAGCTCCGACTGCCATGGTTATGGACATCACAGCCGGCAACGCAGCTGGAATCGCGGCAACCATCAGAACGAGCGAAAATCTAAGGATTTCGATCAGACTCTCTTTCCTTTGAATAGCAATGAGGACGACGAGGAATATGACTGCGGTTGCAAGAATTATTAGGTAGTCACCGATTTTGATCACGACTTTCTGGAATCTACTTCTAACCTCTATATCTTCAACTAATTTGGCTGTCTTTCCGAAGAACGTTTTATCGCCTGTCGCTTTAACGATGCCAATCACGTCTCCTCTCTTACATATCGATCCGGAGTATATCGTGTCTCCTCTTCCCTTATCCACGGGTAGGGATTCTCCAGTCAAAGCGGATTCGTCGAACTCTCCTTCTCCTTCGATTATCTCGATGTCCGCCGGAACTATATCTCCTATCCTAACTCTGACCACATCACCCGGAACCAATAGCCTTGCCGGAATCTCCTTCCAAACTCCATCTCTGAGAACTGTAGCCTTCAATGCTAAACGTTTCTTCAACGCCTCTATAGCACTTTCAGCTCGATGTTCCTGCCAGAATCCAACGACACCGTTCACGATTAAGAGGACGAGAATTATGTAGAAGTCAGACCAGTGATGAACCAAAGCGGAGAGAATTAATGCGATCTCGATCATCCAAGGGATCGGTCCCCAAAAGTATGAGAGGAATTTAAGAATGGGATGGATTTTCTTTTCCGGTATCTCGTTGAACCCGAACTGCTCAAGTCTACGTTTAGCTTCTATCTCGCTCAAACCACTTATCTCCATTTTAAAGAGTTTGTCCATAACCTTTTAAATACGTTGTGAGACCTCCTCTCATGGTTACGGGAATAGTCTATCATCCTAAATATCTCGAACACGAACAAACTCCGACTCATCCCGAAAGGAGAGAAAGGTTGGCCTATACAATGGATCAATTGATGGAGGAGGGTATATTCGACAACCCCAACATCAAGCTTATCGAGCCAGAACCTGCGAGCTTGGATGACGTTTTGGCGGTTCACACGAAGGATTATATAGAATATCTACAACGATACAGCAAGATAGGGGGAGTTATAGACTGGGACACGAACATACCTATTGGAGTCTTCGAGAGAGCGCTGCTTGCAGCCGGTGGAGCCATAAAGGCCGCTAAATCTGTTATCGAAAGAGAGGTTAGCAACGCCTTTGCGATGGTTCGCCCTCCGGGGCATCATGCGAAGCCATACATCGGTGCCGGTTTTTGCTACCTAAACAACATGGCGATAATGGTGAAATGGCTACTAAAGCGAGGATTCAAGAGGATTTTGATCTTGGACTGGGATGCTCATCACGGAGATGGAACTCAGGAGATATTCTACGATGATGACAGGGTTCTCTTCATATCCTTGCACCAGATGCCGCTATATCCCGGAACCGGATACCCAGATGAAGTTGGGGAGGGAAGGGGAGAGGGATACACGATAAACGTTCCACTTCCCCCGGGAACGGGTGATGAGGAGTATCTGATGGTATTCGATGAGATTATAGAGCCTGTAGCGAGAGAGTTTCAGCCCGATTTTATGGCGATCTCAGCCGGACAGGATAACCACTTCACCGATCCTATCACGGGCTTGGCTTTAACAGCGAGAGGCTATGCGGAGATGATGAAAAGGGCAGTTGAGCTTTCGAAAGAGCTTTGCGAGGGAAGGCTCGTTGCCGTTTTGGAGGGAGGCTACAGTGTCGAAGCTGCGTTGCCATACACTAACCTCGGCATAATAGCTGCCATGGCCGGCTTGGATCTGAGCTACATAAGAGAACCGAAGACATACTTAGCCGAACTCAGGTGGAGAAGGATGAACGTTCGAGATAAGGTTATAAAAAATATAGAGATGGTCAAAAGAATTCACTCCAAGTATTGGGATTGTTTCAGAAATATCTGACATTCTCCCCGCACTAAAGTGTGAGTGGGGAGGCTAGCAGTCCTCTGAAACAATCCCCGCTCCGAAAAACGAAGCATTCTTAGCGAAATTTTGTAAAATTTGACAATATCAAATGGTTACAGGGTATTTTCCATATAAATTATAATTTGATTTCTAATATTAAAAATATTTTTGATCATTGTATAATCAGAAAAGAGATATTATTGTTCAGCTCGGGAATTTATAATGAGTAGATTTCTAATTTTGGTTGTGATTCTTCTGGTTGGATGCGTATCAACGCTAAATGAGAAGCAGATTTTGGAATTAGCTGAAGAAAATTTGAAGGATCGAAAGACGATAGAACGGCAACTCTCGTAGCTCACAGGGACGGATGGGAGATCCTTCAAGTTGTATATTTTGATCTAGATAGTAGAAATCTGACCGTTCACGATATCCGCTGGGAGAAGCTTAGGAACTACAGCATTCCGCCAAGCGTTAATAAGGTGTCAGCGAGAACTTTAACGTAGATCATGTCGATGTGCTTATTGATGATGTTAGTGGTGATGTTGGGTGGTGATATAGCACTGTTGATGAAATTATTTAAATCATACACAATGTGAAGTCACGACCAGATGTTGTAGGAATGCAAGTATCTTTTTGATACATGGTAACAGAATTCTGCACTATTCTATTAGGCCGAAAATTGAGCATCCTCCGCTCATATGCACGCCGATACCTCCTGAAGGTTATATCAGAGTGTTTGTGATGACGTTCAACGAGAGAAATGCAAGCAAACTTTACGAGCTGTTTTCAGAAAAGGTTAGGAGAAATCATACGCTGAACGAGCTTAAGCATGCTTTGGAATTTGCAGATAAGCGTGGAATTAAAATAAATGTCTCGAAAATTCAAGGAACTACAGCGTATCTTATTATAGCGTTTGACAACAAAACGATAACCAAAACTTTGACCATTCCAGTCGTTTACAGGAGCAAAGTAGTCAGAGAGGACTCTGTGGTTATGATGCGATACATTGGCTATATCGATGATTGGATTGTTGATAGAATTATATCCTTAACATAATTCAAATTTTTAGTATAAATATTTATAGAGGTTAAATTTATCAAGTATTAGATCAAATGTAAGTTATGATATTCAAAGACAGAACACATGCTGGGAAAATCTTAGCCGAGCAAATTCCATTTAAATTCGACGTAGTTGCCGTAATTCCGAGAGGCGGTGTTTTGGTCGGCGTTGAAATCGCGAAAAAGCATAAGAAACCAGTTTACGTTGTTGGAGTTAGGAAGATACCGATCCCTTGGGAGCCCGAAGCCGGGTTTGGAGCAGTAGCGGAGGATGGTTCAATATACCTCAATGAGGAGATGCTTCCTCATTTGAATCTGCCGGAGGACATGATAGCCGAGCTTGCTGAGAAGGTGAGAAAGGAGGTCGAAAGGAGGGTCAGATTTTACAGGATCAAAGAAATTGATCTAAATGGGAAAGATGTTCTGCTCGTCGATGACGGCTTTGCCACCGGTTATACAGCAATCGCTGGAATCATGATGCTCAGAAAGAAATGTGCAAAAAGAGTTTATGCCGTAGCACCATGCGCGCCACTTGATACCGTTCTTCTGCTGAGGAAGTATGCCGACGATGTTTTCGTCTTAAACATTCAAAAGTTTGGAGCTTTTGCAGTTGCAAGTTACTATCAGGATTTTAGAGATCTAAGCGATGAGGAGGTCTTAAAGGCTTTGAAAGAGGTGGATCCCTAAACAGCGGAATAAATAAATACGGTAACACAAATCTGTTTTGGATGTTGAAAGAGATCGCTAAGGATATTAAAAGTCTAATCGATCCGGTAATTTGGATTACGGAAGGAAGATTTACGAGCAATGAGTTAAGACTATTTGATGATGCGAGGCAACTCTATGAACTTCAGTTAGCCAAGTTGGAGTTTCTGAGATTCGGTGACGATCTAAAGAAATTCGTAAGAAGAACAGCCTATTTCGAGGAGATCCTCGGAAAGAAGAGCTGGCACTACTTCATAAGTGAAGTTAAGGGGAAGGGACAGATCGGACATACGAACCAATACATGACGCACTGGTTTTATCCCTACAAGGGAAAGTTTCACGGGCAGATGATCAAGGCTTTAATAAACTTCGTTGAGGCTAAAGAAGGTGATCTGATTCTGGATCCTTATTTGGGTTCTGGCACGACTTTGATAGAGTCTTCCCTCTTAGGTATCGACGGCTATGGTGTCGAGATAAACCCTGCCTTAGCCATAGTCTCCCAGATCAAGTTGGACTCGTTAAAGATAAATTACGAAGAGATTTCAACCGAAATCGATTTCTCAAAAGTTTATAAGGTCTTCGAATACTTCTCAAGTCTCAAGATTCCAAAGAACTCGATTAAGCCAACTATTGAGGATTGCCTGACCGCTAAGGAGCTCTTGGAGATACTTTGGGAGAGATTCTTTCCATCCTCCTTCCTTCACGACCTACCCTTTGAATGGAGAAACTTTCTTCTCCTAATCTATCTTCACGCCCTCTCGGATTACACTTACCTTTCCGGAACGAAGAAGGGGAAATCGCTCCAACAGTTCTTTTTCGACAACTTTAAGGAATACATGAAAACGATCGAAGGCTGTTGGAACATCATGAATCGGCTAGGAATCGAATTGGGCGATTACGAGATCCTTATAGGATCCGCTCTGGATGTAAAACTTAGAGAGAGAGCGTTAAGGGAATAGTTACATCCCCACCTTACAGCATAGCCCTCGACTACATAAAGAACGACGAGCATCTTCTTAACTACTTGGGCGTCGACATCGGGGAGCTGAGAAACCACATGATCGGGTTGAAGGGAAGGGGTAAGGATAGGCTTGTGCTTTACGAGAGAGACCTCAAGAAGAGCATAGAGGAGATGTTCAGAGTTCTCGATCCGAACGGTTGGGCGATAATAGTTTTGGGAGATATAAGCATAGACGGTAGTAGGACAAAATTCAACCGTAAGATAATCGAATGGAGCAAGGACATCGGCTTTGAAGACGCTTGGCAGTTGGAGAGGACTATATTAGGAGGATTTGCGAAGTTGAGGTTCGAATACCTGATATTCCTTAAGAAGTGAGACGATGGATAGGAGAACGAGAAAAAGGATATGGGACTACCTTGAAGGATTCATGCAAGGCTTAGTGAACAAATACGATCCAGACATAGTTAAGAACGAGGTCTTGAAAAAAGAGATCTTCAGCGAGAAGAAGGGAGAATACAAGCCGTTTCACATGGCTCTGATTCCGGAGGAGTTTCTAAGAATTCAATCTTTCTTCAGATCCTTTTCCACATCTCTTGGGCAAGGCGTCTTCGAATACATAGCGAAGATAATTGCCGAAGACAGCGGTCTGTGGGGTGATGTTAAGAGAAACGCAAGGTTTGTTGCTACGGCATCTCCAAACGTTCAATCATTCGTTGACGATTACCTTGAAAGGTTAGAGCGGAAGATAGTCAAGCCGAGCACGAATGTAGAGATCCCGAAGCCAGAAAACGAGGCCAAGAAGGAGATCGTCGTCGATCTCTATCTTAGGAGGGATGGTAAAGATTACTTTTTGGAGATAAAATCACCGAAACCGAATAAGGATCAAACTCGTAGAACTAAGGAGAAGTTTCTGTATCTTAGGGCTAGTCCTTGGTTCAACGCTATCACGTTCTACGCTTTTCCTTACAATCCGTTCGGTGAAAGTAAGGAGAACTACAGGTGGAGCTTTACGAAGATGTTCTTCAGCATGGATGAGCTTTTAATTGGACAAGAATTCTGGGATTTTTTGGGTGGGAAGGCACATACTTGGAATTGCTCGGACTGTTCAGGGAATTCGGTAAAAAGAGAGGTAGAGAGATAGTTAGAAAAATATTCAGATCTTACCCTTGAGTAACTCCGCACCCTGCTCGACGATGATCTTCGTAGGAGTCGGCAACTTTTGGCTTGCTCTCTTCAAAGCTTCCTTTGCGAAGTCGAAGTGCTCAGGCTTAACCCAAAGGCTTAGAATCTTCGTTCCCGGTAAGACTCTCGCAGCCCTTCCAACTGGCTTACCAAAAGCCCGTCTCATACCCTGCGAGATTCTGTCAGCTCCAGCTCCGACGGCCATCTTATGCTCTCTTAGCACGTGGTGTGGGTATATCCTGATCTTAAGCTTGAAGTTGCTTGTACCGATCATCTTCGACATGTATTTACCGGCCGCAAGCCTCGCAGCTTCGAGCGCCACATCTCTGATCTGGACCGCCTCCTCCGCAACCAGAGTGACCATGACAGGAAAGCTTGCAGACCTGTTACCCATCTCGAACTGCCTTATCCTGATTCCGGGAACACCGTCGATGTATTCTACCCTCGTGTAGGGTCTTTCCAGTCTTCTCCACATTCTCGCCGGCTTTCTCGCCATAGCTACCACTCCCCTTAGTGGATATTTAAGCTTAACCGACCGTCTTGGGACCTCTTGCCATCGAGATTTTGCCGGTTCGAGCCATTTCCTTTATTCCATATTGTCTCATTAAATCTACGAACGCGTTTATCTTCTCCTCATCACCGGTGATTTCGATTATGAAGCTGTCCCTCGCGACATCAACTATGCGAGCTCTGAAGATGTTTGCAATCTCTATTATCTCACTCCTCTTTGCAGGGGTCGCGTGAACCTTTATGAGTGCGAGTTCTCTCTCAACGCTGTTCTCGCTAAGATCGCTGACCTTTATAACCTCGATGAGCTTGTTCAGCTGCTTCATGACCTGCTCAAGGGTTCTGTCGTTACCTCTGACGACTATGGTCATCCTCGAGATATCCTCCCTTTCAGTCGTCCCGACGGCTAAGCTTTCTATGTTGAAACCCCTCCTTCTGAACAGAGAAGAGACCCTTGCCAAAACTCCGGGCTTGTTCTCAACCAAAACCGCAATCGTGCATCTCTTCTCACTCACCGTCAAGCACCTCCCTCAACGATCTGCCCGGAGGGACGAACGGAAAGACGTTCTCCTCAACCTCAACGTGGAAATCTATGACTACTGGCTTATCGATTTCGAAAGCCTCTTTAAGAGCATCTTCAACTTCTGAAGGCTTTTCGACCGTTATTCCGTGAGCCCCGAAGCCTTCAGCGATCTTTTCGAAGCTTAGCTCTGGATATCTCAGCCTCGTTGCGGAGTATCTCTTCTTATAGAACAGCTGTTGCCATTGCCTAACCATACCTAAGTAGGCGTTGTTCAGGACGCACACCTTAACTGGTATATTGTAATCGACGCAAGTTGCGAGTTCCTGAATGTTCATCAGAAAACTACCATCTCCGGCTATATCCACAACAGTCTTATCGGGAAATGCAACCTGAGCGCCCATCGCAGCTGGAAAACCGAAACCCATTGTTCCGAGCCCACCGGAAGTTATGAACTGGCGAGGATACTTCACCTTGAAGTATTGAGCCGCCCACATCTGGTTTTGTCCAACTTCTGTTGTAACGATTGCATCCGGAGCCAATTCGTATATTTTCTCTATCACGAACTGAGGCTTTATGACGTTTTCATCTTGTTTATACTTCAGCGGGTATTTCTTCTTCAACTCTTTGACCCTGTCCATCCACTCCTTCCTCTGCTTCGTCTTAATCATCTTGATCATCTCTTGCAGTATCAGCTTAGCATCTCCGACTATCGGCACGTCAACTCTGACATTCTTCCCGATCTCAGCCGGATCGATGTCTATGTGGATTATCTTCGCATTCGGAGCGAATTCTGAGAACTTTCCAACCGTTCTATCGCTGAAACGACATCCAATCGCTATTATCAGATCAGCCTCCATGACAGCGTAGTTTCCGTATTTCGTTCCGTGCATACCTATGAATCCCAAGCAGAGTGGATGTTCCTCTGGAATCGCTCCCTTGCCCATGAGAGTTGTGACCACGAACGCTGGAATAGTCTCCGCAAGCTTGAGCACCTCCTCGTGTGCATTGGAGAGCCTAACACCACCCCCAGCTAAAATTATCGGTCTCTCCGACTTCATTATCAGATCCACCGCTTTTTTGATCTGTTTCGGATGTCCTTTGATCTTGGGCTTGTAACCGATCAGATCTACCTTCTCTGGATAGTCGAAATCGATATCAGCCATGGTTACATCTCTTGGTAGATCTATCAAAACTGGGCCCGGTCTGCCAGTAGATGCTATGTAAAACGCCTCTTTGATTATCCTGAGTAGCTGTTTCTCGTCGGTCACGAGGTAGTTGTGTTTTGTTATGGGCATCGTTATTCCCGTTGTATCCGCCTCCTGAAAAGCGTCATTTCCTATCATGGGCCTTGGAACTTGCCCGGTCATCACAACCAAAGGCGAAGAATCCATGTAGGCCGTAGCTATGCCTGTCACTGTGTTAGTTGCTCCCGGGCCAGAAGTTGCGAACGCAACACCAACCCTGCCAGTAGCTCTCGCGTAGCCATCTGCTGCGTGCACAGCAGCCTGTTCATGCCTCGTCAGTATGTGGACTATTTCAGAATCGTATAAGGCATCATAGACCTCCAAAATCGCCCCGCCGGGAATTCCAAATATGTGCTCGACACCTTCCATCTCCAGAGCCTTGACGATCGCATCTGCAGCACGCATAGAACCACCCCAAGAAACCCCGCAAAAAAGCGGGATAATTTAAGCTACCAATACTACCAAAAGCAATACGGGGAGAATAATGGTCGGAGTTGAAATTTTTTGCATTAGTTTGCAGTGATGTTGCAAATTTTAAATATTTTTCGATGATAGTTCAGCTTTCGAACTCTAACGAAATTTTCAGTCAGATCGTCTAAACTATGAAAAATTATGAATCTTTAGGACATTTTGTTAAAAATTTTTAAAAAATCATAGATTCGTCTGAGGTTATGGAGAGCGGAGATGTGGCTTGGTTGCTGACATCGACGGCGTTAGTCATGCTGATGACTCCCGGCTTGGGATCGTAGCGATAACCCTTGCAATAGTAACGTCAGCGATGGCCGAAAGGGTAAAGCTTTCGGCATTTCTGGTATTTGAGATTTTTTAGACGACTTTAGTTTACGATCCACTCGCCCACTGGGTCTGGGGCAACGAATACCGCAGCAGCTACTGGAGCTTTAGCATGGATGTTCGCAAGCTGAGTTAGGGGTATGCCGGTAGCTTAGGAATAGCAAGTGGCGCTGTTGCAGGATTGGTTGCGATAATGCCGGCTGCGGGTTACGTGGATCCGATTTCGGCAATAGTGATAGGTGCCGTTGCGGGAGTTCTCTGCTACTTGGCGATGCTCTTCAGAGTCAATAGATGAGAGCTTGGACGCTTGGGCAGTCCATGGAATGGGTGGATTCTGGGGAGCGATAGCTACCGGAATCTTTGCGAGCATAAATGCCAAGGGATTGCTCTTGGGCAACGTCCAGCAGTTCATGGCTCAGATAATATGTGCATGCTCGACTTTGGTCTATGCGTTCGTCGTCACGCTGATCATAGCGAAGATCGTGGATGCTGCAATAGGTCTGAGGGTTAGCGAGGAAGAGGAATACGTCGGATTGGACATATCGCAGCACGGAGAAGTGGCGTATTTGTGAGGGGATCCGAATGAAGATGGTCGTAGCTGTAATTAGGCCAGAAAAGTTTGATGATGTAAAGAAAGCTTTGGAGGAGAAGGTATTCGTAGCGATGACGGTCAATGAGGTCAAGGGGAGGGGAGAGCAAAAGGGAATCACTTTACAGTTCGGAGGTAGGACAATGGAGGTAGATCTGCTCCAGAAGATCGAGATATTCCTCGTTGTAGATGTTGATGCTGTAGTCGAAACGATAATCAAGAGCGCAAGGACTGGCAGATACGGAGACGGAAAGATATTCGTCATTCCGGTTGAGAGATCCATAAGGATTAGAACTGGCGAGTTTTAGCGCTAATTTTAATTCTATTATTTAAAATATTTTAATTTTAAAATATAGGTGTTAAATCTTTCTTCTGTCAATAACTCTCTTTGCTTTTCCTTCGAACCTCTGCAGAGTGCCAGGATTCACGACTTCAACCTTAGCTCGGATTCCAAGCACGGACTTTAACTGTTCCTCTATCTTCTTCTCAAGCTCAAGGATGTCCGTAGTCCTGTCGATCTTAGCCTTGTCGCTCAGCTCAACCTGAACTGTCATCTCATCCAATCCATCTTCTCTTCTGTCAAGTATGATCATGTAGTGCTCTCCGACTTCTGGAATCTGCATGAGGACATGCTCTATCTGGCTTGGAAAGACGTTAACACCTCTGACTATGATCATGTCGTCCGCTCTGCCCAGAATCCTCATTATGCGTGGATGAGTTCTTCCACATGCGCACTTTTCGGTTTCCATTATCGTTATGTCTCCAGTCCTCCACCTTATGAGCGGTAATGCTTCCTTACTCAGCGTGGTTACTACGAGTTCACCTTTCTCGCCCTCGCCAAGTTGTTCGCCCGTTTCAGGGTCGATTATTTCGATCAAGAAGTGATCAGCCCAGATGTGCAATCCGTGTCTCTCCACACACTCTGTAAACAGTGGCCCGCTTAGCTCTGAAGTTCCGTAGACATCGTAAGCTGTAATACCGGTCTTTTTCTCTATCCTCTTCCTCGTTTCCTCACTCCAAGGCTCCGCGCCGAATATTCCCATTCTGAGCTTAGTATCGTTTGCTATATCAACACCCATCTTTGTAGCGTATTCCGTCAGGTATAGCATGTATGAGGGCGTGCAGCAGATCACAGTAGACTTCAGATCCTTCATGAGTTCGATTTGCCTCTGAGTGTTTCCGGCTGAAATCGGAATAACTGTAGCACCGAGCCTCTCTACGGCATAGTGGAATCCTAAACCGCCGGTAAAGAGTCCGTAACCGTATGCTATCTGAACTATGTCGTTGTTCGTGACTCCACAAGCTGTAAGACTTCTGCACATGCATTCAACCCAAACGTCTATGTCGTTCGCCGTATATCCTACAACTGTAGGTTTCCCAGTCGTTCCGCTCGAAGCGTGGAATCTGACGATCTGAGAAAGGGGAACAGCAAACATTCCGAACGGGTAGTTGTCCCTCAAATCTTGCTTACACGTGAAGGGTAACTTCGAAAGATCGTTCAAACCCTTTATGTCCCAAGGATGCAGATCAATCTCCTTAAACTTTCTCCTGTAAAACGGAGAATATTCGTATGCGTAGTAAACCAAAGCTCTTAGCTTTCTTTCCTGTAGCTCTTGCAGATCTTTTTGTGGCATTCTTTCGATGCTTGGATTCCAGAACATTCCAACCACCAACGTGGTTGTTAAGGTCTATGTTAATTATTTTTCCTTTTCCTCCTCCTCAAGCTTCTTGATCTCGTTGACGAGCATCGGAAGAACAACTCCCGGATCGCTTACGATTCCTAAAGCGTGGGTTGTTCCTCTGTCGAGCAATCTCGTTACCACGTAAGGATTCATATCGACTATAACCGTCTTAACAGTAGAGGGAAGCATGTTACCTGTGGCGATGCCGTGAAGCATCGATGCCCATATTATGCACATTCCGTTTCCGCTCGCATCTGCTTGCCATATGTATTTTCTCATCTCATCTTGCGCTTGCATAACGTCGGTGATTGTATCTGGCAGTGGCCCATCATCTCTAATAGAACCAGCTATTACGAAAGGAACGTTGTTCTTGACGCACTCATAAAGCACACCGGACTTCAGAATACCCTTCTCTACAGCTTTCTTTATGCTACCAGCCTTCCACATCTCGTTTATCGCAACCAAGTGGTTTCTGTATCCACCCTTATAGACTTTTCCGGTGTTTTTATCCATGCCTAAAGTTGTGCCAAAGAGTTGCTTTTCGATGTCCATCACAGCGAATCCGTTTCCGGTAAACAGAGCTTGGCAGTATCCCATCCTGATCAATTCCGCTAAAGCCGCATCCGCACCGGTGTGGGCAACAGCCGTTCCAACAACGTGGATTATGAACCCGTTCTCGTCCTTAACTCTCTTCATTTCCTTCGCAAGCCTCTTTATGAGAGAGTTTACTGGCTTCTCCGCGCTCACATCGGAGGTCATGAAGCCGAAGATGTCCGTTGGCTCTCTTGGACGTTGGGGGACTTCGACCCTTATTCCATCATGCCCGATTACTACAAGATCTCCCTTCTTAACCAAACCCTGCCTCTTGCAAACCGGCTCTCCGTTTTCTATGACTATAACGCAGTCCATCTCAATGTTCTTAACCTTCTTCCACTCCCCGTTGATGTAAACGTAAGTCGGATGGTGCGTCGTTGCATAGAATCCATCCGGCAGAACCTTATCCGCAGGAGCAGGAGCAACCTTAACCTCTTTCTTTGGCAGAATGACTCCCAACTTTTCAAGCTCTTCGAAAAGCTTCTCATCGCCTTCGACGATCATCTTGCAGTAGCTCTCATCCACCTTTGTTTTACCGACTCTGAGCTCTAAAATCTCGAAATCTCCACCCATCTCTATGATCGTGTCCAGAACCTTTGGCAGGATCATCGAATCTATGATGTGACCTTTGAGTTCGACAACCTCTCTCATAGCCTATGACATTTGGCATGATTTTTATAAGACTTTGCCTCACAGTTATATTTATATATAAGGTTCAGGGACGGGAAGATTTATATATTGCCTGAGATAGTGATTATCATAATGAGAATTGACATCCTAGACATCGATATAGACAGTAACAACATCATGGTGATCGGCCCACCTTTGGTAGGAAAGTCGATATTCGTTAGAAACATCGTCCTCGAAAAGGTTAGCGGCGGATCCGGAGGAATATACATCACAACAAAAGATACGGCCGAAACAATCTTGGACTGGTTTCAAAAGTTCAATCTGAACGAGATCAAGATCATAGATTGTGTTTCGAGGACGATCTTCTCAGATGCCCCAGACACGGACGACATAAAGAGGGTATCTATTATGGATCTGACCGGAATTTCAGTTCGAATAAACATGTTTCTTGAGAGGTTTTGGAAGTCTGGGAAGAGAGACGTCGTGATAGCTTTCGATTCAGTCTCAACAGTTCTGATGTATCTAAATCCTCAGACGGTGTTCAGGTTTTTGCATGTCTTAACGAACAGGATTAAGAGCTTCGGAGCTTTTGCGTTTTACACCGTCGATGAGAACATGCACGATGAAAGGACTATTGCGATGCTCAAACAGCTTTTCAACGGGGTTATCGAGCTTAAAGATGAGGGAAATCGGAGAATATTCAGATACGTTAGTCCTTCCATAAGAACCGAGTGGAAGGAGTTTAACATAGTCAACGATAAGTTGGAGGTGTTGTCATGAAGATAGGCATCCCCGTGCTGGATGACCTGCTTAAGGAGATTCCCCGTGGCAAGACTCTAACCTACTATATCGATCCAGAGGTGGAGGGAGATGTATTCGGCATGCAGACCCTCTACAGAAACCTCGAGGAAGGTTACAGATGCGTTTACGTCACATCGACGATGAGTCCGATGAGCCTGAGGAACAGATTCAAGGAGTTCGGATGGTTCGTAGATGATTTTGAGAAATTCTCCATAGTTGATGCTTATTCCTCCTATGTTGGAGCCACTTCAGATGAGAAATACGTGGTTAAGGATCCGACGAATTTAGATGAATTTGATGAGGTGATAAGAAAGGCGATAGACGAAAACGATCTCATCGTATTCGGATCTCTTTCGACGATAATCGACATATGCGGAGAGGAGACTTTGACTTATTTTGAGAAGTGGAAAAAATACGCTGAGAATTCTGTAATCGTTTCGAATTTTACGGCTTGGCCTTATCCTGAAGAGATCTTGAACAAGGTTAAGGATATGTCCAATGCGGTAGTTAAGATTGGAGGAATTCATCACCGCGTTATTTTGGGGCACTACTATGGAATTCTGAAGGTGGACTGGACTCAGGTTAAAGGAAGAGCAGTCTTATTCAAGGTTGTAAAGCCCGGTGGTGTTAAGGCATACATACCGAAGATACTCGTAACCGGTCCGTTTAACGCAGGAAAATCGACGTTCGTCCACGCGATCTCTAATAAGGCAATTTCGGTTGATAGATTGGGAACTACGGTAGCTTTGGATCACGGAAAGGTGGAATACAAGGGATTCACGATAGATGTCTTCGGAACACCCGGCCAAGAAAGATTCGATCCTATTTTGAGGGTTTTGGGAAGCGAAGCTTTGGGAGTCATACTCGTCATCGATTCGACGAAGCCGGAGACTTTCCCAAGAGCTAAGCAGTTGCTTGAGAAGACCACTCAATTTGGCCTGCCTTATGTTATTGCCGCAAACAAACAAGACCTACCGAATGCTTTGAAGCCAGAGGAGATAAGAAAGCTCATGCATTTGCCAGAAGATGTCCCGATCATTCCGACTGTAGCCACAAAAAAGATAGGAGTTTATGAGGTTTTGGATGCTTTGATAAAGTTGCTGATAGGTGAGGGTTATGGCAAGTCTGAGGGAGCAACTTGAAAAGATTTTGAAAGATTTGAAGGCAGTTGGGGACATAGAAGCTTCTGCTATAGTATCGAGAGACGGGTTGCTCATAGCTGCAGATATCTCCCACAATGTAAATGCTGAAGCTTTCGCTGCGATGACAGCAACTATGCTCGGTGCTGCGGAGACGGCAACATCGGAATTGGGTAAGGGCATCCCGGATAGAGTTATAGTTGAGGGGAAGGAGGGTAAGATCATCGCCACCGGAGCTGGTCCAAAGGCTCTGCTCGTCGTTATGACCTCTCCAAGAGCAAACTTGGGTTTGGTCCTGCTCGAAATGGGTAGGGCGAGTGAAAAGATTAAGGAGCTGTTGGGGTGATGATCGTGGATCCGTTCGAGTTCCTCGTAACTGAAGATCTGACCAAGAAGAGTAGAGAAGAGCTTGAGAGCATGTTCTTAGAGCGGGAGGATGGTAGAATACTGTTTTTGGGTAGAATTCCTGTTGCTTCTCTCTACGCTACGTTCTTGGCTGGGATCTATGCAGAATTGACGAAGATAGTAGGTAAAGCTGCAAAGGGGTTGATATTGACGGCTTCAAGAAACGGGGGCTATAGGGCTGGGAGCGCGATAAGGAGACGGTATCAGAAGAAATTTGGAGATTTGACGAGGGACAAGGCTTTCCAGATCGCAAAGAACATGATAACAGTATGGGACAAGTGCTTCGGCTGGGGCAAGTTCGAGTTCGAATTGTGTAGCGATAAGATAGTCGTCAAGGTAACGGGCTCCTTCGAGGCTGTGGGATACACGAAATTGAAGAAGGGCAAGTCTGATACTCCGATATGCTGGATGTTGTTGGGCTACGTCTGGGGGCTTCTTGAGGGGTTGTTGGACTGCAGATTAAATGGAGAGGAGAAAAAATGCTTGGCAAGAGGTGACGAGTTCTGCCTCTTTGAATACGGTATCGGCGATTAGATCTTCAGAAGATCCAACGCCAAAACCTTGTTGTCTTCAAACTCTATTGCAAAGTTATCCCAGAATACGCATGTTCCCAACACTATCAGCTCTCCACCCATGTCGAGCTTGACACCGAATGCTGGATTTTCCAATCCGGTGGGATGGCACTTAGCAGTCTCGAAGGAAGAGATTACTATGCCATCCTTAGCCGTAACTGAGGCCGAGCAGGGCATAACCACTGTGTGATCTTTATACTTTCCTTTTGGGAAGAGTATGTCGTCGTAGTTGTTTTCGGGATCCATTATGACATCGTTGTTTATCCTCACCGGCACATTCATCTTGGCGAGCACCTTGTTTATCCTCTCTGCAACGCCATCCATGTTGCTATAGTATGCCGCGAAGATTATCTTCTTCCCAGCTTTAAGCCATCTCTTGATCCTCGCAACTTCCTGACTTCTAAAGTCCTTTTCTGGGTAATTGAATACTATGACGTCGTATTCTCCAAGCTTACTGAAGTTCTTGATCTCGTAAATTTCAATATCTTCCTTCTCAGCAAACTTTCTAAGCTTGGAGAAGTAATAGTAATCTTCAATCGTAAATTCGCCATGACTGGCATCCCAGCCGACAACGCTCATGCCAGCATTTAATTGGGTCGTAAAATAAAATTTACCATGCGAAATGTTTTTAAGCATCGGAAAGATTATATCAATGAGCGCGGGTAGTCTAGCCCGGTAGGACAACGCCCTTCCGAGGCGTTGGCCCGGGTTCAAATCCCGGCCCGCGCACTTTTCCTTTTTGTGTTTGGGCCTACTTATGCAGGATTTTTAAAAAAGATACTGACTAATTCTGGTAGCGATGCAACATTGTTTGTGAGGTATTTAAATTATCCACAACGTGGCGTCACGATCCAATTTCTGGAATCTAAATTCCAAAATTCATTTACGAGATACTGTCCATGAGCTATTTTCGTCTCTTACCTCAACCTCTAAGATTTAAGATATTGAGGGTTGTGACTCCACATTGTGTGTGATTTAAATATTCCATCAACAGTATTGCAACACCACCATATTAGAAAATTTATAAAAATTAATTTAACTTCAAACACAAAAAATCGACTAAAAACCTTCTGAATTCCTTGCCTTCGATCTTCAAAACGCTTTTGCCCACTAAAATTTCAAAATGCTTCTTCAGCATTTCTCCTACGTTCTTTCCCATTGATCTCCATTCCCTTCTTATCAGATCGGCTATAGCATCTTCAACCTTCCAATTCTTTCTCTCAACATAAACCCAGAACTTCCCACCCTCTATGAATGGCCTATATTTCCTTTCCTTCCTGAGGAATCTCTCAACGTGCTCTTCCTCTTCAAAAGGTGGTCCCTCGTGCCTCCTGATTCTTGCGAGTTCTTTGACTTGAGTCTCAAATATCAAGACGCATCTGCTCTCATCTGCGAAGAATCTGGAGCGAAGAGGTAGGAAGTTTTCACGCCTAAGAAAATCCTCGATTCTCCTGCAGGCTTTCTCAAGCTGGGGATAGAGATTGTCCTCAACTATGTCCGGTTTCTCGAAGACCACAGCACACAGCCCTGTCCCTCTCTGCTCAATCTCATTAGCGATGATCTCATCGCTTGGAATTTCCACTTCTTTCTCGATAAAGTAATCCTTAGCCGGATTTCTCAGAAATTCCCTGCAGAGCTGGACGAATCTTGCCAAGTTGTCTAAGCTGAGGTTTGCAGCGACATTCCTCTTTGGATCTACCGGATCGACTACGAAGAATCCCATACCCTTCTTCTTGTAAATCTTACCAGCTGGAACGTCTATCACGGTATTCCTCGTCCAAGCGGTTGCGTTTTTGATAACATCCAAGAACGAGCCGTAGAAAACCACCAAAAGCTCGCACAAATACCCTGAGAATCCTCTAACCTTATACTCCGCTCCATATATCCCAGCAACCTTCAGAAACTTTTTCAGCAATCTGACGTCATTCTCCTTTCCCTTAATCCTGTCCTTAAGCCAATCATGGTGGAAAGGAGTTCTGTCCACGGCGGACTTTATCTTCCCAGCAGATTTTAGCTTATAGCAGGGAACGACATCGACCTCAACACCTTTAACGATCCCGTGAACATAAGGATGCGCCGCATATCTCAATTCGTATTCATCTACAACAGCTTTCCCAATTTCGAGCCCAATTCGTTCGAGATCATCCTTTGGTGTATCTTCTGGAAATAGGATGAATACATCTATCTCCAAATTCCCCTTAAGCCAAGTATTCCTCGCGTAGCTTCCCAAAAATCGATACTCAAGCTGTGGGTAATTCTTAAGCACATCATCAAGTCTTTTTCTCAGCTCCTCTTCGGCATCCTTTGCTTTCTTGACTTCCTCCTCACTCGGAACTACGAGTGGCAGGACTTCGTTTAGAATCCTCTGGATCTCTTCCATCGTATTTCGAGAATTCGCCGTCGATTTAAATAATTTAAAAATTAGTGTCCAGTTACGTGCATGAAGAGGGGTCTGACTATTGCTATTATGAACTCAACTACGAGTATAGCCAGCAGGATTTTATACTTTGAGTCGGCCTTGAAGATAGCTGCGATTATCGCTGCAAGT
>JAMOPJ010000022.1 GCA_027064525.1 Archaeoglobaceae archaeon
AATGAGAAGAATAAAGAGAATAAATAATCCACTAACCAACCCTAAAAATTTTATCCAAATTCTAAATAAATTATCAAAGATTGGAGATATAACTGACCATTAAATTCCAAATTTACCGAAAATTTTATATAGAACTTTTCTCCTACTCTTCCACACAAGGAGGTGATAAGAATGGCTACGCTGCAGGGAACTCCGATTCTGATTCTTAAGGAAGGGACGCAGAGGACGGTTGGAAGAGATGCGCAGAGAATGAACATAATGGCTGCGAGAGTTATCGCTGAGGCGGTAAGAACCACCTTGGGCCCAAGAGGTATGGACAAGATGCTTGTCGACAGCTTGGGAGATGTTGTGATTACGAACGATGGAGTTACGATCCTCAAGGAGATGGATGTAGAGCACCCCGCTGCGAAGATGATCATAGAGATCGCCAAAACGCAGGAGAATGAGGTAGGAGATGGAACCACCACAGCGGTTGTTTTGGCTGGAGAGTTGCTCAAGAGGGCTGAGGAACTCCTCGACCAAGACATCCACCCGACGATAATCGCGAGAGGTTACAGATTAGCTTGCGAGAAGGCTATGGAAATTCTCGACCAGATCGCAATAAATATCGACATCGAGGACGAAGAGATTCTCAAGAAAGTTGCAGCTACGGCAATAACAGGAAAGCACGCTGAGTATGCTGTAGAGCATCTAGCCAGCTTAGTCGTTCAGGCCGTGAAGAAGGTGGCCGAGAAGACAGACTCTGGCTACAAGGTGGACGAGGACAACATAAAGCTTGAGAAGAAGCATGGCGGCGGTGTTGAGGATACACAGCTCATAGACGGTATCGTCATCGACAAGGAGGTCGTTCATCCAGGAATGCCTAAGAGAGTCAAGAACGCGAAGATAGCAGTGCTCAAGGCTGCTCTCGAAGTTAAGGAGACTGAGATCGATGCGGAGATAAACATAACCAATCCAGAGATGGTTCAGAGGTTCATCGAGCAGGAGGAGAAGATGATCAAAGAGATGGTCGACAAGATCGTCGAAGCTGGAGCTAACGTAGTGTTCTGCCAGAAGGGTATCGACGACTTGGCTCAATACTACTTGGCTAAGGCCGGCGTATTGGCAGTTAGAAGAGTTAAGCAGAGCGACATCGAGAAGTTGGCCAAGGCCACTGGAGCGAAAATAATAACGGATATCAGAGACATCAAGCCTGAAGACTTAGGTGAGGCAGAGCTTGTCGAGGAGAGGAAAGTCGGCGATGAGGAGATGGTGTTCGTAACAGGCTGCAAGAACCCGAAGGCTGTAACGATACTCATCAGAGGTGGAACTGAACACGTCGTCGACGAGGTTGAGAGAAGCTTGACCGATGCCATCAAGGCTGTCAAAGCTGCTGTTGAGAGTGGAAAGGTCGTTGCTGGTGGTGGTGCCCCAGAGATCGAGCTCAGCCTGAAGCTCAAGGAGTGGGCGCCCACATTGGGTGGAA
Source organism: Archaeoglobaceae archaeon (assembly GCA_027064525.1). Taxonomy (GTDB): domain Archaea; phylum Halobacteriota; class Archaeoglobi; order Archaeoglobales; family Archaeoglobaceae; genus WAKM01. Next base: position 1,466 of record JAMOPJ010000022.1, read on the forward strand.
GAGAGCAGTTAGCTGCTGAAGCCTTTGCCTCAGCATTGGAGATCATTCCGAGAAGCTTGGCAGAGAACGCTGGACTCGATCCTATCGACATCCTCGTAGAACTCAGGAGAGCACATGAAGAGGGCAAGGTTACATACGGTATCGACGTGTTCGAGGGCAAGGTAGTGGACATGAAGGAGAAGGGTGTCCTCGAGCCGCTCAGGGTAAAGAAGCAAGCGATCAGCAGTGCTACAGAGGTTGCGATAATGATCCTGAGAATCGATGACGTCATAGCTGCCAAGGGCTTGGAGAGGGAGAAAGAGAAGGAAACTGGTGGAGAGGAATCTGAGTCCGAATCCGATAACGAGTAATTAAACTATTTTTTATCTCTTCGAGATCTCGATTAATTCTCTAATCCCGTCGAGTTGTCCTATCCTGCAATTCAACTCTGCCAATCATAAACGATTTTAAAAGCACCGTCCCATTCGATACGATGCTACTCGTCAAAACCCTCAGGGAGCTCGAATACGTTGCAGCTGACCACATAAGGGAAAGGCTGGGAGATGTAAAGCTCGAAATCCGACCTTCGGGCTACTTGGGCCTTATAATAGTCCATTCCGATGAGATCGATAAGATAAGGGATATTCCGGAGATAGAGACAATAATCCCTATCTCAATAGTCTGCAAAGCCGATCCAGATGAGATAGCTTCGCATGCGGAGGATATAGTTAGAATAGCGGGAGATTTCAAGACTTTCGCGATTAGAACGAAGAGGAGGGGGAAGAAACACGACTTCACGAGCACCGACGTGAACGTCAAGCTTGGAGCGAAGATCAAGGAGCTTACGAACGCGGATGTGGATCTCAACTTTCCCGAAAAGGCCATATACGTCGAGATAATAGGCGATACGGCATACATCGGAATTATAGACGGTAGCGAGGAGAGGAAGAAGTATACTCCAGAGAAGGTGGACATAAGGAAGCTCCTAGAGAAGATATCAATCGTTCAGCTTCCTTACTTAGAGGATATAAGCGCGGCGAAGGAGATGGGGGAGAGGATAGGCAGAGCCGCTCAATCCTTTGAGGTGAAGGAATTGATAATCGCCCCGTTCGGCTACGTCGATGCTTTTGAGCTCGAAGCCTTTCTTAGGGGAGTGAGAAAGGGTAGATGGACTCGACTCGAAATCCAGAAGAAGGCGTATTCGAGGGAAGTTAGAGAGGTGCCCGTTTACGTCCAAGACCTCTATCAGACAGCAAGAGACAAGCGCAGGAAGAACTTCGTGCTGATCGTAACCGATCCGACTGGCAAGCAGATAGCGGATGTGAAGGATCAGCTAAAGAAGGATCTGAAGTTCGCCAAGGAGATCGTGGTGTTCATAGGGAGCAGGGTGGGGATCCCGAAAGGCGTTTTCAGGCTCGCAGATTACGTGATCGATCTGGCTCCATACATAACCTTCGCTACGGAGCAAGCAATTCCCGCAACTTTAATCGCTCTCATAGGTGTCTATGAGGAAGCTGAGCTCAAATCGGCAGGTTCTGATGAGGAGAAATAACTTCTCACGATCTCAACCAACTTTTTAGCCTCTTCCTTAGGATCTTCCGCCCCGGCTATGGCCGAAATTACGGCAACTCCAGCGACTCCAGCCTTTAGGACTTCGAGGACGTTGTTCCGATTTATCCCCCCAATCGCAACGACAGGAACAGACACAGATCGAACGATCTTTCTCAGCCCCTCGATTCCTATAGGCTCCTTCGCATCTCTTTTAGTCTTCGTTCCGAAGACAGGGCCGACTCCTAAATAGTCAGCAAATCTCTCAGCTTTCTTCGCCTCCTCAACCGTATGAGCGGAAACTCCGACTATACCGTCAAATATCTCTCTAACAGCCTCAGCGGGCAAATCTTCCTGTCCAACGTGAACTCCATCAGCATCGACAGCCAAAGCCAAATCAACGCGATCGTTGATGATGAGAGTGGCGTCATATTCTTCGGTAAGCCTTCTAAGCTTCTTCGCTATCTCGAACATTCTCCTCGTGCTCATCCTCTTCTCTCTGAACTGGATGACCCTCACTCCCGCTTCGAGCGCAATCTTGGCGAGTTCCTCGTGAGTTCGGCCAAATTCGGAGGATGTTATGAAGTAGACATCGAACCTCAGCCTCTTCATCAAAAATTAGATGTAGCATAATGAGTAATAATGGCATCGATTTCTCCAAAATATTGAAAGGAAAATTCAAATTTTTGGTATGGTAATATCTATGGATCTGCAGGGAAGAATATACATTCCAGCAGAGATCAGAAGCAAGATAAAGTCGAAGAGATTTAAATTGACGATTTGAGGAGATAAGATCGTTCTCAGACCGATTAAGAAGATCGATGAATATTACGGCATTGCGAGTGTTAACAAACATCTGTCGATCGAAGAAAAGACTAAGGAGCTAACGGTAAAAGCGGTGATGTGAGCTGTGATCTACGTTGACGTCAACGTGCTCTATTAATATCTCACAGCTCATCCCGAGTTCGGAGAGGAAGCCAAGAGATATCTCGAAGAGTTCGAGGGTCTCTGCACGTCCGCCCTGACCGTTTGGATACTCCACGTTCTAACGAGGCTCGATATCATACCCGAGATCCTGAAGGACATCAGCGTAGATGTCATGCCGTTAACGTTCGAAGTTCTCGAACTTGCTATGGATATTGAGGAGCTCGATTTCGAAGATGCAATCCATTACGCAACGATGAAGTTGAGCGGAATCGACGTAATAATATAGAACGATACCGACTTCGATAAAGTCGGTGATATTAAAAGGATCTTCTAAGAGGTCGATGTCGAATGGGCAACAGTAAGGGGTTCCTCAAGATCTGAGAGCTATCGTCTTGGAGAGGGATGGATACAGATGTCAGCGTTGTGGGCATGCATTTTTGGAGATACATCACATCGATGGAAACAGATGGAACAACGATCTCGATAACATTGTGCAGATAAAGTCATTTTGAAATCCATGCCATGGAGTATCTGAAGATAACGTCATACTATCAGCAGGAGAGAAAGTTTATAGAAATGGGAATTTCAAATCAAAAATATATAAATAAAATATTAATTAATATTTTGAACAATATAAATATTAACATAAAAATGGAGATAAAGAGAAAGTCTAAGAGGTCTCGATCAAATATCACGATAGAGCTTGAAGAAGATCCATCCACACTCGAAAATAGTGAAATTCAGTTCAATCTACTCGCACAATTGAGATCGAGGTTACTAAATAGAATATAAAGATTGTTTAAAAATGAAATAAAAGGCATTCTCGTATATGAACTTTCAAAGGATATAGCCAAAGAACTTGAGTTGGAGAAGTTTTCGATAACCTTCAGCAGAAAACGGGTGTGAATTATCTTCTGATCAGCTTGACCGAACCGTTCTCTATGGCTACGATTCCCAAATCTTTCAAATCAGTCACGTGCCTGTAAGCGGTGTGGTAGCTAACGCCTAAGAGATCCGCAAGCTCCTTAATAGACAAATTATCTTTCCTGCTAAGCAGTTCAATTATCCTCCTCTTTCTATCGGATTTGACATCGATGCGAACATCTTGACCGTTTGCGAACAAGAGCTTATGTTTACCTATCCTAATCGAACGAATCCATCCCTCCCTCTCCAAGGAATCGACATGAAATCTGAGCGTGCTCCTGTTCATTCCCGTAACCTCCTCAAGCTCCTTAAAGCTTATTCCCGGGTTTTTCATCACAATTCTAAGGATTTTCCTTCTCTTGGCGTTTTCAAGCGCGGATTTTACCTTCGTTACTACTATCGGCAGAAACTTCCATATTCCCAAGATTCCCAAAATCGTAGTCACGATGTAGTGTAGCTTGATCCACCAAGGCAACTGCCAGAAGGTTATCTTTATTTCATCGGGCTTATCGTTCTTTATCAGCTCTTGAAGTTGCTTGTCCGTTAAGTTGGCCGGCTTCCACTTGAAAGCATAGCATACTTGTAGAGAGAAAGATAACAGCATTAATAGAGCTAAAACTGCTTTAAGAGTTCTCATGTTACCGTAAACGAGTAAGGTTGAATTTCTCTAACCTTAGCTCCGTAGACTTTGAAGAGCCAGTAGCCGGGTGTAGCATCGTAGATCGTTATTACAATCTTTCCATCGATTGATCCGTCTGATGAGTCCGTAAATGTCGTCCAGCTACCGTCTGGTGAATAAACGGTTGGAGTTAGGCTGTTTGAAGGGTTGTTCCAAACCAAGCTTACCGTGAACGTTGACGATTTTATATACTTGCAGTACCAATCCACTTCTCCCTGAGTAATAGTGTCGTGCACGGTTTGAATTGAAACCTTCCTATCGATCTTCTTAGCATTAGCTGTTGATATACTTACCAGCAAAATCACAAGCAATAACAATAATTTTGTAATCCTCATATTTTCGTCTCATGTTTATTTCACATATAAAGTTTCTGACCATATCTTGAGAATTATATTTTTAGTTATTTATTCTTATAAATATTATTTGCATTATATGGTCAGAAGATACTTATAGGATTGGGTCTTATGTAATTTGAGGGAAAAAGGTGGTTGGATGAAAATGTGGAAAAAATTAATTGGTGCGTTGCTGGTTTTAGTGATAGCAGCGAGTGCAGTAAGTCTATCGCTGGCGGTGGAACAAAAGTCAACTATACAACAAAGAACACAGTTTCCAGCTAACATACCAACTTCTAGCTCTGTATATGTGATAAATGATACTCTAATGAAAAATACTAATATTAAAACGTTATACAATATGCTACGCAATAAAATTGCAAAAGAGCACAGATTTCAAATAATTTTAGTTAAGTTGAATGAAAATGAGAAAAGAACGGTTTTAAAAGCATGGTTTAAGGCGTTGGGTGAATTTGGACATAAGCTAAGCGTCATACCCGTTAAAAGAGTTAGCCACGACAAGAGGTCGATTGAAATTGACGATAGATTGCTTAAAGCTGACATCGTTGCTTTGTCTTGTAATCCCGACGGTATTTTCGTCGCAGAGAAAACGAACGATCCGACTAAAGATATAGCTATGATCATAAAAACGTTTGATGAAGTTAGAGCGGAATCAACTAACATTAAGAACTTCAACTATATCGGTTACGTTGGCTGGATTACCAAAGATCAAAACAATGTAGGAAAGGAAACTGTTAAGGTGGACTACTATATTGCAAAGACGACCGTAGGTGGAAAAACTTACAGATTCTTCTTAGCGTTGCCCCAACATTCCGCACTCGGTTACGATGGCTATTCGCCGAAAAAGTTTACTACGATAACCGACTGGAACACAGACATTTGGGAGGGGCAGGTTCTGCACGATTGGGGTCCGAAAAACGAGGGTTCTAACACCCAAGTTTCGTATACCCTAACAGCTTCGGCAGGATTTCAAGGGGAAGAACCTGTAGCTATAGCTTCTGCGACGATAAGTTACAGCGTTCAGGGAGGTCTCAAAATCAAGTGGATAGATCAAACATCCCCTGATACAGGATGCGTAAAGACAATCCATGAAATTCCGGATTCTTCAAGCGGTGTAACGTATACGGTCGAACCTTCCTCCATAGGTCTGCTTGATCCCAATAAACCCGGCGGATTTCTTCCTATGATTGTGGATCACGATTTCAAAGTAGAACTCCAAAAGCCAGTATGGTGGTGGACTGATACAAAAACTATTGACATAAATTTCAGTGTTGCACTATACGATAATAGTGTAAATAAAATATAATTAAATTTTATTCTTTTATTAAAATATTAATGAACTATTTTAGATATAATTATATAAGTGTTCAATCCTGTGTATATGTGCCTGACACTGCTGATGATATATATGAGGAACTTGTAAGGATTAAAGGCGACAGGAGTTTTTAGAAATTATTTATAGGGGATTTAATAGAACTCGATACCTTCTATTATAGTACTTCTCTCTTCGAATTATACTGTGGGCTGAAGGAAAGTACTTCTTGAAAAAATTCTAAAGCTTGATTTTGACGAGAAATCAGTTAAGCTCGCTGAAAAATCTGCAAGACGTTTAGAAAGAAGTGTAAAATTCTAGAAGCAATGTTTCCATTGGTACTTCCATCAGCAATAACTCATTTCTAAATCTATAGATAGAGACTTCAAAGCTTTCAGAAGATTTAAATTAAGTTTGAAAAATAAAATAAATTTACTTAAATAGTTTTAAGGTTAAAAATTACTACTAAAAATTTTTTATTTATGTAATCTGAAAATTAATATTTATTTAGTTTTGTATATAAATTTATACATTAAGAATTATAATTTAAATTATTTAATCTTTTAAATATTATTTTTAATATATGGTCAGAAGATACTTATAGGAATGATGTCTAAGTTATTTTCAGATTGGAGGGAGGTTGGTAGAATGAAGTGGATTAGGTCGTGGTCTTAATAATGCTTGGAAGTATGGTTAATCACGCATTAGCTACAAGTGTTCCAGCTTGTCCGAGTTGCTCGAAAGTTGCAACTGGAAAATCGAAGGTTAAGGTTGTCAAAATCAATGGTATTGAAAAGAATTAGATTTTAGCTAAGGCTTTGAAGAATGAAAACGTGAAAAAACTCAGAACCACATTGGCAGCTAAAGGATACAAAATAGATCTGATGAAAGTAAAAGCTTTCAGGGTGGTGATGCAATATTGTTGATGGGGGTATTTAAACATTCCACAATGTGGTATCGCAACCGCTTTCAGTATAATTGACCATAGAGGAATTGTCAGAGCAGTAGTTATACCCGCAAAATCAGATACTGGAAACCTAATGCTTGTTTATATCTCTGGAAAGAATTCCGTAAAAGTAGGTGCGGTGGAAATTGTTGAAAATGGAAAATTTAAACAAACAAAGGTATACTATGTTGACTATGATGGCAAAGTAAAAAGTAAGACTTATACAATTCAGGACTTCTCAGGATGTAGTGAGTGTGTATGATCATATACATTTGAATGCATTCTCCAAAATTGTGTAGTGCCAGAACCGCCAAGCGTATGTTCGCTTTGCCAACCACTTCTAGAATGTTGTCTACCAGCGCCAATACCTGATAACCCGTGTTGCGCTGGAGCAATAATTTGTTACGGAGCCATGGCAACGGGTTGCCATTTGTGGTGCATATATGATTGTGGTCAAAAAGGCGAAGGTGAAGCGAATGAATGCTGAGAAAGACGATGCTAAGAAAAATGTAGCATATGAACTATTCAAGAGAGAACTTTTTGCCAGCTTTAGCATATACTACTTCCCGTTAATGATCTTAATGTGTATAATCGTTCTTAAAGTGAACATGCTTAAACGTAATATAGCGATAACTTTTCCTCTTCTCTGCCTACTATTCCCAGCAATTGTATCGGTTACAATAGCCTTCGTTAGGGTTAAGATCGTATGGGGTATCGAATACAAACCGAACTGGAAAAATCAAGCCCTGTTCCTCGCAATAGTTTCGTTCATGTTTCTTCTTGAGAAGGTACTTTATTCCATACTACAACAACCCGATTTTATGGGAATCGCATGCTTTTCATTCTTACTCTTAGTGGCATTAATGTGGTACAAGATCTCAAAGCAAAGAGTTGAATACAAAACGGTAGCTCAGATGATAGCACTCGTGGCAATTCTTTTCATCTTCGCATGGTCTGTGTTTACCATCGTATTTAAAACGATCCATTCGGCAGTAGTGCTCCTAAGCTGGATTATATTGTTTCTGATCAGCATACGTGTTATTTTTAAAAAGTGATTAGTAAAGCTCAGGAGTAGTAAACTTATGCCGCTAAATTTCAAAGGGTTGAGGAATTCCTAAGATTCTCTGAAAGGGAAAGAGTCCGATGATATGTTCTCTGATTAAAGGAGAACTTAGAACTGCCCAAGATCAAAACCCTGCAAAAATTATCAATGTAATGCTACAAAATCTTCGGGGATGTAAGCCCTTTCAGTCCACTTAAAGTCATCCACATTATAAGTTAGAAGGTATCCCTTTCGATTGACTACTGCAGCTCCTATGAAGTAGTCTCTGATTTTGCTCTTGCTTCTGCAAAGCTTTGAAGCCAATTCTACATTCTCCTTTGTGAGTGGAACTATTTCGATCTCAAATTCCTTAATAATCCTCCAATACTTTCCAGTATCCCCACCGTACAGCTCGAATCCCAAAAGGATTTCAAAGTGGACGATGCATGAGATTCTAAATTTCCAGTCTCGCTCTTTAATCCATACCAAGCTCTCAATAGTTTTTCTCATATCCTTCTTCAGCGTTGAATATCCTGATGAAAACGTTCGAGTCTATGAAAACGTTAGACATGGAAGCTTTCCCCTATCGCCTTCTGAATTTCCTTAAGTTGCTTCTTGCTAATTTTTAACGCTCCTACAGCATCTCTGAGAATTTCCTCGTATCGCCTTCTCCTCTCAACTTTCCTGATTACGAACTCGCCTCTCTCGTTCTTAACGAACTCAACTTCATCACCTAACTCGATGCCGAGCTCTTCTCTGACCTCCTTCGGAATCGTCACCTGATACTTTCTCGTAACTTTAACCATAGTACTACTTCTATGCAGTAGAACTTCATTAAGTTTCTGACGAAAAATACTGTATATAAAGTTTCTGACCATATCTTGAGAATTATATTTTGATATATATTTTACTAAACATATTATTCTCATTATATGGTCAGAAATATTAAATAGTAGAAAGGTTTATAGCAGAGAAATCAGAAGGTGATGGAATGTGAGAAGGGTATGGGTTATTGGGATCTTGTTGGCCATGATGCTGGTAATGAGTGGTGCTATGCCTGTGTTGGGTGCACCAGTGGAAGAAAAACCAAAAGGGGAAAAACAAAGAATCGTCGTTGAAGTTAGTAAGCGTGTTCATACAAATAGTCCCGTAGAAAAGGGTAGCAAAAAGATAGACGATCTTATCAGCAACGCAGTTAGCACGACTGCTTTAACCACTGAAAACGTTCAGTACATCCGTACGGACACACTCAGCGCAGAAACAGCCTATGCCACCGCTTATGCCAGCTTCAAACTTTACAAGGTACTCGTTGACGATCCTAACTACGATTACTACATCGTATGGACTACATCGTATGGATGAAGGGCACTGGAATCAGTAAAGAGGATGTACTGCTTGGCGATGACGGAAACGTTTATGAGGTTAGAGTTGGAATCCAGCTCAACAGAGATGCCGATGTAGTAACAGACTGGGAGCCAGTTTCGGACGTAAGTACTGGTACACCGGTCACTATTACTGCCAGCCTACAAGTCGAACATAATGGTGTTAGTGCTGGAATATCGGAAAGTTATACACTTTATCCGGGACACGTTGGTCCCCAGTCGCTGACAAGCAATCTATTCAAAGCACACTGGAATGGAAACTATGAGGGCTCTGTCGGAGTTATTGCTGGTGTAGAATTTAGAGTTCCTAAAGGAACTGGGTGGGATTATACATACTCACTATACTTGGATAGCGGACAGTTCTGAAGGGGTCTAAGAATGAAAGCGGATAGAATATTCTTATGTTGTGTGGGTGGTGTTGCAATCACCACCCTTGCCATTATTTTTGCAATCGCAATTGGACATAGCTCGGAGATGTATCATTCTGACTACCCTATGTGGGCCTGTATTGGCTTGATTCTGCTTTTTTTCCCTACCACACTGATATATATAATATGTATGAAAAAAAATATTAAAGATGTGAGAAAATTAATCGCATTGATGTTTAGTATAGGACTGATAGGAATTTTCATCCAATACTTCCTTGTTGTCGAAATAGTTAGTTGTAGGTATGCTATGTACTTTTACTGGTTTAGGGGCCCAATACTACTAGGTGGTTTGTTTGCTTTCGCCCTAACAACGATTTTCCTTTGCATTCTGCATATATTCGACTAGGATGAGTTAAATAAATGATGTAAAGAGAATATTAAACGTGAAATGAGTGGTGATGCAACACTGTTGATGGTATTATTTAAATCATAGTAAAGTCACGACCCGTGAAATGTGTTTGCAACAATTATCATTTTTCCCATTATGATGGGTTTTTCACACTCTGAAAAACTACCATATAAACTTTCTAACCATATCTTGAGAATTATAGTTTTAATGATATTTTCTTAAAGATATTATTTGTATTATATGGTCAGAAAATACTTATGGAATTGAGTCTAAATAACTTCTAAGTTAAGAGGTGGTTAAATGAGAGTTTGGAAAGGTTTAGTAGGTTTGTTAGTGGTATTAGTTACGATCAGTAGCATGGCAGGGGCTGCAAATTTAGAAATTAGGAATGCCGACGGGGCACATATTTTCATTTCAGCATTGTATCCAGATGGTTTTAGGCACATAGCAGATTACGATATTAGTAGCAATGACTATAAAATTGTGCTTAATCTTGCAGATCTAAAAAATGCATGGCAGGAGGAGTATAGAAAGAATGGAACAATGGCTGAACCACTAATTTCTGTGACGATCGTAACTAAAGATGGTAGAATTGCCGTGGAAAATGTGAACTTTAGATGGGATAAGCTACCCTCATCAAAAGTTATTTATCCAAAGTTTAAGAGTGTATCGCCAGCTAAGAGCAACGATGTTCATGTAATGGTTCCCGAATACTATGAGTGGCTTGATGATTCGTATGAATGGAGCGGAAACGTTATATTGACAAAAGTTCAACCAGATAATACCTCGTGGGGAACAGTAGACTACTCATACTTTAAAAATAAAAATGTCGGGTTTAAAGTATACGTTTTTGTGGACACAGACTGGACAGGAAAAGGATATCACATTATTAGTAAGAACGATGCTGGTGCCCACACTGGCTCCTTCGCAACTGGTCAGAATTATTATGTTTGGATGAAGGTCAAATATAGATACGAAAGATGGGGTGTATACTGTGCCGGTGATATATATTACAAAGAATACATATATGTAATAGATTTCTATCCGAGCACAATCAATGGTGGAACCTCAAAACCAGAGGACGCTCAAACCGTTCCTGTAGATGACTATATTTATGAAGGAACGAAAACTTCAACTTCCCACGATATACCATACTACACATTTACACTGTGGAATCTTGACCAAAAAGAGGTCGCCATAGACTGTTTGAAGTTTATTGAGGTTCTTAAAACACTTGGTAAAATTAGTTCAAAGGCTGCTAGTGCTGCAGACGCTATTGGGTTGTTTATAGGTGTAAATTTTGAATACGACGACACCTGTGGATTTTACTGCTCCGTGCGATTATATTCGAATCCAAATATAGCTCATCCCGTTTACAGGGCAGTAACTCAAGCGGTTGACACCACCCCAGCAATATACATTTCAAACTAGAACTATAATTAATAAATTTTAATTTTTATGATATGATTAAATCAATCAATATATTCGATCTTCGCTGAAGATGTTTAGCGAGAAAAGAGGTGACAGAATGAGACAAACTAGACTGTTAGTGGGTGTGTTGTTAGTGGTAGTCGTGATTGGTAATATAGCTGGAACGGCCATGGCCGTGAAGACAGAAACGATTTCGAAGACGGCAATATGTATTCACTTCCATTATCCCTCAGGATGGAAAGCTGGAGATCCCCTACCTCAAAAAGATGTTCAGATGATCGAGAAGGCTAAAGACCTCAATGCAAGATACATTAGGTTTGATATATGGTGGAAAGATGTTGAACCACAGAGAGATCAATTTAACGAAAATGCGTTCGAATATTACAGAGCAACTATAAATAGGATTCATCAGGAAGGCATGGACGTGATCGTGGTTTTGGGAAGCAGTGGAGGATTCCCATCGTGGGTTAATGACTTGCTAGAGGACTCCGGGACAGAATATTATATTGCCAAGGTCAACGACAAGACTGTAAAAATCCCTACGGGTCGTGTAGACGTAAAAACATTCTTAAAGATCGCTAAAGAGAACCACATTCCCGTCAGGAATATATACGTAGTGAATGGCAAAGTAGTCATACAGGCAAGAGTTACGCCAGGGTTCCTTGAGGAAGCAAAGGAATATGCGTCAAAAGTTGCTCAAGAGTTAGGTTATATGATAACATACTACCAGCTTGGCAACGAACTGAATCATCTGGCGGATCCCATTCAGATGTGGGATGATCCCAAATACATAAAGGCTCTTTATGACGGTATCTCAGAGCACGATTATTACTTTAAGACTATCGTGAACGCATTTGCCGATTGGGCTCAGTGGGATTACTGGCTAAAGTATTGGCTCGACAATGTTGGAAGTTGCATAAACATAGTTGCTATCGATCATTACCCAGGAACTTGGGCTTTTGGTGAATCCTATGATCAATGGAGCGAGCTTGATACCCTGTTCAGTATAGCAGATCAGTATGGAAAACGGGCTGCTATAATGGAAACTGGATATTCTACATACTCTGATTTAATAAGCCACGGGGAGGATGAACAGAAAGATTTTATTAACTCTGCGCTACCAGTAATAAGACAGAAAGCTCAGCAACACCATTTAGCCTTTGTCACATGGTATGAATTGGTTGATGAACCGGGAAATATTCCAATCTGGCCATGGGTTGTAGAATATCACTTTGGAATCTGCAATAGCGACTTAACTCCCAAACTTGGCTACAACGACTTAGAGTACCAATTTAGTCTTTTTGGAGGATGAATAGATGAAAAGCAATAATTTTTTACTTTTTTTTTAATAAAATTATACTCTACGGATATTTTGTAGGACTCTTTAATTTAGTGGTATGCCTGTGTCCTTACATCGTACTGGACTATATGTTGGTTATTCCACCTTTAGTATCCTACGTATTTCCTCTTGGAAGCTTTGTTGGTATGATTCCATATATATTCTTTCGTTTGGATTATCCTATAATTATTATAAAATATAATTATAATTTATATTTATATTATTTATTGCTTGTATCTGCCATTGGTTTGCAGACTTACATAATATTGCAAGTTCTCAAAAATAGAATATATAAAATCTACAAAATGATTATACTACATCATTTTAGTGTAGGTTTATTTTATTTAGTACATTTAACTATATATCCGTTAATATTATATAGGAATAATTTGCATTTACTAATGGAGCATGAAGCAAACTTACTCGTAATATTACTAGGAATGTACGGGTTTCTTCTGAACATCTTGGCTGTGGTTTCCTTAACTAAAGATACAAGAAGTGATATTTATGAAATGTAATTATTTTTAAAATTTATTTTTGTGGAATATATTCTTGGGTTAACTTACATTATTGGATATCCAATTTTTGGTGGCATGCTTTATATCGTGTTTCCTTCCGTCGTTATAATGTACGCGCTCGGATTAGCCGGTTTTTTCGGTATAATCCCACAGGAACTTTCATATAAGCTAATGCAACCTTTGGGCATAATAACAATAATGACGGTAAACGTTGTTTTTCAGCTGTGTATTATTTACAAAGTGTATAAACTTGTACTTAAAAATGAATGTGGTTCGGGCGTATAATCATGAACGTGAACGAGATGCTGACAAAACTGGCGGTATATAGCTATCTCGTTGGCTTAATGATATACTTGATTCTAATATTTACTCCGTTTGCTTTAGCTTTGATATGGCCTGTGGGAATGCTACCGCTACTCTTACCATTGGCGGGATGCTGGGGTGTAATACCATATCCTGCGATTACATACTTAGGATTATCATGCACTACAGGATTTAAGGGGACAATTGCTCTAATTCCGTATTATATCGTTCTTACGGTCTCAATAATTGCCCAAACACTCATCTTGATAAAGGCTCTAACCGCTATGAAGGCTAACAATAGGGATTCCATCTTTAGAGTCTTACAATTTCATCATATGTTTGCAGGAATATTTGTAGGTGTATTTTTTGCAGGCTACCCGCTAATGAGGGATATAAGAATGGGAATTAATATATTTAATTTTGAACATATTATCTTAATATTAATCGGAGCCTACGGATTTATCCTTAATCTAATCGTGTCCTTAGCCATAGGACAAAATCGTAAGTTGTAATGTATTGAACTTTTTCGACTAACAGTCATAACATGTCCTAAACAGATGTGATTTTACCATGTCTTGTAAATTATATTTTCAATTATTTAATCCTATAAATATTATTTTGAATATATGGTCAGAAGATATTTATGAAATGAAGTTCTAAATCATTTCTAAGTTAAGAGGTGGTATGAATGAAATGGGTTAAACCGTTAGTAGGTATATTCTTAGTTTTAGTGATGTTAGGAATGGTTGTGAGTGCGGTAATTATACCAAAGCAAAGTGACATACCATTAAAGCCACCAGAAAAGCTTACGGAAGGTGAACTACAAATGATATACAAAAAGTATGGGATAACTGAAAATGACATCAAATTTGCAAAGGGTGTGTTACCAAGTTACTTAAAAGGAACAATCTTAAATGGTAGTAAAAGAGTCATAGTTACAGAGAACGGTAAGGTTCCAGAGAATATAGCTAAAAAGCTGAAAGGGAAGGGTATAGACTATATCGTGATAAGTTATGAAGAAATGAATAAAATAATTGAGAATGCAAGAAAGAGATATATTAAAAAGTATGGTGTCGATCCGGCAAATCCGAGAGTTGAAGTGGTTGATGGAGTTGTATTGCCGAAAGAATACGTTAAAATACTTGTTGAACACAGATTGTTAAAACTAGAACAACCTACATATACTACTACTGTAAGTAGTTGCGGAAATCCTTCAAACGGGCCGCATGCAATAGATGGTCAGATTGAAGTCCATGTCTTTGTAGCAAAGGATGGTAAACATGTCCCAACAGAACCTTTTGAGTCAGACACTAAAAACGCTTTAGAAAGATTCGAGAACTTTAACGTAAATGTGCAAGTAACGTTTTACTATGGGTTCTGGAATGCAAGTGACGTTTCGGACTGGGATGATGCTGGTAAACTTCTTGACGATCTTGCCAAGGATACATCATGGGTCATCGATAGTAAAAACGATATCGTAATCGGTTGGGTCAATTACGCTAACCACAATGGCGTTGCATACCCAGATGGAATGTGGGATTTAAACAATGACGGAACCCCAGATTTTGCACCATATGCTTTGTGCGCAGTTGAAGCATCTACACCCGACTGGCCACATGACAGCATAGTTCAACATGAAGCATCACATCTCTTTGGAGCAGACGATCAGGGATATTGGTGGTGGGAACATCCACCGTGCATAATGAATTATGGTTGGGCATACTTAGGTGTCGATTGTTGGTGCGACGATTGTGGGTCGTGTGTAGCAAGTAACATAAATCCATGATGAGGTGACTACGTTGAAATTTCACAAACTTTTTATTTGTTTATTGGTATTTTTATTATTTTTGATAATTTCATTCGCATATCTATCGTCGATCGCAGGGCCAAGAGCTATAGTAGATGTCAGGATCGAAAAGGTGGGTTGTAACGGTAGTTTCACTAACGTTACGTGGAGCGAATTGAGGGACAAACCGACCTTAAAGAAAATATTTCTATTATTTCTAAAAAATAAAAATAGCTCAGATAAATACAGATATGAAACCACTCAAGAAGAGTGGAAGCGCATTAGAGAGTTCATAAATGAGAAAGGAAAGTGCTTTAAGATCAATGGAACTTGTTTAAGAATAAAATACATCAACGCAATGTTTGCAGATTGAATGGCTTGCATTATGTGGCAGAAAACATTAAAGAAAAATATACTCACATACGAACTCACAAATAAGATAGCTAAAGAACTCGAATTGGAAAGGTTTTCCATACTATTAGAGAAAGAAAAACTTTATATAAACAATAAAAACTAATCGACCTTTTGCCACACCCAAAGGCAAAATTCTCGCGACGAGCTTCGACATCATCGCCGAGCTTGTATGCCTCGGGAGCTTCCCCAACGGTATGAGCAGAAAACACCTACTATGCCATCAAATATCTCTCTAACAGCCTCAGCGGGCAAATCCTGTCCAACGTGAACTCCATCAGCATCGACAGCCAAAGCCAAATCGACGCGATCATTGATTATCAGAATAGCATCGTAATACTCAGTGAGCTTTCTCAGCCTTTTTGCAATCTCGAACATCTGTTTTGTGCTCATCCTCTTCTCTCTGAACTGAATAACCCTTATACCAGCTTTTAGTGTTGTCTCAGCAAACTGCTCATGGGTCCAGCCAAAGTTCAAGTCGGTTATGAAGTATACGTCGAACTTCAGCTTTCTCACCATCAAACTTAACGCAACATAGAGAATAATAATCGATTATACCAAAATGATTAAATTTTGGAAAATTTAAAAAATTGGTATGATCGTATCCATGGATCCACAAGGGAGAATATACATTCCAGCCAAAGTATGCTGTTCACGGCCATCAAAGCTATTGCACATCTGTGCAAGTTTCTCTCTATCTTCAGCAACTCCGACAATCGTGAGAATGCCCGGCAACAACAATCCACTGAAGTCCCAAATTATCAACATTTCACTTTCTATCGATTTTTAAAAATAAAATTAAAATAAATTTTTGGAGAAATTCTGCCTTCCTGCCTCTTTGAACTTTGCTACCATGAAACTAGGCCACTGTAGGTTATTGTTTGAGTGCCGGCGTTTCCTATGAGTACTCCATAATTTCCTGCTGTAGAGGGTGTAAAGGAAGCAGTTACCGAGCCACCGCTAATGATCCATGCTGCTACTACCTTCCCGCTGTCCCAGTCAACAAAACCCAAGAGAATTGGCTGATCGCTTGGATACCAGCTGAGGGAAACCGTAAGAGTTTCACCTGCGTTTAGGAATATCGGCCCATAAAGGTCAGCTTCGCAGGGGTTTAGTGTGCCTGATATTGGAAATGCCCCAAGAGTCCCAACTTCATCCAGAACCTTTGTCCCTACCTTGAATTCCTCACCCTCAACGTTGAACCCATCCCTAATTTTACCGCTAACTGTAACCGTTCTTTCGATCTTTCCACCGTTCGTTAGAATATTTGCCCTTCCAAAGTCAGTTTTGTAAGATTTCTTCTCAGGTTCAAGTTTTACGGCTTTTTCGATGCTAAAATCAAGGTCGTCAAGCTTTACTGTTTTCTTGCCGAATGATTCTACAGCTCCAGCCACTGTTGCTAGTGCAAGCAGTAACAGTACTGCAACAGCGATTCCACTCTTCAACTTTCTCACCCCCGTTCAGCTGGGTATTTGTGTCATTGCGCCCCTCCTCGGCGCTCGTTAATTATTACGATTGAACAACAGAAATGCCTTAGTTTTGAACTGGTTTTGAACATTAGTTTTGCCAATACCAATCTAAAACAAACATTTAGGATATACCCAAAATTCAGGATCACAACCACACACACGTCATCGCCTTTTCCTAGTGCAGTGATATCTCACGTTTTTATTTATCCTATCCAACAGCCCTATGTCGTACTTCTCGATCGAAGCACACACTTTAGGAGTCCAGCCCTTTTTATTCTTCCATAGGCACTCTGTTGCGTGGATTACAACCTTGCTATCTTTTTCCCTCACTATACGACTCTTTTTCCAAAATAGAAATAAGATCAAATCGAAGAAGTTTGAACTGACAGTTAAAGGTGACAAGATCATTCTGAAAACGATTAAGAAGAAAATAGAGGAATATTACGGCGTTGTAAAGGTTGATAGACATTTAACGGTAGAAGAAATAGAAGAAAAAGCTAGGGAGCTAACTGCAAAAGCTGTGAGGGGCGAGTTATGATTTACGTTGACGTTAACGTGCTATACTATTATCTAACAGCTCATCCAGAATTTGGTGAAAAAGCCAAGAAGTATTAATTCGATAACCTTTGCACATCCGCTTTGACAGTCTGGATACTCTACGTTCTGACAAGATTGAGGAACTTACCAGAAGTTCTCGGAGAGATAGGTATTACTATGCTTCCTTTAACCTCTGACGTTTTGAGCTTCGCAATGAACGTTGAAAAATTGGATTTTGAAGATGCGATTCATTACGCAACGATGAAGCTGAACGGGATTAATAGAATCATCTCAAACGATAGTGATTTCGATAAGGTAGATGTTGAAAAGATATTTTAATTTAAGTTTTTAGATCAAACTTAAAAGTATCTCTCAAGATAACTGTTATAATTCTCATAATTCAGCGTTCAAAACCAGTTCAAAACTAAGGCATTTCTGTTGTTCAATCGTAATAATTAACGAGCGCCGAGGAGGGGCGCAATGACACAAATACCCAGCTGAACGGGGGTGGGAGCGTGAGAAAGAGAACAGCAAGTGTAGCAATAGCAACAATATTAGTGTTAGCTATCAGTATTTTTACAGCCACTGCAAATGATAAAACGTTAAATGGCTATCGTAACAATGTAATATTCATAGATGCCAGCAAAGTCAAGGTTATAAATGTGTCAGATTACGTTAAGGATGGGGTATATCCAAAGGCTATCGAGATCTGTGTAGGTTCTTTGTATTTCAATGAATCTTGGGGTAATCCTGCATTGGCATACATACGGGATGTAACTCTCAAAGGAGTACCAGAAGAAGGTATATATGTTAAACTCTGGGTTAGCTATGACTTTGACGACACCGACTGGTGGGCATCTGGTGATGTAAACTTCGAATTTAGAGATGACGGTGGAACGAGCAGTAAGGTGATACACGACAGTATATGGGGTGACCAATCTCAGAGTGGTTGGCTAAGTCCATCCGTATTTAAGATATATCCAGGCCATACATACGACTACCACGGAAAAGTCTGGCGTGGATCAGAGTCGGATGAAAGTTCTGGAACACTTTATGTTTATTCTTAAATTGTTTATTTTTTAATTTTTGAACCAGTTCAAAACTAAAACATTAGTGTTGTTCAAGAGAATTATCACAAGAGAATTAACAGAAGGGAGGTGAGAGTTGTGAGAAGGAAAGGGATGTTGATACTAATGCTGGTAATTGTAATTTCTGGAATTGTCGTAGGTAACATCGTTGCATCGTTTGTAAAACCTAAAAAAGTTTCAAATCTCAGAGGAGAAGCTGTAGCAATGGATATAGAAGCCTTAAGAAAAATCGAAAGTGAAGCGTTAAAAGTAGCAAGGAACAACACAACGTTTATGAAACTTCTGAACGAAGGCTACATGATAAAGGAGATAAAGCCAGTTATCGAAGCTGAAGTTGTAAAAATTCCTATCGAAGTAAACAACTCCGACAACGTGAGACAGTATGAGCTTACTACAAAGATTTTACCACTTAAGCTCGTGAAAATAGTACTTCAGAAGAATAACGAAAGCATAAGTGTTCTTGTGAGAGTAGATTTAAAGAAGGTGGTGAATTATGATCATCAATAGAAAGTATCTTGCGCTGCTCCTATTTTTTATCTCTGTTGTATTTATATCCTTCAAGCTTTCTACACCCTCAAATGTTTGGTTTATAGTCGTTGATAGTAAAATTCAAATAAAACAGCTTAACGGATTCTACACATTTACGGATGCTGTTTTACTGATTTCCTTTGCAGTAATTTTGGGAGCTACTGGTGTATACCTGATGATGTTATCAGTTGAAGAACGACCAATGTACACTGTAGATTTAAACAGCTTAAAAGACAACGAAAAGAAGATCGTTGAAATTTTAACTGAGAATGGTGGAGTTATGTTCCAGAGCGAAATAGTTGAAAAAAGTGGATTGCCCAAGAGCACAGTTAGCATAATCCTCGATAAACTCGAAGCTAAAGGTATAGTAGAAAGAAGAAAATATGGTATGAGTAACGTGGTAATTTTAAAATTTAACCCTTAGCTACACCCAAAGGCAGCAATCTTGCAACCAATCTCGATATCCCAGCCCTATGCACGACATCTACAACGTCATCGCTCGACTTGTATGCCTCTGGTGCCTCCTCGGCCAGCAAAGCTCCATGTGTGGCTCTAACGTAAATACCCCTCTGCTCCAGCTTCTGCTTGACCACATTACCTCTAAGCTTTCTCTTAGCCGCAGCCCTGCTCATAACTCTACCGCTTCCATGGCATGTAGAGCCGAAGGTCTCCTCCATAGCCTTTTCCGTTCCAACGAGAACGTAGCTCGGGGTTCCCATTGAACCGGGAATCAACACCGGTTGTCCGATGTCTCTGTAATCCTTCGGAATGTCCGGATGTCCCGGGCCGAACGCTCTCGTTGCACCCTTCCTGTGGACACAGACTTTCTTCTTCTTGCCATCCACCCTATGAACTTCGAACTTTGCGATGTTGTGAGCAACGTCATATACAAGCTCCATTCCCAAATCCTCTTCACTCATCTTGAATACCTTCTGGAAAGTCTCTCTGACCCAATGGGTGATTATCTGTCTGTTGCACCAAGCGTAGTTTGCACTTGCAGCCATTCCTCCGAAGTAATCCTGACCCTCCTTGCTCTTAATCGGAGCGCAAGCAAGCTGTCTGTCTGGCAATTTTATCCCATACTTCTTCACAGCCCTATCGAGGACTACGAGAAAGTCTGAACAGACTTGATGTCCAAGCCCTCTACTCCCGCAGTGAACCATCACGGTCACTTGCCCCTCCTGAAGCCCCATAGCCTTAGCGGCTTTTTCATCGAATATCTTATCAACATACTGAACCTCCAAGAAGTGGTTTCCACTGCCCAAAGTGCCCAATTGAGGCCTCCCTCTCTCCCTAGCCTTCCTGCTCACGACTTCAGGCTTAGCACCCTCAAGCGCTCCGTTCTCCTCACAGTGCTCTAAATCTTTCTCGTAGCCGTAGCCGTTCTCTACAGCCCACTTAGCACCTTCAACAAGCACCTCATCTAATTCGTGATCTTTAACCCTCAGCCTTCCCTCACTTCCAACTCCAGAAGGCACGGCAACGAAAAGCTCGTCTATAAGTTCCCTGATTTTGGGTCTAACTACATCCACAGTCAGATTCGTCCTGATAAGCCTAACACCGCAGTTTATATCAAAACCGACACCTCCGGGACTTACTACACCCTCTTCAGCGTCGAAAGCAGCCACACCGCCAATCGGGAAACCGTAACCGACGTGAACATCAGGCATAACCAATGAAGCAACCTGAATACCCGGCATCGTAGCTACATTCGCAGCTTGCTCGACAGCATCTTTCTCAAGTATTTGCATTAGCTTGCGGTTGATGTAGAATATAGCCGGAACCCTCATTCCCGGCTTGTAACCCTTAGGTAATTCCCACTTGTAATCGGTAATCTTTCTGAAAATACTCTCAAATCCTGCCATGTTGTAAATCTAAAGCAATGGATTTTTAAAACTTTAGTAATCGCCAAAACAGATTAAGGATTGCAAACCTTCAAAAAGCCTTTTAAAAAGATCGTGATTATGGCTGAGCATGAGTGAACTGATGGAAATGCTCATCAGAAGGGGATTCCTGTGGCAATCATTTGAGATATACGGTGGAATGGCTGGGTTTATAGATTATGGTCCTCTTGGAAACGGTTTGAGGAGAAGGCTCGAAAATCTTTGGAGAGAATTTTTCGTAATAAATGAGAGGGCTGTCGAGATCGACACGCCAACGGTGAATATTGAAGAGGTTTTTATCGCTTCTGGACATGCTGAATCCTTCACAGACGTTGCGATCGAGTGTCAGAAGTGCGGTAAGGTTTTCAGGGCTGATCACTACATAAAGGAAAAGCTGAACATCGAAGCGGATTGCACGATTGAAGCTGTTAAGGAAATAATAGAGACTTACGACCTAAAGTGCGACTGTGGTGGAAGCTTTGGGGAGCCGTTTCACTTCAACCTGATGTTTACCACTTCAATTGGTCCGGGCAAGGGCAAAAAGGGTTATCTACGCCCCGAGACAGCCCAAGGTATATTTATTGCCTTTAGGAGGTTACTTGACTACTTCAGAGGTAAGCTCCCGTTCGGTGTAGCTCAGATAGGAAGGGCTTACAGAAACGAGATAAGTCCAAGGCAAGGTGTTATAAGGCTCAGAGAGTTCAATCAGGCGGAGCTCGAATACTTCGTTCATCCTGCTGAGAAGACGCATCCCCAATTCGAACGGTATGCAAACGATGTCGTCAAACTCGTCGATAAGTTCGACAACGAGTATGAAATAACGCTAAAAGAAGCTGTAGATAAAGGAATCATCGCACACGAACTTTTAGCATACTTCATAGGAAAGACGAGGAGATTTCTGCTGAAAGCTGGAATTAGTGAGGATAAGCTAAGGTTCAGACAGCACAAGGACGATGAGAGAGCACATTATGCGGTGGATTGCTGGGATGCCGAAGCTTTAACGAGCTACGGCTGGATCGAGATAGTGGGAATCGCCGACAGAACGGATTATGACTTGAAAAAACATATTGAGCATAGCGGAGAAGATTTGACAGTTTTTGTCCAGTTTAAAGAACCGATTAAAGTTAAGAAGTTGAAGATCGTTCCAGATTTGAAAAAGCTTGGTCCGGTTTATAGAAAGAAAGCAAAGGCGATTGCAAAAGCTTTAGAAGAGTTTGAAGTTAATGACAAGAACATCGAAAAGGTTATCGTAGAGGTTGACGGAGAAAAGATAGAGGTTAGCAACGAGTTCTTCAAGGTTGAAGAGTTTGAGGAAGAGATCCACGGTGAAAAGATCATTCCACACGTAATAGAGCCTTCGTTTGGGCTCGATAGAATCACATATACGATCTTGGAGCACTCATTTGAAAAGGATACAGTGGATGGAGAAGAAAGAAAGGTTCTAAGACTTAAGAGGTGGATGGCACCAGTGCAGGTTGCAGTTCTGCCGTTACTTTCAAAGGATGAGTTCATCAAGGTCTCACTGGAAATAGCTGAGATGTTAAGGAATGCGGGAATATACACAGAATACGACGATTCAGGTAGTATAGGAAGAAGATATAGGAGGTTCGATGAAATAGGAACACCATTCTGCATAACGGTGGATCATCAGACGCTTGAAGACAGAACAGTCACGATAAGAGACAGAGATACGACAAAGCAAGTTAGAGTCAAGATTGATAGGCTTGTGGATGTTTTAAAGGAGTTGTTAAGCTCAGAAAAGGATATAACAGAATTTGGAGAGATCTTCAGAGCTTGATGGGATATTTATATACCCCCTCCCCCCTTTGTTTCCTGTGGAACTCCGAAAAGGGTATGTTAGGTTTGTTGTGGGTTGATGGAAGTAACCCAAATAAAGTGAAAATTAAAAGTAAAGTATGATAAAAGCTTTATTAAATATTCCACAGTTCTTACAAGTTTATCTCCGTAAGAGATCACATAAAACAATATATTAATAATAATTTATAAAAATAGAAGATTATCTATTTCTCTTGGAAATGTAGATTCACGATTGCAGCAACACAATTTAATGTATAAAATATAATAAAAATGTCGAAAGAATAGTATTTTAAAAATGGTTACTCTTCGACTGCAATTCTTTCGAGCTGGCTGGATACGTTCCAAATTAAGGTTCTAACGTGCATTGGCAAGTTTGGATCTGAGGATAGTTCTTCAAGAATAGAGATCGCTGTTGCCGCTCTTACAGCTAAGCTGTCTTTTCCGTGCAGTAAACTCTCTTTAATTTCACTTGCAGCCTTTCTTATATTTCTTGGCACAGTATCGTCTTGGATGATCCTATCTAAAGCCTCTAAAATACTATCTGGCACCTTTTCAGCCATGCACATCACCTCGCAGAACTGCAACGTTTTAATATCGTATCATTGGACATAATAACGTGGAGGATAAAAAAATTTCGGAAGCTGTAGAACTGTTATTTAAAGGTGCGAAGATGTTGGCTTACCACTGTCCTCAGTGTAATATGCCACTTTTTAAATATGAAGATAAAATCATCTGTCCAGCTTGCAAAAAGGAAGCTGAAATAATAGGTGAGGGCAAAAATGCAGTAGTCAAATTGAAAGAAGATAAGGTTGAAGAAAAGAAGAATGAAGGAAAAATTCCAGAAGAAACAGTTTCAGATGTCAAGATTGAAAGTATTGATGTGGAAACTATTCTAAAACAAACCATACAAATTATAGCAAGGAGGTTGATGGAGATTTCTACTGAGGAAGAAATTTCCACAATAAAAGAGTATGTGGATGTTTTAAAGAGCTTAATTGAACTTTTCGAAAAAGTAAGATGTTTAAAATTATAATACTATAATATTTATAAAAATTACCTTAGAATAAGTTAATCAATTGATTTATTCAACTATTATTTAATATTAAAATATAATACAATAATTTGAAGATTAATTATAAAAATCGATTTTAAATTTTGAATAGAAAATTATAAATAAGGTTACTTTTAAATTACTCTGGGGGATTATCGTTATGAATATAATAATATATTATAAAATTAATATTATATGTCTCTAAAAATAATACATGCTAATAATAATCAACACATTCCAAACGAAAAATTTGTGGAGTGTATTTAGCATAATTTTTATATTTACTAGCTGATATGTTTTAGCATCTTTGAATATGCGATTTGCTTATTAATTTGGCTTATTTCAACCAAAATCTATTACCTGTGGTATTTAATTTCGAAATACTACCATTTTTTAAAGTTTTGTAGTTTCAAATTATTACAGCCTGTATTAGGTTCCTCTTTCCAAATCTCCACAGGAAATAAAGGGGGGAGGGGGTTTAAAATCATGATAGATTTAACGCATGATGTCTGAATAGCAGTATTCGTATTTGCCCTTTTCACCCTTCTTTTTCCTCTCTTCTTCGAGAATTCTCAACTCTTTTCTCTTTATTTTTCTACTTATCGTTTTTGGTAGATGCCAGAATGTTTTCTGGCAAGTTTACGAGTTCTATAAACCTTTTAAACATCTCTTTCATCTTCTCCCTTTTGACGTTTTCAAAAAACTTACTGTTATGTAACCTCCATACCGTAGCAAAAGTTTTAACCGATCTTGGTAAATTAGGCATATGCCATTGATAATCCCCGCCACTCAGGGTGTTCTCGCGATTAAAGTTTCTCGTCTTACTAATTTTCCTTTGGGCTACGCACAGCTTGAGAAATTACCCGACGGCGAGAAATACGTTAGAATATCCGCAGATGTCGAAGGTGAGGATGTTATCGTCGTAAATTCGTTCGCTCACAACCCCGATGAGATGCTAATCGAAACTCTATTTCTCATAGAGACTCTGAAAGATTACGATGCAAAATCGGTTACCGGTGTTTTCCCATACTTTCCGTATTCAAGACAGGATGGTAGGTTCATAAAAGGCGAGGCGTTCTCGTTGAAAATCGTTGCAGATCTGCTCAGAAGTGCGGGAATAGATAGGATGATCGTCGTCGACTTTCACCTCCACAGATTGAAAGATCTGACATCATTCTTCGGATTTGAAGTGAAGAATCTGACAGCAATGCACAAGCTTGCTGAATTTGCGAATAAGAACTTCGAGATGAATGATCCGGTCGTAGTTGCTCCGGATGAGGAGGCTATCCAGTGGGCGAAGATCGTTGCCGATGATTTAGGCTTGAGCTACGTTGCACTGCAGAAGATAAGGATCGATGCGGAAAACGTGATCATAGATTCCGCTCCAAAGGAAGTGGAGGGTAAAGATGTTTTAATCGTGGACGACATGATATCTACGGGCGGAACGGTGATCCAAGCTGTCAAGGCTTTGAAGAGGGCTGGATGTGGAAAGATATTCGTCGCTTGCACGCATGCTATCCTTGCAAAAGACGCTTTGAAGAAATTGCTTGAGTGTGGTGTTGAGGGTTTGGTTGCTACGGACACCGTTTTGAGTCCGATAAGTCACGTCAGCGTTGCGGATATTATCTCCGAATGCCTTCTGAAGATGTTCGGTTAGCAAACTATTTAGCATCAACGCGCAAATGAAATCGTGTGAGAATTGCAGTTACCGGCAGACCGGGCGTAGGAAAGACAACCCTCTGCCTGAAGGTTTACGAAGCATTGAAGGATAAGCTCAACATCAGGGGATTCATAACCAAGGAAGTAAGGGAGAAAGGCGTTAGGATCGGTTTTAAGCTTATCGATTTGAAGAGTGGAGAGGAAGCTTGGCTCGCTAAAGTAGGGTATAGTAGTCCGTTTAAAGTTGGAAAGTATGGTGTTATCGTGGAATCCATCGACAGGTTTGCCGAAAAGATAGAGGGTTACGCTGATGCTGATCTCATCATCTTGGACGAGATCGGTCCGATGGAGCTCAAGAGTCGGAAGTTCGTTGAAGCCGTTGAAAGCATATTGGATCGCGACAACCTCCTCTTTACGATCCATCTGAAGTCTCAGCATCCTCTTTTGAAGAGAATACGTTCCGAGTTCGAGGTTATCACGCTAACTGAAGAAAATAGGGATGCTATTGCAGAGGAAATCGTGAGGAGGTTCGCGCATGATCGTTGAGGAGGGAAAAGCCAAGATCAAGCTGAGCAAAGATGTCTTCTACAATCCTCGAATGACGTTCTGCAGGCATTTAGATGTATTAGCTTACAAAGTTATATCTAATACGGAAGACGGAGAAGTCAAATCGCTCGACGCTTTGTCGGCTACTGGCATAAGGGGGATAAGAGCTTGCTTGGAAGCTGGATTCCTGCCAACTTTCAACGACAAGAACCCGAAAGCTGTTGAGCTTATAAAAGAGAACCTCAAGCTTAACGGAATTGAAGCGGATGTCTTCAACAGGGATGCTGTAGCTCTGATGAGAGAGAATAGATACACTCACATAGATTTAGATCCCTTCGGGTCTCCGGCTGAGTTCATTGATACAGCATGCCTATCAGCTCTGAAATACCTGAGCGTCACCGCAACAGACACCGCCGCTTTATGCGGTTCAGCTCCAGTGGCTGGTTTGAGAAAGTATGCGATCTACGCTGAAAAGACGGAATTCTATCCAGAGTTGGGCTTGAGAACGCTTATAGGCAAGATAGTTAGAGAAGCAACAAAATACGATAAAGCAATAGAAGTTCTCGTTTCTTGGGCTAAGGAGCACTATTACAGAGTTCACATAAAGCTTAGAAGATCCGTAGCGTTGGCTGGGAAGATCTACGAAAAAGTAGGATACCTTTTCTACTGCTTCAACTGCGGGAACAGAGCATGGGTGCCGATGGATGGTTCAGCATTCGAGAGATGCAAGTGCGGAAGCAAATTTAAGATGATCGGACCGCTCTGGCTTGGGAAATTACATGATAGGGATTTTGTTAGATCTATGATTA
This sequence comes from Archaeoglobaceae archaeon, assembly GCA_027064525.1. Classification (GTDB taxonomy): domain Archaea; phylum Halobacteriota; class Archaeoglobi; order Archaeoglobales; family Archaeoglobaceae; genus WAKM01. The sequence continues at coordinate 28,511 of JAMOPJ010000022.1, forward strand.
GTAAAGTTGAGGAGATGGATGTCAGTGATGATACGAAAAACAAGCTCAAAAAATTCTTGCAGTCAATATACGAGGAGATAGACGTTCCGTTCGGATACACAACGCACCACATCGCGAGGATGCTTAAAACGTCTCCGCCGCAAGTGGTCAGAATAATCGAGGAACTAAAAAAGATGGGATATAAGGCATCAAGGGTTCACTACTCTGGATTTGGATTTAAAACAGAAGCAAGCGTAGATGAAGTAAAAAAGATCGTGTTAGCTCTTAACACCTAAGATTGACTTCGGCTTCCTCGGAATTCTCCTTCTCTTCTTACCATCTGAGGTGTATTTCTGGTTTGGGCCGGGCTTCTTGTAGTTCTGCCACTTAGTTGGAACGAGTCTATATCCACCTCTTCTGTTCTTGATCTTAACCCAAGTTACACTACCGGTCTTACCCATGTTTCTTGCTTTCGACAGCCAACTTAAAAAGGTTGTGGTGTCTCAACGTTCGATCGATTGCCCATGCTTTTTGAATTTCTCAACGTATCTACAGAAGGCACAGATCTCTGAGCTTGAAGTTTCACCACAAATCCTGCATTTCTTGAACTCCCATTCTTTCTTAACCCTCACACTCTTTGCAAGCTTGATCAATCCCCTAACGAAGTTCTGCTTGAAGCCCGGCTTTTTAGCTTCAATATCATATAATATCTCCTTCCAGACATCTCTTGGAGCGTGGGGACATTCATCCATAAGGAACGGGATGTTTAGCGAGAGAACGAATAGCATGTTTTCCTTTTCACTTCTCTCAAAGAGTGGACGTGCCTTGGCAATCAATCCGTTGAAGCCTTCAGATCTTGGGATAAGCTTAGGGATCCACTCAATTCCACCGCTGAGAACGTTCTTAAAGAAGAACAGAATCAAATCTTCAGCTGTATGCCCGGTAACAATAACATCAAATCCGTTTAACCTTGCAAATCTGTTCATAAGATACCTCTTAGCAGTTCCGCAGACGGAGCAAACTTTCTTTACATCGACATCATCGATCGTAAACCCGTATTCCGATAGTTCAACTACATGAATTGGAACATCTATTTCCTCTGCAAGCTCCTCCACAACTTTTTTCGATTTAACGGAGTATTCTCCAATCCCCAAATCGATGTAGAGAATCTCGATGTTATAACCAAGCTTTTTTAAAGCAAAAGCCATTGCGGAACTATCTTTTCCACCGGAAACACAAGCTAAAATCTTCTCGTTCTTCCTGATGATCTTGTATTTCTTTATGCTCCTATTAACGAGATTTAAATAGAAGTCGGGATAGCAGTTCTTGCACAGTGCGATCCTGTAGGGCTTGAGGTATGTTATGGCTTTCTCCTTGCACTTCGAGCATTTCATTGTTTCAACTCTCTATTCTTTGCTGTTAAGCGTTTTGCAAAAAGTTTAATAACAAACGTTCGTTGCTCAATTTGATGCTACCACCGAAGCAGAACTTCTCAGAGTGGTTCCACGAGATCATTCAGCAGGCTGAGATAATGGACATAAGATATCCTGTCAAGGGGTTATACGTCTGGTGTCCGTTTGGTTTTAAAATCCGTCAACTAGTTTATTCGAAACTGAGAGAGCTCTTGGATAGAGATCACGATGAAGTCTATTTCCCAGCTTTGATTCCCGAGACGGAATTAGGTAAGGAAGGTGAGCACATAAAGGGTTTTGAAGACGAGGTTTTCTGGGTTACTCACGGAGGTTTGGAACCCTTAGATGTTAAACTCGCTTTAAGGCCTACAAGTGAGACGGCTATGTATCCCATTTTCAAGCTGTGGATCAGAAGTCACGCAGATCTACCTCTTAAAGTTTATCAGATCGTGAACACGTTTAGATACGAAACGAAGCACACCCGTCCCCTGATAAGGCTTAGGGAGATCACATCGTTCAAAGAAGCTCACACCGCTCATCGCAGCTATGAGGAAGCAGAAGAGCAAGTCAAGGAGGCTGTTAAGCTCTATAAAGAATTTTATGACTTCTTGGCTATTCCATACCTCATCTTCAGACGTCCTGACTGGGACAAGTTCCCCGGAGCGGACTACACGATCGCTTTCGATACGATAATGCCTGATGGCAGAACTCTACAGATTGGAACCGTTCACCATTTAGCGGACAACTTCGCGAGGACGTTCGACATCAAATACGAAACTCCCGACGGTGATCATGCTTACGTCCACCAGACATGCTACGGAATCTCCGAAAGGTGTATAGCATCGCTTATCAGCATTCACGGTGACGATTTGGGCTTGATTTTGCCATTCGAAGTGGCTCCGGTTCAAATCGTGATAATCCCAATCCTTTACAGGGGTAGGGAAGCTCAAGTTGAGGAACTTTCAAGAAAGCTCTTTGAGAAGTTGAAAGATTACGGTTACAGAGTCTTGCTCGACGATAGCGATGAAAGACCGGGAGCTAAGTATTACAAATGGGAGCTCAAAGGAGTTCCGGTAAGATTCGAGATCGGTCCCAAGGAGGCCGAAACCGGAACAGTTGTGATATCGTTCAGAGATGAAAAGAAGAAATTCAGCCTGAGCTTTGAGGAGATAACAAAAGAGAAGATCGAAGAGTGGGCTAAGGAGCTCAAGCAGAGGCTGAGAAATAGGGCTATTGAGATGGCTAAGTCTAAGATCAAGTTCTTTGACAATTTGGATGATCTGGCTAATTGGATTGAGCAAAGAGGTGTTGGGTTCGTATACCTCTGCAGTTCAACTGAATGCGGTGAGGTTGTTGAAGAGAATACGAAAGGCTCTGTTTTAGGAAGGTTCGAGGAGTTGCCGGATTGGCTCGAAGGTTTTGAGTATAAGGGTAAGTGTATAGTCTGTGGTGGAGAAGGTTATCTGACTGGAGTCGCTAAGACCTATTAGCGATTTTGATGATTTATAAATAATTTTTGATTTACAATATTTTTCTAAATTATATTTTTGAAATATTCTTAACTAAACAATTAAGTAAACTTTAAATATTATTTAAATAGATCAATGGAACATGGGGACTATAACGATCTCGTTGGACGATGATATTGAAAGGAAGCTCAGAGAGATTGCAAGGGTTAAGTTCGGAGGTAGCAAGGGAGCGATATCGAAGGTCATCGAATCTGCCTTAAGAAACTACTTCTCGCAGTTGGAAGCTGATGTTACGATCTTCCGCGCCTATAAGGATGGGAAGATGATAGCAGAGGCGAAATCGCTTGACGAACTGGCAAGGATTCTACGTGAGAAGAAGATCGATCCAAGAGGTGTTGAGATAGTTTCGACCAGACAGATCAAGCCGATCGTTAGGAGAGGGTGGAGATGAGCAATCTTTTGGATGGTATTCCGGTAATTGAAGTCATTTTGGAAAATCCTTTCTTCGATGTTAAATATCCAAAGAATGAATCCGTATTAGGGGTGTTCGATACTGGCTACGAGGGTTTTGCGATAGTTCCCGAAAGGGTATTCGAAGAGCTGAAGATGAACGAGTTACGTTTGCATAGGAGAAAGATTATGCTTCCAAATGGCGAACTGGAAGAATCTGTCGGTACTTACGGTAGAATACGGATTGTAGATCTGAATATTACCAAAGATGGATTTATTGAAACATCTAAGGGTGTTAACGAAATAGTTTTGGGTATAGAATTTGCAAACGGTTTGATGCTAACGTTAGATTACTGCACCAAACGTTTTGAGATTTCTATATGCTAATTTTTGCTTAAGTTTAGAGTGATTATGGAATGTTTGAGTAAAACCGCTCGTATTTATTATTAAAAAATAGGTAGTGGGGTAACAGTGTTGATAAATACTTAAATCATGCACAGTATGATATCACAACCAAAAAATAAATCAAGTGACGATCTCGCTCAATCTTCCAGTTTCTAAAGCCTTTTTGATTTCCATCATGCTTAAGTCGAGCGGATCCTCAATTCTGACACCGTGCTTCAGTGTTAGATTTCTCATCTCCGGAGATGTAGGTCCGATACAAGGATCTCCTGGCACCCTCATCGAAACATCGAAGACGACAAACTCAAGCTTCGTATCGTCTTCCGGCGAATAGGCAACAGCTCCCTGTAAACCGAAGAGTCCGATCATTCCTGGCGGATATTCCTCTTCGCAAACTCTTAGGAATTTCTCTGCGGTTTCGTAAACCATATCCTGCTTGCTTTCTCTCATAGTTACACCGAAGTGACCGATTTCCTCGTTCTTCACAGGCACATCGATCTTAAGCTGATCTTTCGCTGGTAAATTCAGAAATCCCTGTAAGTTCACCTGTCTCCTATCGCTAAAGCCTACGAAGTCGAAATCTCCGAAGATATCCTTCAAAGCGTAGCTGTGGAAATTGGCGTTGAATCTTGCTCCTAAAACGTATTCCTCAATCCTTGCCTTCTTCAAACCTTCTTCATTGATTACGCCAGCCTTGATCAGTTCTTCAGCCTGCTTATAATAATCTTCTGGCGATTTAGCATAGAAGAACGCCCTCTCCAACGGATTCCTAGCCTGCTGAACCTTAACAACTACTAAGCGATCGATCTCCTCTGGGCTCTTAAACTCCTTAGGAATCCTGATTCCCGCCTTTTTAAGCAGGTAATACTGTCCTCTTTCAAAATCTCTCTCTTCAGCCCTTAGTAGATACCTATTGCCGTAGATAGGGACTACAAACTCATTCTCAATTCCATCGTAGCCCACATAGACCGCAAAGCTTCGATTTGGAATGAAGATTGTATTTAGCTCCCTCAATCTTTCCTGAATCTCCTCGTTAAGCATATCTTTAAAGCGATCGACTACTATAAATTCATCGTAAAGGTGGCGGTTGTACTTCGTGTAGAGCCTGTCTCTTCCCTTTTGCACGACTATGACTGTTCTGAATCCCCATGCTTTTGCGGACATTCCAATCTCCTTTGCTGAATGAGATCCAAATATTCCGATCGTTACGTCTTTGTAGTCGTCTACAAGTTTTCTAACCTTTTCAGTCATTCTTGCCATGATTCAAGTTGGTTGGGATTTGATAATATTTACTGCCATTGAATTGCTAACCTAAGAATTTTCTTATGTAAGCTGCTCTGACGATCTTTTCCTCATCCAGCTTGTCCAGATTTTGAATAATCTCATCCGTAACCCCTTTGTGCTCTTCATGCATCTCAAATTCGAATCTGTCTACAACTAAATGCTTTGCCACTTCATTTGGGATTATTTGAAGAACCTTCGGATTGTAGAACTGCAAAGCGTCGATTATATCCTCACCGCAGATTTCCATTACGAAATCCAATTCGGATTCGTTCAAACAGCTCAAGCCTAATATTTCTGGTGGCAAACCGATCGAATACAGGGAGCAGCAGAAAGGAATTGCCCTCGGCAAAGTTGAACCATTCAAGCTTCTAGGGTAACCGTATAACCCTATGTGAAGCTTTCTCTCCCTCCTTTTCGGCACGTAATTAGCTATGCGATTTATTAACCCAACAAGAGCAGATATGAGCTTTCTGTATTCATCTGAAGTCTTTCTGATTATATTCAAAGCACGATCGATCTCTATACCTTCACTTTTCCTTCTTTTGCTTTTATTTATCTTCTCGATCGCGTTAGCCACATCTCTCTCAGGATGATCGTATTTGAAAGCGGATTGGATCGTGAAGGTTTGGACGTTTCTCCATTCGTCCAAAATCCTGTCTACTGTATTTGGTCTCAAATTTCCCCTAAACGGAGAACTCCCAAAGCCGACGATCGGATAAATCGGAATCGATAGCTTTTTCTCTAACTCTTCAAGTTTCATGAGTGCGACCTTCAAAGCGAGAGTTGATGCAACCATCCCATAATTCAAAGCTAAATCGGACTTCGCTAGAAATACCCTCTGATATTCGACGAACTTATCGCTCAGATAACTCTCAACTATCTTATCGCAGTTCAGAATGTAAGGAAGGTCTTCGATAAGTGGAATGACGTTTATCTCATGGGGCTTGAACTCTCCGATCCACTCTGCAATCGTTATATCACCATAGAAGAAAGATTTGTTCTGCTTTCCGACGACGAAGTTCTTATAGTAGTAGAAAACCCTGTTCAGTTCTATGTGTGAAGTAACCATTGGCAGGATGACTTCGAAGATCGGTGCGATGTCCTCACCGTAAAATAGCTTCGATGCATCGAAGCTTCGAGGAATACTTTCGAGTGTTTCGAGCAAAACCTTGGCTTCAGCTCTCTCCCAACTTGGATTTGGAACTCTGAGGGTAAGCCGGACATCCTTACCCAGAATTACGTCCCTGAAGAAGTGTTCATACCTTGAAAGAAGCTTCTTAACTACGAAGTTGTCGACCTCTTTTCCTTCGTAATCCCACATTTGCTCTTGGCAACTCAAATGGGAGAAAACGTAAAATGCTTCTTTAACTTCATCATCGCCTTTAATGACTGGAGATTCGGCAAAAAAGGGTGTTATGACGTTATCCGGATGCTGAGTGCTCATCGTTCGTGGAACCATCTTACTTAGTTTATCTGAAATTAAATAAAAGAGTTACCTTACTTTAAATAGTAGTTAACAAATTCGATGAGTAGTTTGGAGTTTGCACTTAATGGTAAAAATAAATTGGTTTAATATAAATTAAACAATGTATTTATCAACATCTTTTATCTTCCTTCCGCAGTAGTAGCACTTAGCAACTACCCTATCATTCTCTACAAAGACGTAGAACCTTGGAATTATCGGCTCTCTGCTGTTTGTTATGCAGTTCCTGTTCGGACAACTCAGAATTCCTTCGATCATCTCTGGCAAGGTCACCTTAAACTTTTTCTGAATATCGTAATCCTTAATCAGATTTATCGTAGCTTTTGGAGCTATCAGAGCAATCTTATTTAGCTCTTCTTCGCCTATGAACTTTCCTTCAACCTTCACGATGTCCTTTTTTCCCATCTTTTCGCTTGGAACGTTCATGACCATCGAGACAGTCTCCTTGCTTCCGGGTCCTATTCCCAAAATTCTAAGCACGAGTAAGGCTTTTCCAGCGTTTATGTGATCTATGACCGTTCCCTCCTTAATCTTACTTATGACAAGCTCCTTTTCAGCCATAAAACCACCTCAGTCGACCATAACTTCGGTAAGAATCGCCATCCTAACAGGCACGCCATAAAAAGCCTGATCAAAGTATTTCGCATGCTTAGTTCTGTCAACGGCTGGGTCGATCTCATCCACCCTTGGCAAAGGGTGCATTATGATCAGATCTTCCTTGGCATCCTTCAGTATTTTGGGGGTTATCTTATAACTTCCAGCGACCTTTCTGTATTCCTCTTCATCTGGAAATCTCTCCTTCTGAATCCTCGTAACGTATAAGACGTCTATCTCACCTATTACATCCTCCAAGTTCGCGATCTCTATATCTCCTTCAAGCTCCTCAAGGAATTCCTCGGGCAATCGTAAGCTCTCGGGACTTATCAAATAAATCTTCGCATTGAAGAGTGTCAGAGCTTTAATTAGAGAGTGGACAGTTCTTGAATACTTCAAATCCCCCAGCAATGCAATCTTCAATCCTTCAAGTCTCGACTCTTTCCTTATTGTGTATAGGTCAAGCAGGGTTTGAGTTGGATGCTGTCCTGCTCCATCTCCGGCGTTTATTACTGGAACTTCCGAAAATTCAGCCGCAAGCCTTGCAGACCCCTCAAGCGGATGCCTAATTACGATAGCGTCCGCATACTTGCTTACGACTCTGATAGTATCGGCCAAAGTTTCCCCCTTAGCTATACTCGAAGCCTCTTGGGCTGTCATGTTTAAAACATCTCCTCCAAGCCTTTTCATCGCAACCTCGAAGCTCATCCTTGTTCTCGTTGACGGCTCGAAGAACAGATTTGCCAAAATCTTACCATCCAGTATGTTGCTCTTCTTTCCTCTTGCTATCTCCTCGAATTCTTCAGCTTTATCGAGGATGTAAACTATGTCATCCTTACTCAAATCATCGATAGAAATGAGATGTCTAAATCGCGCCATCATCTTGGGTGGTTCAAATTGAAATATAGATTTTTCTTGCTCGGCACCTATAACATTAAATACTTCTCAACACAAATTCTTTTGTGGTTGAAAAGATCGTTTTAGCGATAGATCGAGATAACGATTTGGGTAGGAAAGCGGGCATCGCTTCTCCTGTCATTGGTAGAGATGCAAACTTGAACGCTGCGATCAAGCTTGCTGAAGCAGATCCTGAGGATTCGGACATAAACACGATTTTCGGAGCTATAAAGGTCTACGACGAGCTCAAGCAGAAGGGGGAGGATGTAGAGGTAGTAACGATCTGTGGTGATGAGAGAATTGGTGTTATTTCGGATTCTAAGATAGCGGAGCAGCTTGATGAGATCGCACAAAAACTGGGAGCAAAGAGTGTGATAGTAGTCACAGACGGTTCTGAGGATGAATTCGTTCTACCGATAATCTCTTCGAGGTTCAGAATAGACGGTGTTGTCAGAATAATCGTAAAGCAAAGCAAAACGATTGAGAGCACGTATTATCTCATAAAGAAGATGCTCGACGATCCAAAGATCGCAAGAGCAACTCTTGCACCTTTAGGAATAATCCTGACAGTATATTCGATCTCTCTAATTTTAAAAAATCCGGAGTGGGGATTGGGAGCCATAACACTCGTTTTAGGTGTTTACTTCTTGGTGAAGGCTTACGGATTTGAGGAATCTGTGGAGAATTATCTATCAACGGTAAAGCAATCACTGATGGAAGGGAGACTTTCGTTCGTCATGTATATTATCGCACTGATTTTATTCATTATAGGTATAATTCAAGGGTTTTACAACTTTTGGATGTTATACAATCAGAAGGTCATGCCCGGAGTTGTTACACTTATAGTATCCTTCATCTATGGCTCGATCTGGTGGATCGTAGCTTCTGGATTGTCGGCAACTCTCGGTAAGATCTTTGACCACATCCTTGAAAAGAAATCCTTCAAAAAGCATATAACCATGATGTTCATGATCGTAGCGGCTGGGTGGGCTTTCTGGGGGGCGAGCGCGTTTTTGCTTAGCAAGAGCAACGTGATTAATGTCGGAGAATCTCCATTACAGAGCTTGGTGATGTCTATAGTGGCGGCAATACTTATATCTCTGCTTGGAATAATACCGCTTAAGATTGGACATGAAGGCTGAAATAATTCCAAACGAACCGGCGATATTGCTTAGGGGAAGGAGAAAGATTTTGCTCGTTGCAGACTTACATATAGGTCTCATCAATTTTTATGATAAAAAAATTATAGAAAAATTGAAAAACTTAGCTGAAAGCGTGGAAGCTGATGAAGTTATCGTGCTCGGAGATCTCAAGCATAGGATTGGTAGATACCACAAGCTGGAAAGATTGTTCGATGGATTTGGGATTCCTTTAGCCGTTGTTAAGGGAAATCACGATGGCGGTTTGGATTGCTTCGAAGTCTTAAGCTCCAAAGGTGTAAGAATCGGAAAGTTCGGTTTGTTTCACGGACATGCTATGCCGGATGATGACGTTATGAAAGCAGATACGCTTATCTTTGCCCATGCACATCCTTCGGTGCTGATAAGAGATGATGTGGGGGGTAGTAAGGAGAGAGTTTGGGTTTTCGGCGAATTTGATGGTAAAAAACTCGTGATCATGCCAGCCTTTAACGACCTATGTGCTTCAACACCAATAAATGTTGAAAGGCCAGCTGGAGTTATGTTTAAGAGATGGGATTACAGAAGTGCTGAAGTCATCATGCTCGACGGAACCTATTTGGGTTGTCTCAAGCTTTTGTAGTTCAAGTTGTAATGTAATAATAAAAATCAAAGACCGTTCCACCTTTTGTAGTCGATTTCTAAGCCTAATAGCTCCATAACCCTTGCAACCGTGTGATTTACTATGTCACCGACAGTTTTAGGCTTTATGTAAAACGCTGGAACCGGTGGCATTATTATCGCTCCAATCTCAGCAAGCCTGCATAAAGTTTTTAGGTGGCCTAGATGCAGAGGCGTTTCCCTGACAAGTAAAACTAATTTTCTACGCTCCTTTAGAGTTACATCTGCCGCTCTTGTGATTAGATTGTCGGTGATCCCGTAGGCTATGCTTGAGGCGGTTTTTATGCTGCACGGGGCTATGACCATTCCGTCGTGTCTAAAGCTACCACTTGAAATCGGTGCGTCAATCTGATCTTCCTCGTAATATTTGGTGGCAAGCTTTTTTACATCGTTTACATCGTATTCGGTTTCGACTTTTAGGGTGATCTTTGCAGCTTTTGAAACTATTACATGAACCTCGGCAATTTTTCTAAGCTCTTCGATTAACCTTATCCCGTAAATCTGGCCAGAAGCTCCAGTTAAAGCTACTATAAATCTCATCTAAGCTCGTCCCACTTCCTCTTCTGTCTCCACTTGGATATCGCAATTGCTGCGATGCTACCTCCAACTATTACAGCAATGCCGATTCCGATGTATGTGAGGATTTTTGTATCAAACTTGAAACTAAATCCTCCAGATGTTGGTGTCTTTGTTGGTGTTGTCAAAGCCTCCCCTTGGATCTCGGTAATCATATACTTTACCTTTTTGTTTAGAGGATCCAAGTCTTTTAGTATCTTGTTTGCCAACTTCTTGGCTTCACAGTATTCTTCCTGCTCGATGTAATTCTTAATCTTGTCAGATTTATCGATTATGTCCTCATACTTAGACTTAATTTCAGTAAGTTCAATTTCATATGTTGCCATCGTTTTTCCTTCATTTTTAGCCTGCTGAATTAGGTATTCGAGCTTTACCATTGCTATCTTAAGATCGTCAAGCTTCTCCTTAATCTGATCGTATAGAAATAGTGCTTCGGTTTTGTTCAGTCCAGATTCAATTTTGTTCAGGTAATTTTCAGCCGACTTGAGGCACCTGTCCGACTTTACATACTCTTTATCGTTGTAATAGCTTTCAGCTAACGTGATGTTGTCAGATGCCAATTTGATGTATTTGTTTAGTTCAACTGTGTCTGCACCCATCTCATCGAGCCTAACGATCTCGGACTTGAGTTTGGATAATCTATCTTTTAGAGTATTTATATCATCCGTAAACTTGGTGGGATTGACTATCGTAACTACAACCGATGGCAAAACGTTATCCTCGGCATCTTGCACATCTATCCACAAGATCGCTTTTTCTTCGAGTCTGGGGTTTATGGATGGGATCTTCCCAGTTACGCTGATGTTGAGTTCGTATAAACCATAATCCCACTCGTTTACATTTATACTAAAATCGTTTATTCCAACAATACCATCATCCTTATACATGATACGGCCATCGATCTTGGCATCTTCAAGAGCGGTATTTACGTAATAATATCTACCATCTATTTTTGTTGCATCGTCATCAGTCTTCGGTTTTATAACATACAATATTTTTATGCTATCTCCTGGTTTTGTTACTATTACCGTCTCATTTGGTATGTATGTTTTATCGTTGACTTTTATGATGGGTTCAGCAAAGTTATCTTTCGTTACGGTTTCAGCGGCAAAAGCTGATTTGATGCTGATTAGTAGGACGAGCAAAAAAATAAACCATCTTTTCATTGCATCACCTCACACCAGTGGTTCTATATCCTCATCGAATATTGCAAGAGTTTTTTCAATCCTCTCCTTCTCGATCTCCTCAATCTCCTCTTTAGCTTCAACTGCAAGTCTCTGTAACTGCTTAACCCTCGGAATATCCGTGACATTTGCCAAAACGACTAAAGCGGCGACGTATTTGGTTCTTCTCGTCGGATAATCTCCGGCTCTAACTTCCACTCCGGCAATCTGCTCTTCAAGCCAGATCTTAGCTTTCTCCAGACCTTTCCTATCCAAATGCTCTGGAGGACCAGCGACGAGCACCAACGCCCTCTCTGCACTCCTTATATTGCACGGAACGGTAAGTCTTCCCAAGGCCGCTCTCCTAACGAGAGACGCTATTTTAGTAGCCTTGTCCTCTTCCATTATGTTGGGTTCTTTTTCTTCCTTCTTCTTGAAGAAGGGTAGCTTTATCTTTGCAACCGGCGCCTTCTTCTTTTCTTCGGCCAAGCTCGTAGCGTAGCCTATTGCGGAAATCCCTCCTCCCCTAAGCGTATTTATAACTTCGGCGCTGTCTATGACCATCTCTCCAATCATTCCTTCCTCCACCGGCTCACCCGCCCTCGCGAGAACGGCTAAACGCTTGACTATCTCTTCATTGATCTTGGCGAAACTCTCTTTCAAGCTAAGACCTTCAAACTTCCAGGCGCCGTTATCGACGAGTATTAGATTATCGACGTATTTGAGCAGGGAAACCATGCTTCTCGCAGCGTTTAACGAATACAGCTTACCCTCCTCTGGAGCTGGCAGAATTCCGACTACATATACCGGTTCTGAATACATCTCAGAAAGATATTTCGCAAGCACCGGAGCCCCTCCACTTCCCGTTCCTCCTCCCAAACCAGCTATGATTAGAAAAGCATCAATCTCATGCGTTCCCCTCTCATCTATAGCACTCAAGATCGTTTCGATCTCATCCCGAGCTATCTTGGCTCCCAACCTGTTGTCGGTTCCGACTCCGTGTCCCTTGACTACAGTCTGCCCTATCAGGATTCTGTCCTTCATTGGAACGTGCTTTAGCCCCATCAAATCTGTTCTTGCGGTATTTATGGCTAAGGTCTTGATCGTGACTCCTGATCCTCTCATCTTCTCATTTTCGAGGAATAAATCGAGTATTTTTCCTCCTGCTTGCCCGAAACCGATTACAAAGAACTTCATGGTTTCACCGTTAACTTAGCGTTTAAGCAATTTTAATTTAAGCCTTTCTGTAATTGTTAAATTAGCCGTATAAAATTTGTGGAGGTGGTGCAATGTTCGTCGACGATTACAGCTTCGGTAGAATCGTAATCAACGGTAAGACTTACAGAAACGACGTGATAGTTTCGAGAGATTGGCTCAATTCGAACTGGTGGCGTAAGGAGGGACATGTCGTTAGCTTAGAGGATATCAGAGAGATCTTGGAAAGAAATCCGGAAGTGGTAGTATTCGGAACTGGAGCTTACGGTGCTGTTAAGGTTAGGAGAGAAGTTATAGACGAGCTTGAGAGGAGAGGAATCGAAGTCATCTGCGAGCCTACTGCTAAAGCTGTTGAGATTTACAACAGACTTCTGAAAGAGGGTAAGAAAGTGGTTTTGGCGGCTCATTTGACTTGCTGATATTTATTTTAGTTCTACTCCTCTCATTCTGCTGTATTCTATTTCCGCGAGTATTATCTCCAGTAGCTCTCTTTCCTCTGGAATTACATCCATAAGCCTGTGTAGCAAGGATCTTATCAGCGAGATGTCTTTTCTACACCTGTCGATGAGTGGGATCAGGTATGGTATTCTGAATTCACCGTTAGAATAATGGATATCCCTTAAAAGTTCATCATTGACGGGTTTGATCTCTTCCCCTATCTTTGGAGCGGTTCTTGGCTCATCCAGATTTATCTTGCATAGTGATATGCATCTGGCAACCTTCTTTCCCTCGGAGATATCGGGCATGAACATTTTGATCTCCTCTCTGTCGAGTTCGCCCAAATACTTAGCATACTCCGGCTCCTCCTGATAGACCGATGCTACTATCGCCAAGATGTCCCCGCAGAGAACGATGTCCCCAACAGAAATTTCTTCAACTTCAGCTTCGAATTCGCTGTGACTCAAAACTCTGATCACCCTTCCGAGCATCTATGCTTAGCTGTGACAATTCTTATAAAACGCTTGCTGATTTCTCAGTTTAGTGATGATGCCTACGGGGTCTGAGCCGCAGTGATGACCGTGCCCTAAACTGAGTTGTGATGATTCACTCCCCTCCTGAGCGGTGATGAAGACGCGCGAGAATGCTGATACTTTTGGTTTGGGGCTAAATTATTGCATGGGTTAAATCATTAAATATGATTTGCAACGATCATGAGCACAACTCTCTCAAAAAGCTTGGTTTGCATCAGCTAAAAGCTAATATATTTTTCATCAAAATTTTTCGATACCGATGATGATTGGAGGGGTCTCTGAGATAGTGATGAAAAGCCGCCAATCTGAGGTCATCTCTTTCTAATCTTGTTCGGGCAGATGACTGCGAAGTGGCAGTATCTGCACTCCCAGTCGTATCTCGGTGCCTTCTTGTCGACGATTAGTTTTAGTATATCCTCCTCGCTCGTTCGATCTTCTACGATATACTCCGCAAACCTATCGGGTGTTACGTAAACTAAGACTGTCTTTTCCAAATCGTAAAGCCAGTTGTAGATCTTAGCTTGCAAAACGTGGTGCTCGTATGGAATCTCGATATCAGCTCTGGAAGTCTTGATCTCTATTCCGACTCTTCCTATGATGGCATCTATCCTTCCCACGATTTTGTATTCTCCTATCTGTTTCTCCGCTCTAACCTCGATTTCAGCGTTAAGCTCTGAAGATAGGAGGTTCTCCAATCCCAAATGGACAAGAGATCCCAAAATAGTGTTCGGTGTGAAAACCGTAGCCCGATAAAGCTCGGGATACTTTTCTTCGAACTCTCTTTTTAGAGGACATCTAATCAAATCGGTGACCCAAATTCCATCCCTTTCGTGCTTCTCAAGCTCCTTCAAACGCCACGAAATAACTATTTCTGTAATCACATAATATAATTCAATCGAAAAATTTTAAAGTTTGTGTTACAAGCTTTTATGATGTTTGTAAATGTCAGCGAAATTTCCGCTTATGCGATCTGTCCGAGACTGTGTTATTTTAGAATGCAGGATAAGATCAAGCCGACAGAGCTTCATGCCGTTAGGGAAATTTATCTCAGTAAGAGAAAGGGGTTTGATGAAAGCTGGGCTTTTGAAAGGTTCAGCCAGATGTTCAGCGATGATGAACTGTTCGAGAGAGCGTTGAATAATTTCAAGTTTGACTCTTCTCTCGAACTTTTGAAACCGATTGACTGGGAGATAAGGTTAAAATCGGAAAAGATTAAGCTTAGAGGTGTTTTGGACGAGCTTGTAGAGTTTAAGGATAAAAGATTTCCACTTGTTTTATCTCTGAGATGCCCTAAAGAGGGAATTTGGTTTAGGGATAGGATCAAGCTTGCCGCTTTCTGTATGTTGCTGAAGTCTAATGGTTTAAACTGTGATAAGGGTTTCATATATCACTGCTTCGACGGAGAACTTAGAGTTACCGACATTGGGAGGAAGGAGAGATATTACGTTCTAAAGCTGATCGAAAGGGTTCTGAGACTTAAGAAGGGTTTTGTTCCTGAGAAAACGAAGAACGCCAAGCTCTGCGAGAAATGCGATTACAGAGATGTTTGTGATTCGAAGCCATCCACGTTCGCTTCGAAGTTCCTTTAATATGCTTTGTCTTTCTTCGGTTTGGAGATAGGTTATTGTAACTTTAGCCTGACTTAAAAACATCAAAAAGAGCAATCTTTTCCCGAACGAGCAACGATAGCTTCTCAACACCGACGATTTCGAGTTCTTCATCGCTTATATCGAAAAATTTCTTAATTCTATCTATCTTAGCTTTATCGAGCTTGAGCACTGGCTTTTCTTTAAATCCTAATTCTTTTAACCTCTCAACGCACTCGTCTTCCAGAACAACTACCACCACTTCGTTTCGTCCCTCCTTTAGTCCCATTTCGATTGCATCGGATATCTGCCTTCTACCCGCGCAGTATAACAGTATCTCCATTGCGAGCGTTTTTGCAACCCTTCTTCCCTCTTTCCATGCTTTGATTGCCTTCTTAGTTGCGAACTCAACGTGCTCTCTGTCAACAACGTAGTTGGCATCCAGAAACGTCACCGTGCACTCGATCTCATTTAGTTTGCTCAGGAAATCTCTGATAGATTCGACTTCAATGGTTCCCTCGATTATCCTCATGACTCCACCTCTGCTGTCGAATCTTATAGAACCCTCATGACTGACTCCATTCTTATACCTCTATCGGTGAGATCGTATCTCAAAATTGACTTTGGAACCAAAACTCTCTTAAGCTTTAGAATCTTTAATAATCTTTGAATTTCATTTCCAGATTCATTGATAGTCATCTCGATGATTCCGTCAGCCATAAACTTTATTGTATTCTCAAGCTTATCGTCCGCTATCCCCTTCGTCATTAACAGGAGGATTACGGAATCATTCTTCTTGGCCGTTAGAGACATCTCGTTTATGAGTTCAACAACATCTTCGGCGTTGTAATTCAAAACGAAGTATGCAAGACTATTGAGAATTATCCTCTCATGATTGCAACTTCTGATCGTCGTCTTTACGTGCTTTAACGGATCGTGCTTCATCTGTTTTAAAAAAGCCTTTACATCAGATGTAGAGTCTGTCTGCTGGATCAGTCTTGAGGAAACGAGATCGATAAATTCAATCCTGTCTGCCACACCATCCTCCAACGCAAAGTAGAGTTTGATATTTTGCAAAATCTGATCTTTGGTGTCATTCGTCGTGATATATAAAACCTTTTCATTATTGTTTATTCCCGCTACTGCGAAGTGAAAAGAGAATACATCAGCTCCAGCTCCCGGTTCTTCCAAAAGTAAAATCACGCTCCCAGAAGGAAAGCCACCACCAAGCTGAGCGTCGAGTGGTGTTATCCCCGTGCTATACTTTTTCATGGTAATGAAAATTAGTTCGCAGAATTTATAAAACTTTTTACAAACGCCTTTCCATGATCAAGTTCGACGAGAGAGGCTTGGTTCCCGTAATAGTCCAAGATGTAAACACTAAAGAAGTTTTAATGCTGGCCTATGCGAATAAGGAGGCTCTGAAGAAAACGTTCGAAACCGGCTACGCTCACTACTGGAGTAGGAGCAGAAGGAAGCTCTGGATGAAGGGTGAAACGTCTGGAAACGTCCAGAAGGTTGTTGAAGTTCGAATCGATTGTGACAACGATGCAATACTTTACATAGTCGAACAGAAGGGTGTTGCCTGCCATACGGGGAATTACAGCTGTTTTTACAGAACACTGAAACCGGAAGATTTGGAATGACTAAACTTTCAACCGCTAAATTTATAACTTTGCAATCATTATTACGATTATGACTTACTATTACGATCCCCTCTCATTCTTGGGATCGATGATCTGGTGGCTTCTGCTATTCTGGCTTATCTTGGGACCTCAGCTTCAGTATCGCCGTCTGATGCTGATGAGACAATCACTGATGAAGAAGATGGGCGAGAAGCGAGGCTCAAACGTTATAGCGATGATTCATAGGCAGGAGAGTATCGGACTCTTTGGCATCCCGTTCTACAGGTTTATAAGCATTGAGGATTCTGAGCAAGTTCTAAGAGCTATAAGGAGGACTCCGAAGGATAAGCCGATCGATCTGATCCTGCACACTCCCGGTGGGCTGGTTCTGGCAGCAACGCAGATTGCTAAAGCGATAAAAGATCATCCTGCAAAGACTACAGTGATAATCCCACACTACGCGATGAGCGGCGGGACTCTGATAGCTTTGGCTGCGGACGAGATAATAATGGATCCTCATGCTGTCCTTGGACCGGTTGATCCACAGCTGATGAATTTGCCAGCTCCATCGATTCTGAACGCTGTGAAGAAGAAGGATCCGAATGAAGTGGATGATCAAACACTCATAATGGCAGACATCGCGGAGAAGGCTATAAATCAGGTTAGGGAATTCGTCTACGAGTTGTTGAAGGATAAGATGGGTGAAGAAAGAGCAAGAGAGGTTGCGAAGATTTTGACCGAAGGCAGGTGGACTCACGATTATCCGATTACCGTTGAAACAGCGAGAAAGTTGGGGTTAAACGTCTCAACGGATGTGCCTGAGGAGGTCTACGAGCTTATGGAACTCTACCCACAGCCAATGATGCAGAGACAGGGAGTGGAATTCGTCCCAACGCCAACGAGACAACCAGCGGGATCACAAGAAGTTACGGTCAGATTTCCTTAGCTATTTGTATTTTCTAACTATTTTTCTAAGCTCATCCAAAGTTGGAACCCCTACGATCACGTGTTCATCATTTACTATTATCGCTGGAACGAACTTTATTCCGAACTTCATTGCAGTTTTAAATCCTTCCTCAGTGTTTACCGGTAGTTCGATAGCTACTACATTCTTATCCTCTTTAACAAGCCTTTCAACTACTTTCTTGGCTTTTGGGCACATCGGGCATCTTGGCGATGTTAGTAGCTTTATCACAACCATATTATTGGTTCATAAACCAAATAAACATAAATCTACCGAATGCTCTTCCAAATCTTTTTGAGCATGATCGCATCCTCTTCTAAGTTCGGACTTTCGATTATGATTATGCCACGGGCATTGAAGTCCTTTAGGGCTTTTAGGAGATCTTCGAATTTAAAGTCGGACTCCTTTAGATTTAGGTGCCTTTTTTCTCCTTTCAGCCCGTATTCAATCCCGCTGACGTGAATGTGGAGATCTTTTATAGCATCCTTGCCTAATTTATCTTCAACTCTCTCAAGCAAAGACGTGAATTCTTCATAGCTGTTCATGGCACCCCTCATCCTTGCATGTATGTGGCTGAAGTCTATGCACGGTTTTAAGCCGAGTTCTTGGCACAGATTTAGGGTCTCGTCCAGATCTCCGAACTGCGTTGGTTTTCCGGTTGTTTCTGGTCGAAGTTCGACCCTAAACCCTTTCTGCTCGATGAACTCAAGCACCGACTTTAGGTTATCTCTTATCCTTCTGTATGCACTCTCCTTCGAAGACTTCAAGTAGTATCCAGGATGGAACACTATATTCCTTGCGAAGATACCACCCACTCTGATCGTATCTATCAGTCTCTTTATGCTATCCTCGACTTTCTTCTTCTCTTCAGCATTCAAGTTTATGTAATATGGAGCGTGAACCGAAAGCTCTACACCCAAGGAGTCTGCAACCATCTTAACTTCTTTGGCTTTTTCCTCGCTCATCTTAACTCCGCGAACGAACTGAACCTCCATAGCATCTAACCCAAGCTCCTTGATCGTCTTTATACCTCCGATCGTCGATCTATCCTTCGAGCAAT
>JAMOPJ010000023.1 GCA_027064525.1 Archaeoglobaceae archaeon
AATTATTCCGAATACTTGAAAGAGGGTTATAGTGAAATATTCGTTGCGATTCCCAACGGCAAAGCTTATGATGCGAATGGCAAAGAGTATAAGCTGCCAAAAAGCGTTGTGGATAAAGTTGTAAGTGAGAAAAAGACGATTGTTATAGTTCCATTTATATCCCTAACTCAGGGGAAATGGCAATTTTTAGTCATAGCTCCATACATGAGCGAGGACAACAGTATCGTCAAAGGTATTGTCGGATTTACATTTCCACAAAAGGATTTCATCGAGTTCTTGAATAAGATCAAGGTTGGAAATACAGGATATGCATATGCGACTAACAGTGATGGTTTCATGATATCTAATCCGAAGGCTTCGTTGGTCAATTCCTTCAACATTCGGACGGACAAAGATTTAAAAGTGGTCTACAACGCTGCGAAATCTGGAAAAGAAAAGTATGTTTTCTATAAATTCCGAGGTAAGGAAAGGTTCGCAGCGATTTCCCCTCTAAAATATGGGCTCTACATGTTCGTCACGATGGAAGTCAGTGAGGTTACAGGGAAGGTTGAAAAACTCAACGAAGTTGCCAAAAATGCTCAAGAACTCGTAAAAGCTATAGAAGGGTTTAAGGCGGGCTTTCAAAAGGCGGTTGGGAAGTCTATCTTAACGGGGATACTATTTGCTGCTGTTGGAGTTGTATTAGCTATAATCATCATATATTTCTTAGCAGACAGCATTTCGAAGCCTTTAAGGAAGTTAGCAGTGGTTTCTGACAAGCTCGATTCGGGAGATCTTACTGTAGAGATACCGATTGCAAAGGGCAGCTCAAGGAGGGATGAGATAGTCAACCTCTCTAAATCATTTGCGAAGCTGAAGGAAACTTTAAGGGACATTATTGGTGAGATGTATAAGGTGGGGAATGAAGTTGAAAACATTTCTAAATCCCTTCACGAGACGGTTCAGGACACCATGGCGAAATCGGAGGAAGCCATTGCGGTTATGAACGACATGGACAAGAGGATAGATAATGTAACCCAGTCTGCGCAATCAGCTAATTCTGGCATGGAAGAGATCTCTGCTGGGGCACAAAGTCTCGCGGACTATGCATCTGAGCTCAGCAACATATCAAATGACATGAAGAGGACCTCTGATAACACGAAGGATGTCATGGGGAAGTTAGGAGCTGCTGTTAACAATGTCAAAGGGATTATGGGGGAGACAATCAAATCAATGGATGAGTTGCTTGATCTCTCTAACAAAATAAATCAAATAGTCGAAACGATCGGTTCGATAGCGGAGCAAACGAATCTTTTAGCCCTTAATGCAGCCATAGAAGCGGCGAGGGCAGGCGAAGCAGGGAAAGGTTTTGCGGTTGTTGCCGATGAGATAAGGAAGCTGGCGGAGGAATCGAGGAAATCTACCGATGAGATTGCATCGATACTTTCCCGTATCAGGGATCAAGCGTTAAAAATAGCGGAAGATGGGAAGAAATTATCGGAGAGCGTTGAGGGAAGTGTGGAGATGGTGGAGGGTAGTGTAAAAGCGCTTGAAGAGCTTGCGACGAGGATTGATAGGGTTAGTGAGATGACGGTTGAGCTTGCGAACACATCGCAGGAGCAAAGCGGAGCTGCCGCTGAGGTAAGCCAGGCTATAGATTCGATAGCAAAGGAGTTAGTAGAAGTGGAAGGGGAAACGAAGAGAATAGTGAACTTTCTGAAAGAGACGACAGATGCGGTTGTTAATGTGAACAAGCAAGCAGAGGACTTAGAGGACTACATAGGAAAGCTCACGGAATATCTCAAGAGATTCAAGATATAAACCCCATGATGCCCCCTCTCGGGGGCTTTTCCTATCAATACTCTCTACTTCAAAATGGGAACGAGTATAAAAATAAGATTAAAGAGTGATAAAATAGAAAAAGGACATAAGGAGTTCTATTCGATGAACAGGCTGAGTATGTTTTATGTGGATTACACCAGACGATTATCTGCTTTCCATATGGGGGGTGTGTAAATTGGGCATTAGAGGAAGGATTATAGCTATTCTTGTCCCAGTAATTGCAATCGGTATAATCATCTCTGCTATAGCTCCTTTAATGATTGCAAAGCGCTTCGTTGAAAAATCCGTCCAACCTGTGGCAAAGCTATCAAGGTCTCTCACAGGGATCAAAGATGAGGTAAAAGCGACGAAGGATGATGTTTTGAGGACGACCATAGACCTCATAGTTAATCTATCGGAGGCTGAAGCTAAAAATGTGAACAGTTGGCTCGACAGTA
>JAMOPJ010000024.1 GCA_027064525.1 Archaeoglobaceae archaeon
CTTCCACTTTTCTCACTCAAAATCTTCTCTGCAATCGTTTGACCCATGCCCGCTCGTAGCGCACTCATAATTAAACCGTTTCGTATATTTACTCTCTGACAAACTGACCTTATGAAGGGTGGCGTAGCTTTCATCGTAGGACTTCTATTGGTGTTAGGGTCTTTCTTGATACCTAATACGATCTTAGGTTCCACAGTCGCATTAATCGGAGTTATTCTGACAGCAAGCGCAATTTTTAGAAAGATTTGAGCATTTTGATATTTTTATCGTTCCAATTAAGCTTAAATCTTAGGATGCTAACTTCAACTTACAATGATCGATGTTTGGAGGGAGTTCATCGAAAATTATTGTGAGGACAAGATAAAAGAATTGGTAGCTAAATATGGAGAGAACGGTCACGTTAAACCCTCAATTGAAATAGACGTTAAGAATAGGCTAAGAAATTTTCTTTATTCGAGAAACCTTGAAGATGAACTTGAAAAGAAACCAGATACCGTTATAAACATGATAAAATCGGCTGTAAGGGATATATGCAGAATGTACGATGTAGAGATCAGAGATTTCAACGTCAGATTCGTAAATCTGCCGAAGAGAATGCTAATAAAGAATCTCAACCACATGTTCATAAACAAGTTCGTTTCCGTTGAAGGAATTGTTAGAAAGGTTTACGAGCCGAAACCAGTTTTGAAGTATGCTGTTTTTGAATGTCCGAGTTGTGGAAAGGAGTATCACGTTGAGGTTGATGGCGGATTTGTGCAGAGACCTTTCAAGTGCGAGCGATGCGGTGAAAGAAACCTGATTCTCAATGTAGACAAAAGTGAGCTTACAGACATTCAGAAGATTCAAATTCAGGATTTACCAGAAAATTTGGAAAGTTCGGAACCTCCAAAGCTCTTGGATGTTTATCTGTACGACGATTTGGCTGGCAAGGTTCTACCGGGGGATAAGGTCATAATCAACGGAATACTGAGGATAAAAGGTGGTAAGAAGTTCAGAGCGGAGCTTGACGTCTATTTAGAAGCAAACTCAATTGAATTTATAGATCAGGACGTTAGAAACATTCAGATCACGGAAAGGGATAAGGAGGAGATTCGAAAACTTGCAAAAAGGAAGGATATTTACGATCTTCTCGTTCAGTCGATAGCTCCCTCAATTAAAGGCTACGACGTTATTAAGGAAGCTATAGTTCTTCAGCTCTTCGGTGGAATAACGAGGATTAATCCTGACGGAACGAAGCAGAGGGGTGATATACACATACTTCTTGTAGGTGACCCTGCAACTTCAAAATCTCAAATCCTGAGGGCTGTAAAGCAAGTAGCTCCTCGTGCCATTCTGGCAACTGGCTATGCAAGCACTGGCGCTGGGCTTACAGTCACGGCAGTCAAGGCGGATGATGGAAAGTGGACTCTCGAAGCTGGAGCTTTGGTTTTGGCAGATAGGGGTGTAGCTTTAATCGATGAGATGGAGAAGATGGACAAAAAGGACAGGAGGTATATGCTTGAATCGCTTGAACAGCAAACGATAACTGTAGCTAAAGCGGGAATAAACGCAACACTAAACACGAGATGCTCGATACTGGCTTGTGCAAATCCGAAGAGGGGAAGGTTCGACAAGCACGAACCTATAGTGGATCAGATAGACCTTGATCCTCCACTCCTTTCAAGATTTGACCTAATCTTCGTCGTTTTAGATGAGCCTGATGAAGTTAGGGATAAGGAGATAGCCAAAACTATACTTACAAGCGATACGGAATCTAAAAAGCCGAAGATCGACCCCGAACTCTTCAAGAAGTACATACTTTTTGCGAGGAATGAGATAAAGGATATAGTTCTCACACCAGAGGCAGAGCAGAAGATAATCGACTACTACATCAATCTAAGAATGAGGAGCAAGGAGCAGGGAGCTATCGCAATTACCGCAAGACAACTTGAAGCTTTGAGAAGGTTGACCGAAGCTTCGGCCAAGATAAGGCTGAGTAACGTTGCAACTGTTGAAGATGCGGAGAGAGCGATAAGGATATTCGAGGAGAGCATAAAGCAGATTGCAATCGACCCAGAAACGGGTAAGTTGGATATAGATTACGCAATAAGCGGAGTTTCCGCTGTTCAGAGGGATAGGATTGCCATTATTAAGAACATAGTGAAGGAACTCGAAAACTCAACACCATGGGGTGCTTCGGAGGAGGAGA
>JAMOPJ010000025.1 GCA_027064525.1 Archaeoglobaceae archaeon
AAAGCGGTTTTGGATGCTGGTGCTGATAGATTAACTTTCACCGACACCGTGGGAGTTCTTACTCCTGAAAGGGCTGAATGCATAATGAGAGAGCTAACTTCCGAGTTCGACGTTCCGATAGCTTTTCACGGTCACAACGATTTTGGTTTAGCCACTGCAAACACCATATTCGCAGTTAAGGGTGGTGCAAGGGAGATTCACGTAACCATCAACGGATTGGGGGAGAGGGCTGGAAACGCACCTCTTGAGGAAGTTGTTCTGACTTTGGAAACGTTTTATGGAGTTAAGACGAAAATCAGGAAGGAGAAGATTTACGATACATCAAAGCTCGTTGAAGCTTTAACGAGATTTCCAATTGCATTGAACAAGCCTATAGTGGGGTACAACGCCTTCATGCACGAAAGCGGAATTCACACTTCCGCTTTATTAAGGAATGCCAAGGCTTACGAGCCTATACCACCAGAGATGATTGGAAGGAAGAGGGCGATAGTTCACGGAAAGCACAGCGGTAAGGCAAGTATAATGAGGTTGATAGAGGAGTTGGGATACGAAGCGAGCGGGGAGCAGGTAAAAGAGATAATGAAAAGAATAAAGGAGATGGAAGGAAAAGGGCAGAAGGTTATGGGATCCGATCTTATAAGGATAATTGAAGATGTTTTGAAGGTCAAGAAGGGTAAGAAGATCGTTTTGAAGGGTTTGAACGTTGTATGTGGAAAAAGCGGGACTTCTCCTCATGCAAGCATAAAGATCAGTTTGAACGGAGAGGATGTTGAAGCTACAGCTTTGGGGAAAGGTCCGTTCGATGCATCCATAAGGGCTTTGAAGAATGCTTTGAGGGAGTATGCGAATAAGAGCGGTGATAAGGTAATTGGGGAGCTTGCTAACGTTAAGCTCGTCAACTACAAAGCCAACGCCATAATAGACGACAAGGTCATAGAGTACATAGAAAAACTCGTTGAGAAAAATCCAAAGCTTTCGGGATTGGTCGAAAAGATTAGGATTATGACTGGGACGGATGCTCCCGTTGACGTAATCGTTCAGTTGGAAAAGGACGATAGAGTTGTTACAGCAATTGGTAGAAGCACAGACATAATCCATGCATCTGTTGAGGCTTACATAGAGTGCTTGAACAAGTTGATATGAAGGTTTGCGTTCTGTATTCTGGGGGCAAAGATTCAAACTTAGCTTTATTCAAAGCTTGGAAAGAAATGGAGGTAGCTTGTTTAGTTTCTTTAAGCCCGAAGTCTGAGGAGAGCGTTCTCTTCCACTATCCGAATGTGGAACTCGTAAAGCTTCAGGCGGAATCTCTTAGAATTCCTTTAATCATGAAACCTTGCTCGGACGATGAAAGGGGTAGTTTGAACGCTTTGAAGGAAGCTTTAAAAGAGGCTAAAGAGTTGTTTGGTATTAAGGGAGTTGTTACGGGTGCGATAAGATCGACATATCAGGCTACGAGATTTCGAATGATATGCGATGATTTGGGATTAAAGTGCTTCAATCCCCTCTGGCTGAGAGATGAGGTTTCGATACTCAGAGAGGCTTTGGATTTGGGATTTGAAATAGTGTTTACGAGGATCGCTGGCTATCCGTTAAGTAAAGACTTGCTTGGAAAAAAGATAACGATTGAAACTGTTAAAATGCTCGAAAACATGAGGAAATTGGTGAATCCAGCTGGTGAAGGTGGGGAGTATGAAACTCTCGTTTTGAACATGCCCCTCTTCACAAAAAAGCTTAAGATAGTTGATTACGAGGTTGTTGGAAGAGAGTACGATGCCACGTTGGTCATTAAAAAGGCGGAGCTTATGGAATAAGTATAACGGTAATTTTTGCAAGCAAGATTATTATTATCAATATTATCAATCAAGATACAAATATGGCGAAACAACTTCAATATACGGGTTACAGGGATGATTTTACATGCCGAGTGAAGAAGGATGTACAGACTTTTATTGAGTGATTCGTTACAAATTGTGTAAGTTTTAACGCCATACGGAGCAGTAACTATTTCCGTGACACATTATTTAGCCTGTGACTGAATCATCAAAATCTCGTAGCTTAAATCTGAGGAATATGTGTAGTATTCGAATCAAGGATGCGTTTTTCTTCCCAAAAAAGGAAGAGAGATTAATTTGCTTCAAATTATCCATGAGAAAATGGAAACTAACTAACAGAGCTTAAACACTTAAGAATTTTTTTCAAGTAATAAATAATAATATAAATAATAATATATTAGATATATAATATAATAAACTTGCATTGAATTTGGTCAGAAACGTTAGAATTAATAAAAAATTGGAATAAAAATTTAGAATTAAATATAAGGAGAGAAAGGCGGATAATTTGAGTCACTAAAAAGTTGACTTACACAGATTTGATGTAAGAACTCCAAGAAATGGAATTTTGCTTTGTTCACAGCCGCTTTAGCGGGTAATTTAGTAATACTGGTTAATTCAAACTTAATATAATTTTAATTTTTAAAATAATAATTTTATTAAATAAATACAAGATTATAATTTATATTAAATTAAATAATTTATATATTTAATTTTTATTATTGCTGTGTATGTATTACATAATTTGTAGTGTACACAGCTATCCATAATGTCAATACAATCTTGAGATAAATATAGCCCCACGTATTATATATAGAGTAAATTTATATTACTAATTGTTACTTTTACGGTGAGGAGGTGAGACTGTGAAAACTTCACAAAAGCTCCTAACGATCTGTATAATAGTGGGACTGGTGCTTATTTGCTCTTGGATTGCTTGGATGCCGAAGAGCGGTAGTAGAAACAGTAATGAAAGAATTATAAGAATTGCAGTAATACCCGCAGAAGATCAGTTAGCCATGCTTGAAAAAATGAAGCCGATGTTCCAGTACATAGAAGAAAAAACTGGATGCAAAGTAAAACCTTATATCGTTGGTGATTACACGGCTGTTATAGAAGCCCTTTTGAATAAAAAGGTGGATGTTGCTTTACTCGGTCCGTTCTCTTACGTTTCGGCTCACGCAAGGGATCCAAATATCGTTCCCTTTGCAGTAGGTGTAAGAGCGGATACAGGTAAAACAACATATCATAGCATAATTGTCGTAAGCAAAAGAGCATACGAAATGGGTGTAAAGGATCTCGAATCTTTAAAGAAATTTGCTAAGAATTTGACATTTGCCTTCGTAGATCCAAAGTCTACATCTGGATACCTCATTCCTAAGGCAGCTCTACTAAAAATTGGAATAGATCCTGAAAAAGACTTTAAAAAGGTCGTATTCGCTGGTGGACACGATGCCGTAGAGTTTGCAATAAAAGCTAATCAGGTTGATGCTGGGGCTGATGCAGATGTCACTTACAACAGGTTGCTAAGAGAGGGTAAAATATCCGATAAAGAAAACATAATAATATGGAAATCACCGCCTCTGCCGGGATCTCCTTGGGTCTACAGAAATGATCTTCCAGAAGACATTAAGGAAAAAATCAGAGAAGCTTTCTATACCATGCCATCTGAATACGCTCAAACCTATGGAAAAGCCATAAAATTCGTTCCAGCGAAGCATGAGGATTACGTAGCGATAGAGGAGGCTGCTAAGAGATTGGGGCTTCTCTAAGGAGGTGGCTCCAATGCCGCCGATCATAAGGGTTGAAAACTTAAGAAAAACATGGTCGGGAAACACCGTTTTAGATGGCATTACCTTCGATGTTGGAGAGGGTGAAATCGTCGCAATAATAGGTCCCAGTGGAGTCGGAAAAACAACACTGCTGAGGTGCATAGCTTCCCTTGAAAGACCAGACAGTGGTAAGATTTACTTTAAAGGAAAAAACATAACAAAAAACGGAGAGTATACCAAAAAGAGGATAGGAATGATTTTTCAGGAATTTAACTTGATACCTCGTCTTACGGTTCTAATGAACGTTCTTACTGGAAGACTCGGCTATACGAGCAAGGTTGCATCGTTACTTGGAATATTCTCGAAGGAAGACATTGAAATAGCTGTGAACAACATAAGGAGAGTCAGACTGCATAACAAGATCAATGAGAAAGTCTCCAAGCTATCTGGTGGAGAGCGACAGAGGGTCGGAATTGCGAGAGCTCTAACTCAAGAGCCAGACGTGATTCTTGCGGACGAGCCAATCTCAAACCTCGATCCCAAAACTGGGGAGAAGATACTAAGCGACTTAGTCAGAATATCGAAGGAAGACGATCTGACGGTTATAATGAGTTTACACCAAATAAACTACGCAAAGAAGTTTGCGGACAGAATTATCGGGTTAAACAAAGGGAGAATAGTTTTCGATGGATATCCAGAAGCACTGACGGATGATGTAATCAGACGAATCTATACGTGAAAGTATGATAGCGGGTAAGATTCAGAGCACCGAGGATCTGCGCTACGAAACGTTTAGGAAGAAAGAGATTGTCGTCGTTATCGTAAGCTTTTTGTTATTTTTACTCTCTTCAGCGTTCGTAGGATTGTCGCCACATAACTTTCTCGAATTGCCTAAAATGACTAAACTTTTCGAATTTCCGAACCTATCTCTGTTGCCAAGGCTCCTCCAAGCAAGCTTGGAAACGCTTGCCATAGCCTACGTTAGCACATTCATGGCGACGGTGGTATCTCTATTCTTAGGAATACTCGCCGCAAAAAATCTGACACCGCATGTTATCGTATATTACATCGCAAGAACGGTTATAATGATTGCGAGGACGATACCCGACATTATCTGGGGTTTACTTTTGATTGCCGCTGTAGGACTTGGAGCCGTACAAGGAGTGTTCGCTATAGCGATCCATTCTACGGGAATGCTCGGTAGATTTTTTGCGGAAGCGATAGAGGAAATCGATCCGAGACCACTCGAAGCTCTTGAAATTGCTGGAGCATCATATTCCCAGAAGATCGTCTACGGTATAATTCCCCAAGTCTTACCAGCTTACATTAACTACACACTTTACATGTTCGATCACAACGTGAGGGCTGCTATAGTTCTCGGCATGTTTGGAATAGGCGGCTTAGGATTCGAGTTTCTTATAAAGCTGAGGTTATTCGAATACGATGATGTGTTTGCGATCCTGCTTGCAATTTTCGTTCTGCTTTTTGCAGTTGAAAGACTGTCTGCTTATATGAGAGGCAAAGTAATGGGGTGATGTTTATGCTGAGTAGGGAGAAGTGCTTCGAAATTGTTGCTATTGCGGACAGGGAAGACGTCATTAGAGTTGGAAAAGCTGTAGAAAAATGCAACGATGTAACAGTCGTAACGCTCGAGAATGTGCTGTTACCAATTAAAGCCATTGATGGGGCTAAAGGAGTTGAGTTTTGTTTGGGTGATGTCCTCGCAACAGAATGTAGAGTTCTCGTTAACGGACGTGAAGGCTACATGCTTGTTTTAGGTGACGATAAGGAGAAAGCGTACTACGGAGCTATAATTGATGGATACTTCGACTCTTCAGATGATAAGCAATGGCTGATGGATGAGTTAAGGAGAATGGAAGAAAAATGGAAGAGAAAAGTAGCCGAGGAAATGGCAAAAGTTTACGAGACTAAGGTAGAGTTTGAAATTATCGATTAGGGTGGTGCTATGATGGACCCTTTCACTTCAGCAGAAGAGTTCAGGAGATTGCTTTATGCTGTAAGTTACCCTGGGGAAGTTGTTACACTCGGTACATCTCGTCCGTACCTTTCTATATTAAATAAGGATACTAAGTTTTACACTGATAGAGAAGAGGAGAAGGAGTTTATAGAGAGATACACTGGTGCAGTATTCGCAAATATAGAAGATGCGGACTACTTGATTCTCCATAAGGAGCCGGATAGAGACACAATGATAAGTATGAAAAGGGGTGACATAGAATTTCCCGAAGAGAGCGCTACAATTTTCTTAAAGATTAGCAAAATAGGAGAAGGCACGAAAATCTTAATTAGAGGTCCAGGTGTGAGGGATTACAAAGTTGTTAGTTTAACGCTCTCAAAGAGATTTTTTGAAGTTCTGCAAGAGATTAACGACTTTCCCGTTGGTTTGGACGTTTTTATTATGGATAAGTCAAGAAGACTGATTGCAATTCCGAGGAGTGTGGAGGTGACCGTATGGGATTCGTAGCAGTGAGAGTTGACCCAGAAAAAATAGAAAAAGCTGAAAAACTCCTGAAAAGAAGGGTAAGAGAAGTTTCAGTCGAGCACATTAAGAAGTTAACCTTCGCTATCGACAAAGTAATGAGTGAAGCTGGACTTTACGCTGAAGATCTTGCGGCACTATCGATTAAAGAATCTTTAGGAGACCTAATTGAGGCGAGTTTTCTGCTTAGAGCGTTTAAAAATACTCTCAGAAGGACAGAGTATAGTGAACCAGTTGATTGCAGAGAGATGAGAGTCATTAGGAGGATTTCCAGTGCGTTTAAGGATGTTCCAGGCGGACAAATACTCGGACCTACGAGAGACTACACCCTCAGATTGCTTGACCTCGACTACTCGGAAGGAACCGAAAAAGACGAAGATAGTTTCGAAATCTCAGAAGACTGCACATTTGACGGGAGATTACCGAAGGTCAGAGATTACCTCAAAGTAGCCAACGAGGAAAAAATAGACGAAGCCATGCACGATATAACGAAAGAACCACTAATACTACCTAATCCACCAAGAAGTGCTGTACTGCAGTGTTTAACAATGGGCGAGGAAGGTGCCCTACTCATGCTCGCTTACTCTTCCTTGCGGGGTTATGGACCCATTCATCCAACGATACTTGAGCTTAGAAGTGGATATTTGCCCGTAAAGATTAGACATCCAGTGACGGGTAGAGTTGTTAAAGTGGGAGAGATTAGAGCTACAGAATGCGAAGTGATATCTCAAGAGAAAGATAAGTTGATGATTGGATACGGCTTAGTCTTCGGGTTTAACGAAAGAAAGGCGATATCCATGGCTATTCTCGACAGATGCTTACAGGTAAGGGATGACTCACCAGCATCAGATGAGGAGTTCGTTCTGTATCACATAGACGGGGTGGATTCTATGGGATTTGTTGAGCATCTGAAGCTTCCTCATTACATATTCTTTGCATCGATTGTTGACCGGATTAAGAAAGTTGGAGGTGGCGGGAAATGAAGTATAACTTCGCATACCTCGACGAGGACACGAAAAAAGAGATTAGAAGAAAGATTTTAAAGGCTGTAGCAATTCCAGGACATCAGATTCCTTTTGCTTCGAGAGTAATGCCACTCGCAAAAGGATTTGGAACTGGCGCATTGCAGATTACTCTGTCCATACTTACTAAAGATGACATTGTGAAGGTGATAGATCAGGGTAGAGACGATAGTTTGAACGCTTTGAACATAAAGAGATTGATAAAGATGACCGCAAATGTAAGACTCACAAGCGATACGGCTAAAGCGACAATAATACAAACGAGACATAGAATTCCAGAAGAAAAACTTAGAAAGGGGCAAATTTTGGTTCTACAATGTCCGCTACCAGAGCCACTTAGATGGATAGAAAAAAGTGAGGTAAAGACAAGAAGAATGCATGCCGAAATGGACTACTCGAAGGCTTACCTCTACCTGTATGAACATATACTTAGGTACGGTGAAGTTCTAATAGGGACGAGGTATCCCGTAATCGTAAATGGCAGGTATCTCATGGATCCTACGCCAATACCAAGATGGGATATTCCGAAGTTAAACTACGCAGAATGTCTGTTCTTGTTTGGAGCAGGAAGAGAAAAGAGGATTTACGCAGTTCCTCCTTATACGAGGGTCGAGCCACTCGAATTTGAAGATTACAAATTTAGGGTAGAGGATATGAGTGGCAAAAGGTGTGCCTTGTGCGGTTCTGAGAATGTCTACCTCGATGAGGTTGTAAAGAACGGTCAAAAATACTACGTTTGTTCAGATTCTAACTTCTGCGAGAAAGTTAGAAGAGGAATTAAGGTTGAGAGGTGGGAGTATGTTGTTAGAAGTTAATGAAGTAACAAAGATATTCGGTGATAGTGACTGTGAGCATGAATTCGAAGGAAATCGTTGCACAAAATGCGGAGCCATATTAGCTTTGAAAGATGTTTCCTTTGATTTAGATTTCGGAGAAACTCTTGGAGTAGTGGGAGAAAGCGGTTCTGGGAAGAGCACATTACTCAGAATTATTTACATGGATGTTGAACCGGACGCTGGTGAGGTAAAACTCAACGGTGTAAATCTCTTCAGGCTCGACTCGAAAAGGAGGAGGGACATAAAAGTTAGAAACATGGGCATGGTCTACCAAAGTCCGAAAGAGGGTTTGCACTACAACGTAAGCGTCAGTGGAAATGTTGCGGAAAGGCTGATCGACAACGGATGGAGAAACTTTACGTCGATAAAAAATAGGACTATAGAGCTTTTAAGCAAGGTTAGAATAGATAGTTGCAGGATAAAGGATTATCCATATACTTTCAGTTTAGGAATGCAACAAAGAGTCCAGATAGCAAAAGCGATAGCAAACAACCCAGATCTTCTTTTGCTTGACGAGCCAACAGCAAGCTTGGATGTAACAGTGCAAGCGGAGATTTTAGATCTAATAAAACAGATTCAGAGAGAAATGGACATAGCAATAATTATAGTATCTCATGATCTCAGAGTAATAAAACTGCTTGCTGAAAGAGTTATCGTTCTGAAAGATGGAAGGATTGTCGAGTCGGGTCTGACAGATCAGATTCTCGAAGATCCTCAGCATGAATATACCCAGAAGCTCGTAAGCTCGATACTGTAGGGGGTGGTTATAATGCTTGAGGTGAAGAAACTATCTAAGTCTTTCTACTTACATCTACTTAACAAGAAAATTGACGCTTTAAAAGATGTTAACTTTGAAGTCTTTGAGGGCGAATTCTTGGCTATTCTCGGTAAAAGTGGTTCTGGAAAGAGTACAATCGTAAAGTGTATCTATGGAACTTACAAACCTTCCACTGGCAAAATAATCTACGAAGGTTTTGACATTTCAAAGGCTAAGGAAAGAGATATATTGCGGATAAGAGAGAGTATAGGATATGTCTCGCAGCACTTTATTGTAAATCCGAGGATTAGGGTTATAGACGCAGCGGTCGAACCCATTGCGAGAAGGAATGATGCATATGATAAGGCGCATGAACTTCTAAAGATGTTCAACATAAGGGAAGAACTATACGATGTATATGTGTCCACATTGAGTGGAGGGGAGAAACAGAGGCTGAACATAATAAGAGCGATAATAAAAGAGCCTAAGCTATTAATTCTCGACGAGCCAACAACATATCTGGACGTAAGTTCCAGAGAGATTCTTAAGCGCTACCTGAAGAAAGTAAAAAGGACTGGCACGGCCATAATAGGTGTTTTCCACGAGTTTGACATCCTGGACGAACTTGCAGACAAAATGATAATTCTGAGGAATGGGTGCGTCGCGTATTATGGAGATTACGATGCGGAGCTATGTCACGATCTTATAAGGGAGGTGTCGTGATATGCTCGTTATCACCAACGCAAAGATCGTAACGCCGAGTGAAATAGTGGTGGGAAGTGTGGTTATAGAAAATGGAAGAATAGCGGAAATTACTGAGGAGAACAGAGAAGGTGATAACGTTATTAATGCGGAAGGCAGATATTTGCTCCCGGGTCTGATAGATATTCACGGAGATGATCTCGAAAGAGAAATAAGTCCAAGACCATCTGCAACCTTTCCAATAGATTTTGCGTTAATCAATCTGGATAGAAAAACTGCGGCATGTGGGATTACTACGAAGTTACACGCAATTGCATACTTCGAAGACGAGCTAAAAGGAAGACATCCAGCCAAATCAAAGGAAATCTTAAGGACATTAAATAGACTGAAAGACAAGCTACTCGTAAACAACTACATTCATGCGAGATGTGAGATAAGCAGTGACATCTCCAACGTTCTCCAAGTCATTGGTGACCCTTCCGTCAAACTCGTGTCTGTCATGGATCATACTCCTGGACAGGGTCAGTTTAGGAGTGTTGAGGATTATAAAGTTTATCACAAGAGGGTTTACGGGTTAAAAGATCACGAAATCGAAGAGATTTTGAATAGAAAAATGAAGCACGACAAAGTGGCTAATTTGAAGAGGATATTGGACAGAGCGCACAGATACGGTTTACCAGTTGCATCGCACGACGACGATACAGTAGAGAAGGTTGAATTTTTCCACTCGTTGGGCGTTAAAATCTCCGAATTTCCAGTAACACTTGAAGCCGCGAAGAGAGCAAAGGAATTAGGAATGTTTGTTTCAATGGGTGCTCCAAATGTTGTTAGAGGTAAATCATCGACTGGCAACTTAAGTGCAATAGAAGCTATAAGACATGGATTAGTCGATATATTATGCTCTGACTACCATCCAGAATCCATGCTCTATGCTCCGTTTATTCTTGAGAGGCGAGAATTAATGAGTTTAAACGAAGCTGTGAATCTTGTGTCCTTAAATCCTGCAAGGGCAATAGGAATTGATAACGAAGTTGGATCCATCGAAGTTGGAAAACGAGCAGATCTTATAATAGTGGACTTAATAGAGGGAATTCCAGTCGTGGTAAAAACGATCGTTAGCGGAAAAGTTGTTTACAGCTTGGAGGTAAAACATTAGGTTTAATGAATTGAGTTATTGCCAAATATTCTACATTTCTACGTTATATTAGAACCATAAATCGGTATTTTGCTGAAGTTAAATCAGCCGTAAAAATGATCTTACCGAAGAGTACATCAGCTACTTGGTTTGATCATTCCCAATAATAACACTTTACAGTGTAAAAATATGTGTAAAGACATAAAAGTTAATCGAACACATCGGTTAAATATCCTATTGAACCATCACCGAACGATGAAGCTTGAGGAGTTGAGGTTTGGAACGGAGCTTGTTAAGAGGGGATTCGCAAAGATGCAGAAGGGAGGAGTGATCATGGACGTTACAAATGCCGAGCAAGCTCAAATAGCCGAGGATGCTGGTGCTGTCGCTGTGATG
>JAMOPJ010000026.1 GCA_027064525.1 Archaeoglobaceae archaeon
CATAATGTCTTGGATCAATTTCTCGAGTTTTCCAAAATTCTTTGATGCATGAGAATATTTGTGAGTGAATATAAGTAGTTGTGTGGTAGAATAATGTAGTTATAGGATATATATAAATTATATGCTTGATATCAATAGTTATAAATTGTATTATGTAGTTCATGAAACGGAAGACCGAAGCACGTGGAAGTATTGTTTTAAAAAAGCAGGGAAACAGAAAATATTATTACTATTCCCGTTCGCGAAGAGTCAAAATAGATCCCAACGCCTCCGGCAAGACCAAGGGGTCCGGTAAAAGCAAGGTAGTAACAGAACAAATTTATCTTGGAACCGCGGAAGATGTCCTTGAAAAACTCTCCAGACTTACCTACGATCCTCAACCCGTTGAACTTGAAAGCAAAGAATTCGGGCTCCCGATGGCTCTTTTTGCCATGGCTGAGAGAGTGGGCTTAAGAGATATTATAAACGATGTCGTTCCCGGCAAAGTAAAAGGGATTAGTGTTGGGGATTTTATCTTACTTTCAGCCATAAACCGGGTTGGGAATCAGACTCCCAAGGAACACATGGGGAAGTGGTACAAGAAGACAGACCTTAGAAGGCTTCAGGGAATCAATGGAAGAAAACTAAACAGCAAGAACTTCTGGCTTGCTTTCGAGAAGATTGTATCTGAGAGGAAGATAAAGAGAAACAAAAAGGAGCGTGGGCTTGGCTCCAATGACAAGGTGGATATCGATGAACTGGAAAAGGTACTCGACGATGAGAAGATAAAAGCCATAGAGATGGGGTTGTGGGAGAATCTGATTAAAAGATTTGGTATGATTCTTGACGTGGTGGTTTACGATACGACCAATTTTTATACCTTTCACCAAAGCAGCACACCCAATATGCTTGCCCAGTATGGCAAGAGTAAAGAGGGACAAGATCACAGGCGTCAGATAGGGCTTCAGCTGGCAATAGTTAAAGATCTTGGCATCCCTGTTTTTCATAATGTTTATGCCGGGCACCAAAATGATGTAAGTTTATTTCCCTCTGCTATTCGAACTTTACTGAATCGCTACATGGAATTTACCCAGTCTACTGAGGGTTTCGTGATAATCTTCGACAAAGGGAATAATTCGAAGAAGAACATTGAGCAGCTGGACTCCAGAGAGGTTAAGATAGATTTTGTCGGTTCTCTTACGCCATCTCATCATAAGGATCTGGTCAAGATTTCGGTGGATAAATTTACCGAGAAAATCGGCCATCATCGAGTTTACAGGACATCTAAGGAGGTATTTGGAGTAGAGCGGACAATTGTTATAACTTATCACGAGCCTACCTATCGAAGGCGTGTGAAGGCCTTTGAGGCCCAGATGAAAAAAGTTATGGTCGAAACGAAAAGGTATTTCGAAACAATAGCAGATGGGCCTACGGATGAAGTTAGAGCTAAGATAGAGACGTTTCTCAAGGTGAAAAAGATCGGAACAGCTCAAGCTCTTCGGTATTATAATTTCGAAGTGACTCACAACGGTTGGGTAAATAGACTAAGTCTTCGTCGGAAACGATCGGAAGTATCGTTCAAGAAGGCGTGTTTTGGCAAAAAAATTCTCTTTACTAGTATGAGAAATGCGTCTAGCTATGAAATCATAGATTATTACAAAAGTGGTGCACAGGTAGAAGACGCGTTTCATCACGTCAAGGACAGGGACCTGGTGTCATATTACCCTGCTTATCATTGGACAGATTCTAAAATTCGTGTGCATGCGTTTGTCTGTGTTATAGCTCTTCTTTTGTTAAAGCTTCTCTCATATGAGGCCAGAGAAGCGGGGCTAGAGATGAGTACAAAGATTTTGGTGGAGGAGCTGAAAGATATCCGAATTGTGATTCTTGCGTATCCCAAAAGGAAAGTGACCCGGAAAGTGACAAAAATGTCTCCGATTCAGCAAAGGTTATTTGATCTATTTGAACTCCAACGGTTTACGTAACCTCCAATACCATAGCATTACACTTTTTTATCCGTGATTACAAA
>JAMOPJ010000027.1 GCA_027064525.1 Archaeoglobaceae archaeon
GATCGAGGATATGAAGAAGAATGAAGATTCTTTGGGGTGACGAGTCGATTTTTAAGGACGAGAGTGTGTTCGATCCGGAATACCTTCCCGAAGTTTTACTGCACAGAGATAGACAGCTGGACTCTATTGCAGTAAATCTGAGACTAGCTGTTAAGGGTAAGAGTCCAATACATACGGTATGCATAGGCCCACCAGCGACTGGTAAAACATCGTGCGTCAGATTCATTCTGAACAAACTTCGAGATTTTGACGTTAAATCCGTTTATATCCGATGTCTGACCTACAGAACGGAATACAACATAGTCTCGAAGGTTTACGAAATCGTGTGCGAGAAGTTGGCTCCGCAGAAGGGAGTTCCGATTTCGAGCATGCTTTCGGACATATCTGAATCTCTCAGTTCAGTCATCGTTTTGGTGTTGGATGACGTAAATCTTCTCAACGTTGCGATTATCGATGACATTCCCTACGACTTCTGCAAGATGCACGAGGAGTTTAGCGTTAGGATCGGGATAATCTGTATATCGACGGACGTCAGATTTACGGGTATGCTCCAGAAATCCGGCTCCGTTTTTCATCCCGACGACATATACTTCCCCCTATACGGTGAATGCGAGATCGAAGACATACTCGGGTGGAGAATCGAGAGGGGATTCTATTCCAACGCTGTGAGCGACGAGGCGCTCGATGAGATAGTCAGTCTGACGGTTAAGCACGGAGATCTTAGGTTAGGCTTGTATCTGCTTAGAATGAGCGGCATATCAGCAGAGAGGAGAGCTTCGAGAAGGGTAGAGGTTGAAGACGTTAAGAACGCCTACGAAGGAAGCATGAAAGTATTCGTAGCCAAGAGCATCTCTGCGTTGAATTCGGACGAAAGGGAAGTTTTGATGACGATCTACCTGATAGACGAGGAAGTTAGTTCTGGAGACCTCTATACCATAATCTACAACGAGGTAAAGATGAGCTACACACGATTTTACGAGATTCTTGAGAAGCTCGAAAGGCTCAGGCTGATAGATGTCGTGATGGGCAGTAAGGGCAAAAGAGGAAGAACAAGGTATATCATAAAGAGGTATAAGCGAGTCATGATCCTTGAGGCGCTCAAGGAGTTTTGATCTTTATCTCCTCATAACACTGGCTGTCATCCACCTACAGATTGAAATCATCCAGGAACAGTTTGCAAGTTCGATAAATCTTTTATATACTTTATCTTGCTCTCTCCTTTGATCTTTTTGAAGTATTCGATCTCTTCTCTCATTCCTTCTGTTATCTCGTCTCCAAACACCCAAAGTTCATCACAAAATTCAAGCAACTTCTTGTTCATTTCCAAGGCTCTCCTTCGATCTTCTGGATTGAGATCGTCCATGAACTGGCTGAAATAAACGTGAGGAGCTATCGGAATGTAGCCCATATCAACGAGCATTCTGCAATATCTCTTTGCCTTCTCAATATTCTCCTGCTTTCCTTGAAAAGGAGAACAAACAAATATGACCTTCACAATCTCACCCTTCCAAATCTTCGAGCTTGATTCTCTTAATTCCGAGCTTATCAAAGACAGAGTCGGAACTGATTATAGTTCCATCGCAGTGGGCTGCGTGAAAGGCGTCGAAGACTCCAACACCGTAATCTCTGATATAGATAGCAGCTTTTAGGAGTCTTTCGTCGTCTATACCACAGATAGCCATGACACTCGTAGTAATCTTTACCGGATCGAGGTCGTAACGCTTGGCAAGGAGCATGAGTTCGATGAAAGTAACTTCTGAAGTGGTTATCTGACCTTTGTATTTGTTGAGAATTGCTTTAGCTTTGTCTTTCAGCCAGTCCTTGGGTTTCAGCAAAGCAAGGAAGAAATCGGTATCTGCGTAAATCATTCAAGCTCCTCCATCGCCTGCTTTAGAATTTCCTTCTTAAGCTCTTCAATCGGTTTATCCGGCAGACGTTTGCCGATTTCTTCCAATTCTCGCACCGGATCTTTAGGTTTTGGAATTACGATTATTCCGTCATCCATTTCGACGAGATACACTTCATTGCCAAGTTTTTCCCTCATCTTCTTTGGAATGTAAAGCCTACCCTTTGAGTCTATTCTAGCCAACATTTTCCCACCAAGAATGCATAAGTGGGTATAATATTTGAATGTTTCCCACTCCACATGCTTTCCTTGAAAATTTTCTACGGGATTGGCAAGTGATTATTGATGGAAGAGATATCTGTTAAGGTTCTGGGAGATTTGGTTAGGATTCTAAAGGTGAGAGATGAGGACGTTCCGAAGCTCGTCAGGCTCTACTTAGCTATCGAGCTGTATAGAGAGGGAAAGGTCAGCTTAGGAAAAGCCGCTGAGATTGCTGGAGTTTCTAAGTGGGAAATTATGGAAATTTTGGCATCTAAGAATATTCCGATACAATATTATGTAGAAGATTTGGAGAAGGACATAAAGACTTTGGAAGAGTTATTATTGATTTTGACGTTCTAACTCTTTTAATATACGCTCAATCTAATGTTTAAATGTTGGTAAATCATTTTTTATGGTTTCCCAGACGATGGGCAAGCTGACGCCAAAATAGGAGTGAATTAGTTTATCCCTTATACCAGCTATTGCTTTCCAAGGGATTTCAGGGTATTTATCCTTAATATCTTCAGGTATGTTTTTGGCAGCTTCACCTATGATTTCCAAATTTCGAATGACTGCATTTTTTGTCTTTTCATCGTGAATAAATTCGTCGTAGCTCATTCCTCCTGTATAACTCTCAATCTTCGCAATAGCTTCGAGTATATCTTCTTTTTTCAGCTGAGGATAGTTTTCGAGAATTTCCTCATAGCTCCAACCATTCGCAAGTAATTCAAGTATAAATTCGACAGTTATCCTTGTTCCTTTAATTACTGGCTTTCCTCCGCAAATGTTTGGATTTATCTCTATCGGCATGATATCACCTTATCCCTCCTAACCCTTATAAACGTTCCTAGGCTTTATAAGCTCTATAATCATCAAAGTCTCATCTTTTTCGAGCCTTTATGCTTATACAATAGTCATTTCGTTGCCCAAACTATATCAACTTCAAGATCTTCCAAGTCATATCTAAACGGTATGTTCCTCTTCTTTAGCTCTTCTAAAGCTTCCCTATACGTTATCCCCGCTATTTCAGCCGCTTTCCATAGGGAGACTTTACCCTCTCGATATAGTTCCAAGGCCTTTTTAATTTTGTATTCTTTGAGCGATTCTGCTATAA
This sequence comes from Archaeoglobaceae archaeon, assembly GCA_027064525.1. Lineage (GTDB taxonomy): Archaea > Halobacteriota > Archaeoglobi > Archaeoglobales > Archaeoglobaceae > WAKM01. Next base: position 3,222 of record JAMOPJ010000027.1, read on the forward strand.
GCTTACGAATAAGCGTTCCTTTGTCTATTCCTTCCTCTTTGCTCAATTTCTCAATCTCTTCAACCATATCCTTCGGCAGTCTGACTGATGTGGTTACCATCTTCACAATTACATCTTAAGTTTTCGGTTTGACAAACAGCTAAATCCACTTACGGATTATATTCAGGATAATCCTTTGGCTGAGAGCGTTTCTGAAATCTTTTGAAGAATAGAAATTTTCTACTGAATTTTGAGCGATTTCTCTTCCTTTCAACAATATATCTTCAAATGCTTTCTTAAGCTCAAAGCTAATGAACTCTAGTAGAATTTCATGAACGATGTTAATATTACTAAATGCAAGCCTTCCAAATTCTTTCAGATCAACTTCTTTTTCTATTTTCTCCATAATTCTCTTTACTGTATCTTCATTCAAAAAGAAGTCTTTATAGGCTTTAATTAGTCTCTCTCTTTGTTTTTCATTAGCCTTGGCGGCTATTTCGATGATCTCAAACTTTTTCTGTGAGTCTGGATATGTTAGGGATATTTGAAGAGGACTTCTCGATTTTTTCATAATCCTTGCATTCTTATTTTTTGTAAATGTTGAAATGATATCTTGGAGAAGCAATTCGGGCTCTACATGCCTTGCAATCCAGTTTTTTAGATCTTTATCGTTAATGCTCTCAAGGAATTTTTCAAAACTTGTTTCTTCTTCAATTATAGTGCTTATTCTGTTAGCTACTTGGGATATCTTTATTGCAATTTTCTCCTCATGCCTTTTCAGAAAGTAGTTAAATATATACCGAGTAATATGCTGCTATTATCTGAAAGAACTTATCGTGTGGTTTATAGTTTGCCCATCCAAGGAGATAGAAAGCACCAGAGAGGCTAAGCCATACTAAAAAAACTGGGAAGAGATAGTAAAGAGTGTTGAAAAACGTTTGTTTTAAAATTGTCAGAATACTAATCTTAGCAAATTTCCATTTGTTTTCAATCCCAATATTAAACTGTTCAAACCATCTTCCCTTTTTCGTAAAAGTTTCAAATAACCAAAGTATCCAATCTGTCTTTATTATAGCAAGCGAGAATATGAAAAAGAAGATATAGCCGACAATATCATTCCCTGGAAGAAATTTCTTAAATAAAAATCCAAGAATATCAATAATCCTTAAAACCAATATTAAGTCAAGATATAGCTTCATTCAACCTTACTTAGGATTAGTTTAAAATCTTCTTTGGGAATTTCCCTCATGGCTTTGCCTTGGATGTGTCCTGTCCATCTCTTCTTGTTCTTGATAAATTTGAGCTCTGGAATCAAAGATTTGAAGTCTAAAGGTTTTTCAAATATCTTGATTGGTTTTAGTTTAATTCGGTAAGGGTAGATTTCACTACTCTTTCCCGATGGTGATTTAAAAATCCTTGATCGGTCTTCAAAGACTTCTGAAATTACCTCATATGCCGCAACAATCCTTGGTGGGATCACATCTTTATCCCTTTTTGTGGACATAACGTAGATTAGGCACTTATCTCCAGGCTTTACCTTGGCAATCGTGTTTTTATGCCTTTGCTGAACACCCCAAATATTCTTCTCTTTTATTACTTTCCAGTTTTCCTCTGTTGTAATACAAAGCCAATAGGACATAAAAATCACCCTACAAGTAAAAATTATTTAACAATTTCTAAAGATTCGATGAGATTAGCAATCATTAAGGTTATCTCAATCACACCCAATGGAAATCATCCAAATACATATCTGCAAAGCCCTTTAAACATAGTATTCTGGCTAACGTAAGCTGAATAATAGGCTAAGTTAGATAGAAAAAGAGAGATAAGGTAATTGAGGGGCTATAATGAGTAGAAATTTCATAGAAGGGATTATAAGGATACTCCTAGTGATTGTAATCTTTTTCTGGGTTCTCCCAGAACTGACTAAAATTACTGGACTTTTGAGCGTAAGATTTTACCGGTTACTTGGAGCTATCTTAATAATTGTCATAGTTCTTTCATTAGTAAGAAGATGGAATCAGTAGCTGTATGTCCATTACTATCGTAAAGATAGGCGGTATCTATCATCATCGTTATCCCAAATTGTTCCATTGCCTCAGTATGCCTCCCGCCTTCGGTACTCTTTCTTCTGATTCTATTACTTTCAGACTTCTTGTATCTTAATCTTAAGAAGACATTATAGTTCGTAGAACTACAGAGGAGTCAAAGAGATTTGTAAAAGGTGCTTCTGAAATCATTTAGCTCCTAAGTTAAATTCGTCATGAATAACCTTCACAGCCTTGCGTCCGTCCTCCTTGGCTACAGCAAACGAAACGTTGTATTCTGAACAGCTCTGGCTTATCATGATCACGTTTATGCCGTTTTTTCCCAATGCGGAGAAAATCCTTCCTGCCACACCCGGAGTTCCAGCCATTCCTGCTCCCACCGCACTTACAACAGCAACGTCATCCTTCTTCGAAACTTTCGCTACTCCGTTGTTTAAGCCGGAAAGTGCCTTTAGGGCCTTGTTTATGTCTGCCTTATCGACGACTATCGACAGGTTCAGCTCCGAAGAGCTTTGGGCTACCATTATCACGTTAACCTTGGCCTTTGCGAGCCTCCTGAATACTTCGGACATTATCTCGGCAAAATCGAATCCAGCCCCGCTGATGTTTATTATTCCAGCCTTCTCAACCAAGCTTATTGCCTTGACTATGTCTTTCGTCGATTTTGTCTCCTCCTTAATTACAGTGCCATCCGCATCTGGGTTGAACGTATTCTTTATTCTCACTGGAATCTTCTTCGCCATTACAGGTTCCAAAGCACGAGGATGCAAAATCTTGGCACCGAAATGCGACAGCTCCATGGCCTCTTGATACGAGATTTCAGGAATGACTCTCGCCTCCGGCACTATCTTTGGGTCTGTAGTCATGACTCCATCCACTTCCTTCCAGAGCCAAACCTCATCGGCATCGAGAGCTGCTGCTATCAGCGTTGCCGTAAGATCGCTACCGCCCCTACCCAGTGTAGTGATCACACCATCCTCAGTTACTCCTATAAAGCCAGTCACAACTGGAACAGTCCTCTTTATCGCTATGAGGGGTTCTAGTCTGTTCTTTATGATCTCGTAGGATTCTGGCAAAGGCTTAGCCCTTCCGAAGTTGTTATCCGTAATTATCCCCGCATCTCCTCCGGTTAATGCGACGGAATCGACACCTATTGAAAGCAGAGAAGCCGAAAAGATAGGAGCGAGCAAACGCTCGCCGAAGGAGAGAATGTAATCTTCACTTCTCTTCGTCAGCTCGCCCAAATAGCTTATGCCCGTAAGAACCTTCTCAAGTTCATCGATGAGGTTATCTATCGTAGATAAAACCTTAGGCTTAATATTTCTGTTTTTAACCGCCACCTCTACAGCCTCGTAGTGTCTCTTGGCTAAATCGGCTATGAACGATTTGATGAAACCCAATGAGCGTTCGTAACAACATTTGTAAGCGGCATTGACGAGTGAATCGGTAACACCAGACATTGCAGAAACGACGACAACGATCTCATTATCTTTCGCATACCTCTTAACCAAATTCGCACAATGAAGAATGTTCTTTCCATCTTTCACACTCACGCCACCGAATTTCATAACCACTCTCATGCCCGAACTCGTCGAATGTCTAAGAATATAAATGTTAAGATTATGGATTAAAGATGACCGTTATTGTTTCAGCCGATCACTAGGCAGCATACCTTTTAAATATTTAAATTAGAAGGTCGTGACTCCACATTGTGTGTGATTTAAATAATACCATCAACAGTATTGCAACACCACCAATTAGAAAATATAAATAAAAATAAAACGTAAATGCTATAAAGGTCATTGCAAAATGCTAACATGGATCTACTTAAATTCCTGTGTAGATCTCAAGTGAGAAGACAAATTTTATTTCAGCTCAAAAACGGCCCAAAAACTCTTAAAGAATTAGGGAAAAATGTATCGGCTAAAAAGGAGGTATTAGCCCGTGAGTTAAAAAAAATGGAAGGTATGGGCCTAACTTATAAAGAGAGATGTTGGAGCTTAACTGAAAAAGGATATTTAATTGCAGAAGAATTTTTTAAATTTGGTATGTTGTTAGATATATTGAACAAAGATGAGGAATTCTGGAACGGAGCGGCAATCGACAAAATTCCTGAAGAATTTCGATTGAAGCTGTGGAAGATCAAAGATTACGAAGTACTTCGGATTCATCCGGGGGATATTGATGTAATCGAAAGAAAGTATGAAAGAGAGCTATTGAAACCGGAAGTCAAGTGGATAAAAGGTGTTTCCCCGGTATATCACCCAAATTGGCCCAAACTTTACGTTAAACTTGCAAGGCATGGAAAAATAATTTCGCTAGTTTTAACTGAAGATGTTTTGAGACATGTGATTGAAGAGTATGGAGAGAAAATTGCGGAGGAGTTCTTTGAGTGTTGTAGAAACTGTAAAGTATTTATCTGTAGAGAGATCGTTGGGTTATCCTTCACAGTTACCAATCGATTTCTTACACTTGCTTTATTTGGAAGAGATGGAAGATATAGGGGAAATCAGGTCTTATGGAGCTATGAGAAATCGGCAGTTGAATGGGCTTTGGGACTTTTTGATTACTATGTGCAAGTGTCGGAACAGCTCAGGTATTGATCAGTTTGATCAATTTTGAATTTAAAGATCAACATTGATCTCATTGATTAAGAAAGATTTTTATATAGAAAGCAAAGATGGGTAAAAATGTGAAGAGGTAAAAATGAAGGTAATTTTAGCATTACTGGTGTTAGTTATGCTTGGTATAGCGCTGGATGCTGCAGCGGCGGAAGAAACTTGTAAGCTACATACAAGATCTATCGGTAATCCACCGGGAGTTATCAAATTGGATAAGCTAAATAGATACATGAAAATCGATAGAAATAACAGCATTCACTTCGATATCAAATCAGCCATTGAAGATGGTTTACCGCCCAGAGTTATCTATTTCGGGCTAAAAGCTGAAAAAGTCATAAACAAAATGATTTACGAAGTAAAGACTTACGAAAAAGTGTCTGAAGAAACCATTAGAGAAATAGATGCCTTATTTGGCCCATCATTTAAGTATACGAGTCTGTCATGGGGTGAGGCTTGCGGTGGGGGATATGACAACCCACATCCTTGCCCACCGAGGGAGAGTTCTGGGATTTATAGAGATACAAAAGATGAGATAAAGGAATATCTTCTGTCCCAAGGATTCCATGTAGTTCCAAGATATGCTACCTATTCTTACGGAGACGACTTTGCGAAAGTGGTATCCGCATATGGATGTGATTGGGGACCATTTAGATATGAAGCTTGGCCAGTTCAGAGTGGAGCTAAATGGACATATCAATATCAAACACCTGAACCAAACCCTGAAATTTTAGCATACCGGTGGCCAGCATGGTGGTGGGGACCGTTAACTGGTGGCATAGGAGTTACTGCTGAGGGTTTTGGTTATGAAAACTAAAGTTATAGAATTTGTCAAAATTTTTTCTTTTTCCTATATTTTTATTGGAATTAGTTATGTAATTTTTGAGCGTCTCTATGCATTTATCAAAGGCTATGAAACTACATTCAGTGTATTCGTTGATCTCATTATAGCAGCACCTTTTTGGCCGCTGATACCGGAGGTAAATTTGATCGGCGCAATGGCGATGATAACAGTTGGCATGATGCTTCTGAAGTTCAAGGCGTTGAACTATAAGATGATCGAAAGTATCGTTACGGTATTCCAAATTTTTCTCTTTACTGCTATAGTGTTTACTTTTGGAATATATTTACTTGGAATTTACGGTATCTGTCTTAACAGCTCACTTCTGTTTCTTTTACCTTTTATAACGGTTGGAGTTATCTATGCAGTAATTAGGTTCAAGCGGTCGCAATAGAGAGTTGAAAGATAACGAGCGAATCGGGCAAGAGTAAATAATAACAACAATAGATTCAAAAATTCTGAAGATGCTCAAGCTATGCACGAAATGCCATAGAAGGCTCAGGATCTACTGTGAGTTGGTCAGGCCCGAAAGCTGTATGATCTGCTCGGGATTACTCTGGAAGATAGATGAGATCTCCGATGAGATAGCCGAAAAACTGAAGGAATACGAATTCGAAACTTTCTCAGTTGGAAGTAGGATTTACGGAAGTCTGAAGGCTTTAGAGGATTATCTCAACGAACTAATCGGCTTAAACGGTAAGAGTCTGAAGGTTCAATTTAACAGAGAACTGAGCAGAAAGCTTGCGGAAAAGCTCAACGCGAAGCCAACCCATCGGGATCCAGATATTACGATAATCTACGATTTGGAAAATCCAAGCTTCGAAATCCAGATCAGACCGCTCTACATCTACGGAAGATACAAGAAGAGGGTTAGAGGAATCTCTCAAACGAGATGGCTCTGCACAAGATGTGACGGAAAGGGATGCGAGGTATGCAACTGGTCTGGCAAGAAATATCCCACTTCCGTAGAGGAGCTGATAGGCGAAGCTATGCTTGAGATATTCAGGGGGACCGGTTACATCCTACATGGATCCGGTAGGGAGGATGTTGATGCAAGGATGCTGGGGAGCGGAAGACCGTTCATAATTGAAATTCAGAATCCAAAGAAGAGGTTCGTAGATCTGAAGGAAGTTGAAGAGTTCGTGAACAAGAAAACGAAGGGAAAGGTCGTTATATTAGATCTCAAATTTGCAAAACCAAAGGATGTGGAGTTCCTCAAGTCTGCTGGCTTCAGAAAGGTTTACAGGGCTAAAGTTGAGTTTGAAAGAGAGGTCAGCAGAAAGGAGCTTGAAAAAGCCGTTAGAGCGATAAGCAACACGATAATCGAGCAGAGAACTCCCAAGAGGGTTCTGCATCGCAGGGCCGATCTGCTCAGGAAGAAGAGGACTTACAACATAGAAATTCTTTTGCATAGAGGAAAGGTTGCCGTTCTCAAGATCGAAGCGGACAGCGGACTTTACATCAAAGAACTAGTTAGTGGGGATGAAGGGAGAACGAGGCCAAGCTTGAGCGAAGCCTTAGGCGTTCCAGCGAAGGTTACCAAGTTGGATGTGATCGAGGTTAAGGGCGGTCTTTAGAGCAAATCTAACATAACGTAAAGGTGAGTTTATGATATGAAGGTGCTCGTAATAGGTGACACCCACATACCCAACAGAGCGAAGTGGTTGCCGAAGAAGATCGACGATTTCCTCTTCTCAAAGCGTTTCGATTTCATCATGTGCACCGGAGATCTGACCGATAGAAAGGTGCTGGATTATCTCAAAAAATTGAGCGATCGGGTCGTTGTTGTTTCGGGCAACATGGATCATCTACCTTTTCCGGAGCAACAGACGCTTAAGGTCGAAAATCTAAGATTTGGGATAATCCACGGTCACCAAGTTTATCCGAGGGGAGATGTTTCTCAGCTTAGGGAGATTGCGTTCGAATTGGGAGTTGACGTTCTGATTCACGGGCATACACATTCAGCGGACATATACTTTGAGGATGTTCTACTGCTGAATCCCGGATCGGCAACGGGCGTTTGGAGTGGTGGAAGGGCATCTTTGATCCCATCTTTCATGGTTTTGAATGTCGAAAGAAATAATTTGGATGTCGAACTCTTCGAGCTAAAGGAAGGTGAACTTAGGGTTACGAGGAGGTCGTTTGAGCTTTGAATGCCGAAGAGAAGATACTGAAGTTTCTAAGAGAAAGAGGGGAAGAAGGGGCTCTGCAGAGCGAGATTCCAAAAAACCTTAGGCTGTCGAAATCGACAGTCTCGGAGATAATTCAGAGGCTCGAAGACAAAGGTATCGTTGTTAGGGAAAGGATAGCTGGAAAGTCGATGAGGGTCTGGCTTTCCGAATTCTCGCCCAAGCCAGTGGAGGGTCTAATAAGGGTTGGAGTGTTGAGGGCTTCGGAATATCCCCATGTTCTCCTTGCGTGTGAGGATGTAGGTGCAATCGTTAAAGTATTCGATAGTGCACTCGAACTGACGAAGTCGTTGGCGTTTGGAGCTTTGGACGTTGGAGTCTCCCCCTTCGTAACCCAAACGATGTTTGCATTAACGCTAAGATCGATAAGGATTCACTGCGTAGTTGCATTTAACGGAAGTGGTGTTTTGATGAAGAGAAAGCTTAAAGAATGCAAAAAGTTTGCAACTTCAGAACTTTCGGCGATGGAGAGCAATCTGAAGCTTTTTTTGGAAAGATTCAGTTTCGACATATCCAAAGCATCGTTTAGATATTTATCATCCCCGGAATCCATGATAGAACGCTTTGGAGAATGTGAATTCGATGCTATGGCGATCTGGGAGCCATACTTTACTATGCTCAAGAAGGATTTTGAGCACATGGAGTTTAGAGAGGTTATAGGAGACTACCCTTGCTGTTCGCTCGCTTCGAACGTTCAATTCTACGAAGCACAGAGGAAATTGCTTGATAAGTTTATCGAGAGGTTGGAAGAATATGCTAAGGGATTCGACAAACGTAAAGCTTCCAAACTGATTGCGGAGAAGATGGGGTTCGACGAGAGGCTCGTCCTTAAATCTTTCAAAAGCTACAGATTTTCGGCCGAATTAAGCAGAGAATCTTTCAGGTTTTTGGAGAATTACGGCCTAAAGCTGACAGATGAAATTATAAAAAGGATTGCGGACGTTTAAGTTCTGATCTCAGCCCACTTGTCCGGATTCTCATAAACTTTAACCCTAACAACCTTCAAATTTCTCAGCCTATCTCTGATCTCATTGAATATTGCTAAGCAGATGTTTTCGCAAGTCGGATTCTCTATCAAGTCGTTTATCAACCTGTGATCGTATTTGGCGACGATCTCCTTAAGCAGAGCTTTTAGATCTTCGAAGTCTATCACCATGCCATCTTTAAGCTCCCCTTCAACCTCTACTTCGACCTTGTAGGTATGCCCGTGCACCTTTCCGCATTTCGGATGATTCGGGAGGAAGTGGGCCGAATCGAAGCTCTCGGAAACTCCTACGATCATCCTGATCATCTCACCCCCAGATACTTGTGAACCTGTGGGATTATTCTCGTTTCCTTGATATCCATGAGCCTTTTCTGAAGATCCATGAGGATTTTAATATTTTTATGCCCGAAGACGGGTTGCAAAACGAAGCACTCAACGTAGTCTTTGATCGATTCCGCATTACTTACAACTTCATCGAGCTCGAACTTATCTGGCAGAACGATCTTACAGAATGTCAACCTTCCCCTTCTATTCCTCAGGATTTTGAAGCTCCTAATAGTTCTCTCGACAATCTCATCGTAGTCGCAGTTCGGCAGAGCCTCTCTAATTTTGAGATCTCCGGCGACGAAATCAACGACGTTTTTTATCTTTTTGGCCTCATCCGGCAATGTCATGTTCGTCTCCAAGTAAAAAGGTTTGACTTTCTCGACATTCTTTATAAAATCTGCGTAGAGCAACGGTTCACCCCCAGTAAAACTTATCGAGTGAACTTTGACGGATTTTATCACGTTCGACACGTATTCTGCTGAGATTGGATTTCTAAGCGTTCGATTTGAGACGTAATCCCTGCAGAACTTCGAATTCTTGTGTGTATCGCAGTATGTGCACGCCAAGTTGCATCTCGCGAAGCGAACGAACACCTGTCTGACTCCAACCAAAATCCCCTCTCCCTGTATTGACTCGAAGATCTCGCTTATCTCCGCTTGCATGTTCTCTTGTAAATCTCAACTGCCTTTTCCCATTCTTTATCGCTCAAAGCGGGATCTTTAACTCCGTTCTTAAGGAAGGCTTCCGTCCTTTCAATGCAGGCACCGCAGCTCAGGCAAGGTCTCTCCTTACCTTCGTAGCAAGTCCAAGTGAGGTGATATGGAGCTCCCAACTTCAAACCTAACTTAATTATCTCAACTTTGTTCATGTCTATGAAAGGGGCTTTGATTTCGACGGGCGTAAAGATGTTCGCCAAATAGACCGCCGTATCCATGGCCTTTACGAACTCCTTTCTGCAATCCGGATAGTTCGCGTAATCTCCTCTGTGGGCCGAATAATAGACTGCATTATCCCCTACTTTGATCGCGTATCCAACGGCTATAGAAAGGAAGATCATGTTTCTATTTGGAACAATCGTTACTCTCTGAGCTTCATCCTCGTAGTGCGCTTTGGGCACCTCTTCATCGCCGGCCAAAGCTCCTACCGCTATTAGATCTCTGATTGAGGATATGTCCACGATCATGTGTTCTACTTCCATCCCTTCATCTCTGGCGAGATCCACTATTTTCTTCGCATGCTCTATCTCCTTTGCGTGCCTCTGTCCGTAGTTGAAAGTCAAAGCGTGAATTTTCTCTGCTTTCTTGGCGAGAAACCAGAGTAAGGTTGTGGAATCCAATCCACCGCTGAATATCAGCACCGCCACGGAATCCGTTTTGCGGCTGAGTATAAATAGATAAGCGACATGCTTAAGTATGACATGGCCAAATAGCCAACTATGAGACATCCGGTAGTGGCAGGTTCGTTTTATCCGTCGAATCCCGACTCACTACTTGCAATGCTCAACGAGTTCGTTCATCCGAATCCTGATCCTTCAGTAATCGCCTGCGTCGCTCCTCATGCTGGTTACATGTATTCCGGTAGAACAGCTGGAAGAGTTTATTCTCTTATCCCTCAGGTTGAGACATACGTGATAGTTGGCCCCAATCATACTGGCTACGGTTCGGCTGTGGCTGTCTCAACCGACACTTGGCTAACGCCTTTGGGAGAGGTTGAGGTAGATAGGGAGTTCGTCGATGCTCTACCGAAGAGAATAATCGATTTGGACGAGATAGCGCATAGATACGAACACTCTTTGGAAGTTCAAGTCCCTTTCCTTCAGTTCATCAATCGGGGTAGGGATTTCAAGATCGTCCCGATCTGTCTGGGTTTGCAGGATGAGGAAGTTGCCAGAGAGGTTGCCGAAGAGATAATAATCGCAAAAGAGGAGACAGGAAAGGATATCGTCGTAATAGCATCATCGGACATGCACCACTATCTGCCGGATGAGGAGTGCAGGAGGTTGGATGAGATCGTGATCAGAGCGATTCTCAGCATGGATGTCTCGAAGTATTACAAGACGATATACGATCTGCAGGCGAGTGTATGCGGTTACGGAGCAATCGCCGTAGCTATGCTCTATGCCAAGCATTACAATGCCTATGCGGAGCTTGTAGATTACTCCACGAGTGGTGATGTGGCGGATAAAAGCCAAGTCGTTGGTTATGCGGGCATAGTATTTAGGGTGTGATAGGATGTTTGGTGAGTTTGTGGATTTTGCTAAGTCGATTTTGGAGAAGAAGGACAGCGAAGAGATAAGGAAACTTGTCGAAGAGATCGATGAGATTTCAAATGAGGCAAACGAGATGTTCAAGAAGCTTGAAGAGGAGGGAGGAGACGTAGAGGAATTGCTTAAGGTAGAGCCGAAGCTGAGAGAGAGCCTGAGAAAGATACTCGAACTCGCCTTAAGCGAGGAAGCTTTCGAGCTTGCGAAGCATCTTGCAGTTTTAAACGGCGATATCGTGAAGGATGTCGCTGAGGAGATATATTCGGAAAAGTTTGAAGACTATCCGGCGCTGATCGACGAGTTACTATCGCTTGGAATTCTTGAGGATTCTAACTTCACATTTAGGCTCAGTAAGACCGCCAAAGAAATCCTCGAAGATTTTGAAAAAGAAGACTATCACAGGCTTGCGATTAAATATTACGAGAAGCTCACCGAAAGCTTGGATAATCGAGCGTATTTGGCATATCACTGTCTAAAAGCTGGAGAGACCGATAGAGCTTTAAATCTGTTTATAGAAACTGCAAATAAACTCTACGGAAGACACTCATGCGTAGATACGCTACTCGAAGTTGGAGAGAAGCTCGTTAGTAGAATAGATGACAACGACACGAAGTGCAGAGTTTTAGGGACTTTAGGCAACCTTTATCTTCTTATCAAGAAGTATGAAGAAGCAGAAGCTTACTACAAGACTGTTCTGAACTACTACGCTAAAAAAGCTAAAGAGGACCCAAGTTACCGCAGGTTCGTTGCGGGTGTTTTGAGCAACTTGGGTAATCTCTACTTCGCGAAGGGAGAACTCGGAAAGGCTGAGAACACATACACAGAATGTCTGAAAGTTATGATGGAAATGGAAGATGAGGATGGTATGATTCCAATTTTGATCTCGCTTGGAGATCTCTACATGGCTAAGGAGGACTACGATAATGCTGAAAAGTGTTTCCACGACGCTTTGAGAATCGAGTTGAAGAAATCTAAGGAAGACAGTAGCAGGATGACAAACGTTGCGATGATTGTAAACAATTTGGGATACCTATACAGCAGGAAGGGAGATTCGGAGAAAGCCGAAAAGTTTTACAAGGAGGCGATAAGGTTGTTCGGTGACCTTTCTAAGGACGATCCAGACATGCTTGGAAACTTGGTAACCGCTCTGAACAACCTGAGCTCTTTATACATGAACACCGGAAATGTCGATAGCGCCATGGATGTGCTCGAAGCTATCAAGGAGTATTGGGATGTAATTCCGCCGGATGTGAAAGCTACTTTCTACATGAACTTGGCGAGGGGCTTGGAGAGCAAGGGAGATGCAAAGGCTGCAGAGTTCTATCTCAAAGCTGGTGCTTTGGGCTTCATGATATTCAGAAATTACGGAATCACAGCGATAAACTTCATGCACTGCTTTGATAAGGCTGAGCAGTTGGGGAAGGGAGATCTGAAAGGTGACGCAAAGCTGATAAAATCCGTGATTATGAGGATGTATTACGGAGTGAAATCAGAACTGCCTGAGGTTGAGAGATACAGCAAGAGGGGTGAAATAATTCTCAAAGCTTCGAACGGGGAAAGGATAGAGAACATCGAGCTTAAAGATGAGGTAGATATGGCAGTTTACATCTTGGCAAACGAGCTTTTGGCCCAAAAGAGGGCCTAAAATAAATTTTTAATCCTTAGGCCTTCTGACAACCCTATAAATATCGTTCTTGAGCTTCCTGCCGGTCTTTTTCTCCCATTCCTCAATCGGAATTCCAAACTGCTCGTGAATCTTGTCCCTATATATTTCGGGCAGGACATTGAAAGCACAGAATGGAATTATCCTTCCATCCGGCGTTCCGTAGTGGATCACGCATCTCTTGACTCTCTCGATATCGTAGTTGTAGAGATCTTGGAAGTGCATCATTCCGATAAACAGAGTTCTCGCGTGGAACTCTCCGAGGGCTGTGTAGTCATGCTTAACCAAAACGTCGAACAATATCCTGCTCACATCAAGACTCTTCGGAGCATTCTTCGAATCTACGAATTTCCTCAAGTCGAGAATACTTTTCAAAGCTCTAAGACTCTTTATTTTGCTGCTCTTCAGCTCTTCGGCTTTCTCGTCCAAATATTCAAAGAATGCCTCAACATCGACAAACCTCGTAATCGGGATGAGCTTTCCACCCTCCTTGAAAACGTATGTCGCCATTCCACATGCGAAGTGGCAGGTAAACTCATACTGTGGCTTCCCAGTCAGTGCTTCTACGAAGTGGGAGATCGGCGTCACACTTGGGACGGGATAGAAATCCTCTCTTGAAATCTCACCGTTAGTCTGCTCTTCAATCCTCTTTATCACATCTGGAATAGTTATCCTATATTTTTCACGCTCCTTTCTCGGCATACTTCCAACCAAGCTGACAGGCTGGATGTTCACACCCCTAATTATATCTATGTTGTCAGCAGCAAATCTAATTATGTCTCCAAGCTGGTGATCGTTTACCGTCTTTATTACAGTGGGAACCAAAACAAGACCAAGTTCAGCTCTCCTACAGTTTTCCAATATCGCCGGAACCTCCTTTATGTTCTTCGGATTTGTCTTTTCATCTACACCATCAAACGACAGATATACTGTGTTTACTCCAGCTTTCCTAACCTCCAGAGCGAAATCCTTCTGAAGGGCAAGCCTAATACCATTCGTGTTCAGCTGGACATGATCTATTCCCTCAGCCTTGATAGCCTTTATTATGTCTATTAGATCATCTCTGAGCGTTGGCTCTCCGCCAGTAAGTTGCACCGCATTGCATCCGACTGGTTTCATGTTCTTAGCGGTTCTAACCATCTGAACTATTTGATCAAGAGTCGGTTCATACACGTAACCGGCTCTTTTAGCGTAGAAGAAGCAGTACCAACATGCTAAATCACATCTATTAGTCAAAACAATATTTAATAGAGCAGTGTGACTTTTGTGCAAGTTGCATAAACCGCATGAGAAGGGGCAACCGTTCTCATTCTTGGTTATAGGAGTCCAGATACCCAAGCCGTCATGTCTGAAACGAGAAGCCTTCTTAAAAAGCTTGACATCTCCCCAATAAACGTCAACGAACTCACCGTGCTCCGGACAAGTCTTGCGGATCATGACCTTACCGTTTTCCTCATAAACTTCAGCTTCTAAAACCTTTAGACATTCCGGACAGAGTGAGCGTGTCTTGTAAGGAAGCTTAACCTCATCTTCCATAATTACACCTCCATTGGCTTTTGAAACTGAAGTATATTAACTTTTACTACATTGGCGTTTTTCGAAACTTCCCACAACCAGCATTTAAATCTGAAAGTATGGATTTAGAAAAATCGTTCTATAATAATCTGTGTCGGTCGTTTGAACCATCCTCAATTCGGAATTCTCCAAAAGTTCAGGCGAGAGATCACATAAAAAAAGAAAAACTTAAAAATATAGTGATCATAAACGGAATTATGTTTTGTCAAAAAAGATTGAGGAACATAAGTAGGATGGAATGCAATTTCTGGAGCTGTAAATACTGGGTAGGTAACGGCGGTATATGTATTCCCAAGTTTGAGGATGTTGAGGAGTCGTATGGGCTTGTGTAACTTTTATATCACACTCCAATCTCCAACATTTTATGTTTGATATTGCAAAGACGATCTGGTTGCTTCTACCAGCCTACACGCCAAACAACTTCGCAGTAGTATTCGGCGGTGGAACCCCTTTGGACTTCGGAAAAAACTTTATCGATGGAAAGAGGATTTTGGGTGATGGAAAGACGATAAGAGGATTCGTGGCTGGGGTTTTGGGTGGAATACTCGTCGCACACCTTCAGCTTTTAATCGAAAGGATACTTGGATTTCAAATCTATTCCAAGCTCCAATACCATCAGTTTCTCCAGCTGGTCTTTCTATTAGCCTTCGGAGCGATGGCCGGAGATTCTTTGGGCAGTTTCATAAAAAGGAGGTTCGGGGTTGAGAGGGGTAAATGCTTCCCTATCTTGGATCAGCTGACGTTTTTGCTCGTTGCATATGCGTTCGCAAGTCAATCACCAGCCTTTGGGTCTCTATTTACCCCAAAGATAATCCTCATCGGAATCGTTATAACACCACTGCTACACTTAGCCGTAAACGTAGTGGCTTACGTCCTAAAACTGAAGGAGGTTCCATGGTGAAAGAAGAGTTGATCAGGAGGCTTAAGGAAGTGGGAGCACTCAAGTTCGGGGAATTCGTTCTATCATCTGGGCAGAGAAGTAACGTTTACATCGACATCAAGCACGCGTGCACGTATCCAGACGTTCTCAAGCTCATAACGGAGCTTATGGCCGAAAGAGTAAAAAACGTCGATTTCGACAAAATAGCATGCATAGAGCTTGGAGGAGTTCCTTTGGCTGTTGCATTATCGTTAAGGCTGAATAAACCGCTTGTGATCTTCAGAAAGCAGAAAAAAGACTACGGAATCGAAGACGACTGCATTGGAGTAATCGAACCCGGAGAGAGGTTTGTGGTGGTTGAGGATGTAACAACAACGGGCAGATCTGCTCTATCCGTCGTTGAGAGAGTTGAGAAGAGAGGTGGCATTGTGAAGGCGATCTTAAGCGTTGTAAACAGGGGTGCAGAAATTCAGAACTTGATATCTATTCTAACGCTCGACGAACTCATTTCAGAATCCTCATAACATCTTGTTTCGTAATTATCCCGATCAAATTTCCACTTTCAACGACCAAAACTGCCGGATTTTCAAGCAACAGCTTGGAAATCATATCAACACTCTCAGATGGATCGACCATCGGAAAGGGCTTCTCCATGCAGTCCTTTGCTTTTAGTCTGTTTGCCTTACCCTTAGAAAGTATCGCCCTTATAATCGAGCTTTCGGTAATGCTACCCGCAACTTTACCCGATTCCAAAACTGGCATCTGAGAAATTCCTTTTTCCATCATTATCTCCATGATTTCCTCAAGCGGAGTTTCTGGAGTGGCATAGATTACGGGAGAGTTCATAACATCCTTAGCCGTTATCTTCTTCCCCTCAAGCTCGTCCAAAACTTCGAGGATCCTCTTAACGAGTGAAAGCTTCGGATCGATGGATCCGGATTCAATCCTCGCAATGAGCGGCTGGCTAACGCCTACAAGTTTGGCCAACTCTTTTTGAGTTAAGCCCAGTCTCTTACGTCTTCTCTTTATTTCCTCAAGATCGAACATCGTATGTTAGGTTAGTCCTAAAATATTTTGAACTTTTTGGCAGCCGTGAAGATTCGCTCTCGACCTGTTGGGTAGGAATCTTATCGAATTCGTGGAGAATTTTTCGGTTGAGTTCTTGTTGGACTACAAATAAAAGAAGGGATAAACACCATGGAGCGCCGGGGGTGGGATTCGAACCCACGCGGGCACACGCCCAACGGCTTAGCAGGCCGTCGCCTTACCACTCGGCAACCCCGGCTCAGATTTATATCTATTTGCATGATTTTTAAAGGTTTTGCAAGTATTGGGTATTAAAAATTTATATATAAAAATAAAATATTACAAAAATTTTATATACTGGTTATGCTAACTTTAAGTTAAGGAAATTTAGTAAAGAAAATGAGGTTAGGGAGGTGATGGAAAATGATATTCGATCCGTTCGAGGAGATTAAGAGAATGCAGGAGAGGTTGAACAGACTTTTTGAGGAGTTTGAGAGAATTGGTCCAAGAACCATAGCTGTAGAGACATTCCCAGTAGATGTGATTGACGAGGGAGATAACTTAAAGATAATCGCCGATCTGCCGGGATTCAACAAGGAAGACATAGAGATCTGGGTCGAGGACGGAGATTTAGTTATCAAAGCCGTCAGAAAGGAAGAAAAGGAGGAAAAGACTGAGAATTACATAAGAAGGGAGAGGAGGTTCGGAGAGGTTTACAGGAAGATAGCGATACCAGTGGAAGTCGACGTTGACAAGATAAAGGCTACATACAACAATGGAGTCCTTGAAATAGTTCTACCGAAGACCGAGAAGGCTAAGAAGAAGGTAATTAAGATTGAGTAATTTTTATTTTTATTATTAGTTGTTACATTTGGCTCTGATTTACTCCATTAATTACTGTCTTTCGATCCTCTTTTCATCGAGTCAAATAACAAAGGTGTTGCTAACGTCATTTAGGTAAACCGAAAAGCTTAAGTATATTTAGGATATCCTAATTTCGATGAGCCTAAATTCTAAAGTTCCCCTAATTATGCTCAGAGAGGGTGATGAAGGTGTTGTAGTTGATATCATCGGCGGAAGAGGAGCTGTATCTAAACTCTTAGCTTTAGGAATAGTTCCCGGCAAGAAAGTCAAGGTTTTGGGGAATAGGGGCGGAGCGATTCTGATCTCTATAAACGGTTCAAAGTTCGTCGTTGGTAGGGGTTTGGCTATGAAGGTGATCGTTCATGCTAAGCAGAAGAACTGAAGACTATTTAGAGGCGATCTACGAGCTTAGCAGTAAGAGGGGTTTTACGAGGGTTAAGGAGATCGCAGAGAGGTTAGGTGTTAAACCTGCTACGGTTTCAGAGATGCTCGAAAGGCTCGCAAGGGAGGGCTATGTCGTTCATAAAAAGAGGCTCTACGTGGCACTTACGGAAAAAGGGAAAGAGATTGCAAAGAGCGTTAGGGAGAGAAGGGAGATCTTGGTTAGGTTTTTGGTGATGCTCGGAGTTCCGAAGGATATTGCTGAGGAGGATGCTTGCACTATAGAACATGTTCTTCACCCTGAAACGGTCAAACAGCTCAAGAACTTCGTGAGATTCGTTGAAGAGTGTCCGTTCGATCCAAAATGGCTCAAACACTTTAAGGATTTCTGTGAAACTGGCGTTCATCCTTGTGAGAGAATGAAAGTTTCAGTTCAGCATTAATTTAATAAAAATCTTAAATATTTAAGATTTTAGGCTATTTTCTTAAAAACCTAAAGGATGCAAAGGTTTAATAATCTAAGGCCTTTTCGCTATGTTAAATGAAAATCGCAATGATTGGAAATCCCAACGTAGGAAAAACGGCTTTGCTAAACGCTTTAACCGGCGGAAACTTTGAGGTAGGTAACTTTCCCGGAACTACGGTGGAGAAGAAGGAGGGAAAAGCTAAGATCGACGGTAAGGAAATTTTATTCGTTGATCTACCCGGAATATACAGCTTGGAAGCACACAGCTTGGATGAGAAGGTTGCAAAAGATTTCCTGACTAAAGAGAGACCAGATCTCATTTTGAACATTGTAAATGCATCGAATTTGGAGAGGAACCTCTATCTCACTCTTCAGCTTGTCGATTTTAAAATTCCAATGATTTTGGTTCTGAACATGATCGATGAAGCTGAAAAGAGGGGAATTAGAATTGATGCCGAAAGATTATCCAAAATTTTGGGAATTCCAGTCATTAAGACGGTTGCAGTAAAGGGGATAGGGATAGAAGAGCTGAAGAGGGAAATCCTTAGGGGCGGAAAGGTTCCAAGGGTAGAGATCGAAGGGAACATCATCAAGACGGCTGAAAAGATAGCTAAGAAGGTAGTAAGGGTGGAAGAAAGGAGGATAGATCTAACAGAGATTCTCGATGATGTATTCATGGATAAGCACTTGGGAATTCCCATTTTCATCGCCTTCATGTGGATGATGTTTACGTTCACATTCACAGTCGCTACCCCTCTTACAGATCTGATCGATTCCGCATTCTCAGTCTTGGCTGAGTATGTGTCGAGCTTGAACGGAATCGTTTTTTCGCTGATCGGGGACGGTGTGATAAAAGGTGTCGGAAGCGTCTTGGTCTTCCTTCCAAACATCGCTTTTCTGTTCGTAGCCCTATCTCTGCTTGAGTTGAGTGGATATATGCCAAGAGCGGTCTATCTAATGGACAAGATCATGACGACCTTTGGCCTAACTGGAAGATCGGTGATTCCGCTCATTATGGGTTTCGGTTGCAATGTTCCGGCTGTGATGGCTACGAGGTCGATAGAAGACGACAGGGTAAGGATTGCGACGTTGCTCGTCAACCCGTTCATCTCCTGCAGTGCAAGACTTCCGATATACGTTCTCTTCGCTGGTCTGTTCTTTCCAAACGCTAAGACGATCGTTATAATGAGTCTATATGCTTTTGGAGTTGCGATTGCGTTGATTTCAGCTCTAATCTTCCGAAAGGTGTTGTTGAGGGGAGAGGCAGAATATATAATCGAACTTCCACCTTACAGGATCCCCAATTGGAGGGATGTCTGGATTCTGACTTGGAATAGAACCAAGCACTTCCTTCAGAAGGCTGGGACTGTAATTCTGGGAATGTCCGTCGTTATATGGTTTCTGACGAACTTCCCAACTTCAAACATCGAAAGTAGCTATGCAGGAACGCTCGGCAAGTTGCTACAGCCGATATTTGCTCCGATGGGATGGGACTGGCAGTTCGTCTTAGCGATTCTAATGGGAGCTGTTGCTAAGGAGGTGGTCGTCGAAACTCTCAGCATATTGAATACGCCGATATCTCAGATCATGACAACTTCGCAGGCTTTGGCGTTTATGGTGTTCTCTCTACTCTACATGCCCTGCATCGCAACCCTCGCAACTATAAAGGCTGAAGCGGGCTGGAAGTGGTCTATCTTTGCGGTTATCTACAGCTTCACCGTAGCATATTTCGTAGCCTTCGTCGTGGAGGTGATAGCACGATTGATCTGATCTACGCAGTGATCTTCGGTGTTCTTGCTTGGTTTGAAGTGAAGAGATCTTTTATGAACGCTTTCGTCCTTGCAGTAATTTCAGTAACGTTCTTAAAGGGTTTCATCGTGAAGAAGAGATCTTACGGCTTCGTAGCTTCAATCATAGCGGTTATTTTCGCATTTCTGATGACATTAGTGTTTCTTGCAGTCGGAACCTTTAGCTACGGCATATTCGGATACTTTGCACTTCCTGCCTTTATATGGTATAGAAAGAGACTTGCAGTTTAGAAAACTCTTTTAGACTGCCAGAATTCTTCAGAATATGGTTGACATTGAGAGAGGATACAGAAAGATCGAGTGGGCTGAGAGGCACATGAAGGTTCTCGCAAGAATAAGAGAGGAATTCGAGAGAGACAAACCGCTTGAGGGATTCAGAATTGGGATGGCTTTGCATGTCGAAGCTAAGACGGCCGTTCTCGTCAAGACACTTGTAGCTGGAGGAGCTGAAGTTGCAATAACGGGCTGTAACCCTTTAAGCACGCAGGATGACGTTGCAGAGGCTTTGAGAGATATGGGAATCAAATGCTTCGCAAGAAGGGGAATGAGCAGAGAAGAATACTATGAAGCTCTAAATAAAGTTATAGACTCCAAGCCGGACATAATAGTCGACGATGGAGCCGATCTAATCTTCCTTCTTCATGGAGAAAGGAATGATTGGGCTGACAATATATTGGGAGCGAGCGAAGAAACCACCACTGGTGTCATAAGGCTCAGGGCGATGGAGAGGGAAGGTGTGTTGAGGTTTCCTGTCATAGCTGTGAACGATGCTTATACCAAGTTCTTGTTCGACAACAGATACGGAACAGGCCAATCGACTTGGGACGGAATCTTCAGAGCTACGAACATACTGATAGCAGGAAAGAACGTCGTTGTAGCAGGATATGGTTGGTGTGGAAGAGGAATAGCAATGAGAGCGAAGGGTTTAGGAGCGAACGTAATAGTTACGGAGGTCGATGAGATCAGAGCGCTCGAAGCTGTTATGGACGGATTCAGAGTTATGCCGATGGAGGAAGCGGCCAAGGTGGGGGACATATTCATCACTGCAACTGGCAACATAAACGTCATAAGGGAGGAGCACTTCAAACTTATGAAGGACGGAGCGATTTTAGCCAACGCAGGGCATTTCAACGTGGAAATCTCGATTCCAGATTTAGAGAAGTTAAGCAAGAATGTCAGGCAGATCAGGGATTACGTGACAGAATACGATTTGGGAGATAAGAGAATCTATCTGATAGCCGAAGGAAGGCTTGTGAATTTAGTCGTAGGCGATGGTCATCCCATAGAGGTTATGGACATGAGCTTCTCCGATCAGGCTTTAGCGATTCGATACATAGCGGAAAACCATGAAAAATTAGAAAAGAAGGTTTACAGGCTTCCAGAGGAGCTCGATAGGAAGGTAGCAAGGCTCAAGCTTGAAACGATGGGCATAAAGATCGATGAGCTAACGGAGGAGCAGATCAAATATCTGAGCGATTGGAGGCATGGAACGTGATCACTTTGCTGGTCTTCTTTCCATACTAACTATTTTTCTCAAACTCCTCTTTGCTTAGATACTTCGGCTCATACGTAGCACCCCATGTTCTCGACGTTCGACACGAAAGCTCTTGGATGGTTTCTTCATCAGGTTTTCATAGACCAGCCTTATATCGCTCTTGTTCGTATGGCTTAGGCACTTCTGGAGATCCACGATGTCGAGCTCTTCGATCATCGCTCCAATCTTAAGTGCATCCAATGCCGACTTCAAACCTTCTGCAACGAGCTGGTCGTATAGATCCTTGAACTTAGGATTCGAGAACTCTCCAATTTCCTTGGCCTCAGCCGGATTACGGCATCCATGTGCGTCTGCTCACTCTTGGCTATGTTCTGGAATATTCTTAGCTTCCATTTATTGTAGAGCGTTAGATAGACATCCCTCGCAAGTTTCTCCTCTTCTCTCGTGTGGAGTATGTCCTCTTTCTCTTGCTCTGTCAGAGTGCCAGCCTTTATGCTCTTGATTTCATCCCATACCGTCTGAACGTTGACACTTCAATTACCATGCATTGTCTCATTTCTCCACCCGGCCCTTTTCCACCTTGTCCAGTTGGAGCAGAGGGTTGTTCGGTTGTTGCACAGCCAGCGATTGCAACTGCAACGAGCAACAGAATCAACAACCTTCTCATTTATAGCCACCATAATAATGGTTTACGTGTATAGTCATTGATAAAATTATATTTTTAAAATAAAATATTCATGCAATTTATTTAAATTCTTAAATAAATCTTACCCTTGGCCTTCCTCTCTGCGTGATCCCCAGAGAAAACCTTAAATCTGCCTTCGAACTTCTCACCTTCGATCTCTGGATTTTCCTCCTCACCTTCTTCAAAGAATCCGGGTAGAAGCTCATCAACATCGTTAACTACTATGCTTCCAGCCGTCATTCCAGCACCGGGCCTCGATTTTGCCTTGTTTATAACCATAAGTCCGCCCTTCATACTAACCCCTGCAAAATCGTCAGCAATTCCTTCTACTACGATCTTTCCTCCTCTCATGTAGCTTCCTAATTCTTTGCCGACGTTTCCCTTTACAATTACCGTTCCTCCACTCATTCCTCTCCAATCTCCTCGATAACTCGCGCAAAGATAATCTCCAGCATTTCCTTTGATTATCATCTCCCCTCCACTCATGTTTAATGCTGAGAAGTGGCCAACATCACCCTCAACTATTATTCTACCGTTACTCATGAAAGCACCCAGATACATTCCCGCGTTGCCTCTAACGATTATCTCTCCTCCGTCGAGCTTCCAGCCGATCCTCTTAACCCTGCTCATATCTCCTTCAAAGACAACCCTCGGAGTCTCAGATTTCTCAACGGAGATGTCGAAAAATTCTGAGAGCTTGACCTTTCGATTTCCGTATTGGATAGGAAGGTTTTCTATCTCCCCAACGTCTTTCTCTACAATAACGTTCGGTAGAATTCCCTCAACTTCCAAGCAGAGATCTGGCTTTTCTTTGAGCTTTAGAATCAGCTCACGCATACTCTCTCACTCCTTCTTAATTCGTTCTCTCCGATCACATAATTCGAAAGGCTTACGGAATAGTATCTCTTGAAGTAGTAATCGAGATCCTTCTCGATCAGGGACCTATCGACTTTACTCATCGCATCTACCCAAAACGTTCGGCCGTGCGTTACTTTAACTATCTCACCTTCCCTGACGAGTATCTCTCCTCCCTTTATCGTTAAGTATGCGTTACTCAAAGCCTTCTCAAGCTTCTCGTAATCCTTAGGATTGAACTCAAGCGGGTTTATGTCGTAAACTGCTATGTCAGCATCCGCCCCAACTCCCAAATGACCCTTATTCGGCATTCCTGCCGCTTTCGCCGGATTCGTCCTCGTTATCATTGCGATCTCGTAGAAGTCGTATTCCTTATCTATCGTCGGCAATACGGTTCTGTGTTCGGTAGATCTGTGCACTATAGCAAGCATGTCCTCTCTAGCCTTTTTGCTCATCAGCCACGCTATGACCTTCGGATAGTTCGTGAATATTCCACCGTTCGGGCTGTCCGTCGTTAATATGACCTTCTCTGGCTTAATCAGCAGTGCTAATTCTATTCCAACAGCCCATTGAACAGCATTTACAAGCACCTTTGGCGAATATATATATGGTGTCACACCCGGAGCGGTTTCAAGCTCAACATCCTTATTTACCCACTTTAAGCCGGTTAGGAGATGAAGGTCGTATTCCATGGGAGCATCGGCAGTCATTGTCGTTGTATCGCCAAATACAATGTTTCCGGTATCTATTATTACGTTGTCGTTCTTGTTGACCTCTTTCGCAACTTCATCGGCTTTGGATTCGAACGTCTTCCAGCTGTCTCCGCCATAGCTGTGGAATTGAAGATGGGTAACATATAGCGACTGTCTTCCGTCGAAATCCTTGTGTCTGACGAGCTGAAGGGTTTTTATTGTGATCTCATAGTTCCCCGGCTCTCCCAAGCAGTTGCAGTGGAGGTGAACGGAATGCGGAAGGTTGAGATCGTTGCAGGCATCGACTAAACTCGTGATTATCTCTCTCGGCGTAACTCCGAAGTATGGAACTTCGTCATCCAAATCGTGGACGTTCTTCCTCCATCCCCAAGCTTCAGTTCCACCGGGATTCACAACCTTCACGGAGTATCCCTTCGTAGCCCAGAGAAGCCATGCAACGTAAGCTTTAAGCTCATCAAACTTCTCTTCGCTTATGTATTTCATGACGAACCAGTTTCCATCGTAAAGCGGGAATGCAGCTTTGTCTATCATGGGAATCTCGTTAAGCTCATGATGAGTGTGTCTCGCAAGTAATGGAGGCATTGCCGGAGTTATGACCGTTGTATATCCCATCCTCGCGTAATCGTATCCTATCAGATGGACTGAGGGAACGGAATATCCACTACCACTCCTCAGCCCGTTCTTTCTTGCAACTAGCCTTCTCAGGCTATCTTCAGGCCTGAAAAGCCTTCCGACGTTGACCTTTCCTCCAGCTATGTGGCTGTGGATGTCAAATCCAGCGGGCATCACGAGCTTACCGCTCACGTCGATCTCCTTTGCAAATCTGACCTTCTCGACTATCTTTCCATCTTTTATGCATATGTCCATCTTTTCTCCATTTATTCCGTTAGCAGGATCGTAAACTATCCCGTTCTTCAGTATTAGCTTCATAACTTCTCACCAGCCTCAACTTCAATTTTCTTCATGTCTTTACCCTCATAAATCTTGAGCGGACTCGGGCCGAGCCTCTTAAGCTCCTCAACGAACTCTCTAATCACCCTCGCGAACTTCTCTCCTTCTGGCGCAGAGATCCACTCCAATCTTAACCTCTCCTTCTCTATTCCCAAATCTTCAAGCATCTTCCACATCTTCTCAACCCTTCTCTTAGCCTTGTAGTTTCCGGTGAGGTAGTGACAATCACCAAGATGACAACCTGCAACGAGAACTCCATCCGCTCCGCTGACGAAGGCTTTCAGAATGTAGAGCGGATCAACCCTTGCAGTGCACATGACTCTGATCGCTCTCACGTTTGGCGGATACTGCATCCTCGCCAAGCCAGCGGTATCGGCTCCGGCGTAACTGCACCAGTTGCAGAGGAATGCGATTATCTTTGGCTCTATCTCCTCGTTTGGCAAGAAAGCGTTCTCTATTTGGGCGAATATCTGCTTGTCCGTGAAGTTTCTTATCTGGATCGCTTTGGTTGGACAAGCTGCAGCACATGCTCCACATCCAGTGCAGACAGGCTCCTTCACGTATGCGGAGCCGTAAACTATTCCTATCGCGTTGAAGTCACAAACCTCTTTGCATAGTTCGCATCCGAAGCAGAGTTCCGAATCTGCTATGTATGCCGTAATAGGCTCGACGTCGATCTCACCCTTGGCCATGAGTGTTGCTGCTCTGCTTGCAGCTCCACTGGCTTGAGCTACACTTGTAGGTATATCCTTCGGCCCTTGACAAACTCCAGCCAAGAATACTCCAGAAACCATGGTATCCAAAGGCTTGAGCTTCGCATGAGCCTCCATGAAGAACCCATCTGGCGTCGTCGCCAAGCTCAGAATCTTTCTAATCTTCTCCGAATCTGCTCTCGGCACTATTGCTGGAGCCAAAACGACCATATCCACTATCACTTCCATGGGCTCACCAGTAATCGTGTTCTCGACGAAGATGTGTAGATTATGATCTTTGTCTTCTACAATCCTGCTCGGCCTTCCCCTGATGAACTTTACACCCATGTCCCTCGCCCTTGCATAGAACTCCTCGTATCCCTTTCCAGTCGTTCTAATGTCCATGTAGAAGACATAAACCTCAGCATCTGGCATCTTCTCCTTTATCTGCTGAGCGTGCTTCAGCGTATACATGCAACAGATGCCCGAGCAGTATCTCTTGTGCTTCTCGCTCCTGCTTCCAACACACTGGATGAACGCTATTCTCTTTGGAGTTTTTCCATCTGAAAGTCTGATTATCTTTCCTTCAGTCGGGCCTGAAGCGTTTATCAGTCTCTCGAATTCGAGAGATGTAATCACGTTCTTATAGCGCTTGTATCCGTATTCCTTCACCTTGCTTACATCGTAGATGTCAAATCCCGTTGCGACTATTATTGTTCCAACTTCCACTTCGATTATCTCATCCTGCTGGTTGAAATCTATCGCATTTCTCTCGCAAACGGCAACGCAGAGTCCGCAACCAATACAGTGCTCCGGATCGATTGTATATTGCTGGGGAACCGCCTGCGGGAACGGGATGTAGATCGCCTTCCTATTCGCCAAACCGCAGTCGAACTCGTTTGGGACTTCGATGGGGCAGAACTTCGCACAAACACCACATCCGGTGCATGCTTCGGTGACGAATCGAGCTTTCTTCCTGATCTTAACCTTGAAGTTTCCTACGTAACCTTCAACCGATTCGACTTCAGAGTAAGTGAAAACGTGAATCTTCTCATGCTTGTAGGCATCAACCATCTTTGGGCCTAATATGCAGATCGAACAGTCCATGGTTGGGAACGTCTTATCTAATTGGGCCATGTGCCCGCCCAAGGAAACATCCTTCTCAACCAAATAAACCTCAAAACCCATGTCGGCCAAATCTAAAGCGGCCTGAATTCCCGCAACTCCTCCTCCAATAACGAGACACTTCGGAATTACCTTAACTTTCTTCTTCTCGAAAGGTTCCAAATATCGAGCCTTCGCAACAGCCATCCTAACTAAGGCCTTGGCTTTCTCAGTAGCCTCCCTTGGCTGGTTCATGTGAACCCAAGAGCAGTGCTCTCGAATGTTTGCTATTTCGAGCAAGAAAGGATTTAGCCCGGCCTCCTCAAGTGTCTTCCTGAAAGTTGCTTCGTGCATTCTTGGACTACAGCATGCGATAACGACTCTATCGATGTTGTGCTCTTTGATAGCTTTCTTTATCTCATCCTGTCCGCTGCTCGAGCATACGTATTTGTTGTCGATCGCAAAGACTACATCTTCAAGCGTCTTCGCGTATTCGACTACCTCCTTAACGTTCACCGTTCCGGCTATGTTCTTTCCGCAGTGACAGACGAAAACACCTATCCTCACCATACTCTTCCCCCGCTCAGATATCTAACGTTTAAAGCTCCCAACTGGTGAACAGCCCTCTCAAAGCTCTCAAACTTCTTGAGCAACTCCTGCCTGTTTCTCTCTCCAGTTTCTCTCTTCTTCTCCGCAAACTTCCTGAACTTCTGGATTATCTCCTCACCCGGATCTCCTATCCTGAGGTATCCTTCTCTCGAAGCGGCCTTTACGAGCTCCTCTCCGAATTCCGTTCTCGTGATTATCAGAGCCCAACCTTCCTCGGTGATGTGGCTCACGGAGATATCCGCAAACTCTGCATAGAAATCCGTGCAGAGCTTACACGCCAAGGGAACCTTCTTCTTGTAGCTTCCTCTCGGGCAGAAGAGTCCGATTATTAGCTTGAGTTGCTTCGTCCCCAACCTCTCGAACTTCCTGAAGGCTAAGACGTTGCAAGGGACTCCGACAGCCCCAATCGAGCTGAATCCAATCTTCAAAGCCTCTTTTAGCATGGAAACGTTGGGAACTATGGAGAACCTTTCGGAACAGTTGAGAATTTCCTCTGTTTTCGTTGCGAGCATCGGTTTTTCTCCATCCGTTATGATCGCACACTCTATTATTCCCTTCTCCAAAGCGTATGCAAACAACGAAGATATCACGCCATGTCTCTTCTCATCACCAAATTTCCCTTTAGCAAGGTAGATTCCAATCTCCTCATTCGGCTCGATCTCAACCAAAGCGGTCTTCGGACATCTGACCATACAGGATGCGCAGTTCACGCAGTCCTTAATCAAAACGGGAACATCCCTAATTTCGATCGCATCCTTTCCACAAGATGCAACGCAAGCACCGCAAAGGGAACAGAAGTCGTTAGAAATGATCTGCTCTTCCAAAATACCGAAGACATCTCCTCTCCTTTCGAAGACATCTATCAGATTTCTCATCTCAGCCGGAGTTATGTCCACATCCTCTTCGAAAAGCCTTCTTATCAATCCGGTTGACATACATTCCGCAACAACCTGAATTCTCCTCAAAAGCTCACGATTGATCTTGTAGGTAATCTCAACCTTCTTCTCCACTTTTTTTTCTTCTACCTCCTCCTTAACTTCTTCAAAGATCTCTTCAGACTTCTTAAACTCTTTAATCGGCCTCGTTTCGATCTTCAAAGCTCCAAAAGGACAATACTTAACGCAGACACCACAAAGAGGACATTCCTCAACCTCTGCGTAACCATCCCTAACCTTAACGCTTATTCCTCCTCCTTTTCCTCCCATCGCTCTAACGTCTAGGGAGAGATTGAGTGGGCAGACGACGACGCAGTTCCCACAGCCGATGCACTTCTCCTTTTCGTAGATCAGCCTCATCCTATCACCCTCTTGAAAGCCTCCTCATGAACCTTAGTCCAAGGACCCTTTGCGAGAGAGATCACGCTTACACTCTTTCTCTTAACCTTTATAGCTTCAACAGCACACACCTTCTCGCAGGCTTTACAGTAAAGGCAGACCTCCTCGTTGATCTCTATCTTTTTCTCCTTCGGGAATCTGATGGCGTTCGTAGGGCAAATCTCGGCACAAGCACCGCAAACTTGGCACTTCTCCTCATCAACACTAATCTCGCCCATTATCGGCTTCTCAACGAGTATAGCGTCTTCAGGACATGCCAACTTGCAGTTCGTGCAGTAGATGCAAAGATCCTCGTTTCTCAGGATGACTGTTTTGCCATCTCTCGTCTCACACTTCAAAGCATTCCTCGGGCAAGCTAATTCGCACGCGTTGCAACCTTCTGGACATTTGGAGGTGTCTATGTCGTAGATGACGGCGTATCGTGGGGAACACGGAAAGTCCTTTATCCTTTTGCCGTTCGATGTAACCTCTATGGCGTTGAATATGCAGACTTCGCTACAAACTCCACACAGGTAGCAGTTCTCCGCATCTATAACGACTAAATGAGCGTGACCCTTTACCGAGGGAGGATTCAACTCAATACAGCCTGCTAAGCAAGCTTCAGCGCACATACCACATCCTACGCACAATTCAGCGTTATAGACGAGTCTCCTCTCCTCAAGATGAGTTTTCCTCGTTATGGTAAACCTATTTCCTTCGACTTTCGTCGAGATCGTTAGTTTATTGTCGATTTCCAACGGCTCACCCCCTTGGGTGGTTTAAACTTGATAGGGCTGTTTGTTATGGTTCTTGGTTAAGTATTTAAGATTTTTGCAAAAACTTCATAATCAATAAATGTAAATACATTCCGCATGGAATTGGTTATGAAAGTTAATGATATATCTAAGTGCTACCAGTGTGGAACATGCACGGGCGATTGTCCGGTGGCATGGGTAAACAGGGAGTTCAATCCTCGGAGAATAGTCCTGAGTCTCCAGACTAACGGTCATAATTTTGAAAACGAAGAAGTTTGGCTCTGTGCTATGTGTTTTAAGTGTTTACGCTGCCCACGGGACGTCAAGCCCGTTGAAGTTTTCTCCAATCTAAGAAAAATGGCTATATCAAAGGGTGTTGACAATGTCGGGACGAAGCTCGTTAAGGCATTTGTTGAAGTTGTTAGGGAGTATGGAAGGCTTGTCGAAACGAAGTTCATGATGAAGTTCATGGGACTCGATTCGCTTAAGATGTTACCTCCAAGCGTTGCGTTCAAGATGTGGAAGGTTGGGAAGGTCTCCCTCTCAGCCAAAAAGGCTGAGTGTGCCGAAGAGGTGAAGACGATATTCGAGGTGTGTGAAAATGCTTAAGTTCGCATACTTCCCCGGCTGTTCAGCTGAATCGAGTGCAGTGGAGTATGATATGTCCACAAGGGCCGTTTGCAAAAAGCTTGGAATTGAGCTCGTCGATATTCCGTTCAACTGCTGTGGAACGCACATAGTTGAAGAGTTTAACGAATGTGCATGGCTCGCTTTGAACGCGAGGAACTTGGCTTTGGCTGAAGAGCTCGAATTGGACATCGTCACGATATGCTCAAGTTGTTTCTTCAACATGAAGAAAGCCAACGCGATGATAAGGCAAAACGAAGAGATTAGAGCGAAGGTGAACGAGGTGCTGAGCAAGATCGGTAGGAAATATGAGGGGAAGGTCGAAGTCAAACACATCTTAGGGGTTCTCGTCGATGATTACGGCATAGACGGAATAATAAGGAACGTTGAGAAGCTTATCGAGGTCAAAGCTTCGCCTTACTACGGCTGTCTCATTCTCCGCCCAGAAGAAATCGTTCAATTCGACAACGCGGAAGCGCCTAAGAAGATGGAAGAGCTGTTGGAGAACATCGGTTGCGAGATCGCTGACAACCCGTTCAAAGCGGATTGCTGTGGAGCTCCGATAATGCTCATAGACAAGGAATCCCACCTCAAAATGGTGAAGAAAATATTGGAAGGAGCAAGTGGAGCGGATTGCATCGTAACGGTCTGCCCGCTCTGTCACTACGCTTTGGATGTCGGACAGGCTGTTTTGGGCATGCAGAGGATTCCCGTTCTGCACGTGACGCAGATAGTTGGCTTGGCCTTGGGAATCCCTGCGGAGAAGCTCGGCTTGGACAAGAACATAACTCCAACCCAGCCACTGCTCAAGAAGATTATTTAATTCATAACCCTACATTTCTCATGGTCAGGCTGAAGGGATTCAAGGAGAGAGCATCGGTAGATCAGGCCTTAAGATCATTCTCGGAAATTGAAATTAAGAGAGTAGAATCCGAATCCGTTTCCATTTTTGAAGCTTGCGGTAGGATTTTAGCTGAAGATATCGTCGCCAAGTGGGACGTTCCCCATTTTGATAGATCCGCAGTCGATGGATACGCCGTTAGGGCTGAGGACACATTTGGCGCTTCGCCTACTAATCCGATAATCCTCAAACTTGCCGGAGAGGTTGAGATCGGAGAAAAACCATGTGAACTCAAGCAAGGAGAGGCTGTAAAAGTTTCTACCGGCTCCGCTCTACCCAAAGGTGCGAATGCGGTTGTGATGCTCGAATACACCAAGGAGTTTAACGGAAATGTGGAGATATATAAGGCAGTAACGCCATGGGAGAACGTTTCGAGAAGGGGTGAGGACGTTAAAGCTGGGGAAGTCGTGCTTAAGAGGGGAGAGATTCTACAGCCTCAGGATGTAGGGATAATCTCTGCCTTGGGCTATTCTAAGGTTAGGGTTTTGAGAAGACCAAAGGTTGCAGTTATAGCAACTGGAAATGAACTCGTTGAAGTTGGCAAAGCTCCGAAAATCGGTAAGGTCGTAAACTCAAATTCACCGATGCTATGCTGTGCGATAAGGGAATTCGGATGTGAACCGATCTATTTTGGCATAGCGAAGGACGATTTAGATGTTATGGCTGAGAAGATCGAGAAAGCAACGAAATCGGCGGACGTTATTGTCGTAACAGGGGGGACATCCGTAGGAAAGAAGGATCTCGTGCCAGAAGTCGTTAAAAGGCTTGGGAAGCTTGTGGTTCATGGAGTTGCGATGAAGCCGGGAATGCCTACTGGGTTGGGAGTCATAGACGGTAAGCCAATTCTACTCTTACCCGGTTTTCCCGTTGCAACGCTCATAGCTTTCTATACGTTCTTTCCGGAAATTTTGACGAAAATCACAGGTGTTAAAGTTGTTGCCAAGAAGTGGAGCGTCGTCAAGGCAAAGCTTGCGAGGAGAATTCCCTCTCAGCCTGGAGTGAGAACGTTTGCGAGGGTTGTGCTGAAAGAAGGAGTTGCAGAGCCTTTGAGAACTTCCGGTTCAGGCATTCTGACTTCGATGATAAGGGCAAACGGACTGATAGTCATCCCAGAGGACAAGGAGGGGTTCGAAGAAGGGGAAGATGTCGAGGTTATCCTGATCAGAGATATCGTTAGAGTTTTTTGACGAATTCCTCTATTCTGTCCACAGCCTCCTTAAGCTTCTCCATTGTAACGGCGTAGGCACACCTAATGTATCCTTCTCCACAATCCCCAAAAGCGTTTCCGGGAACGACAGCAACACCCTTCTCTAAAAGCAATCTCTCGGCGAACTCCTCACTGTTAAGCCCGTAGCCCTCTATCTTTGGGAAAGCGTAAAACGCTCCGTCTGGCTTTCGAATTTCGAAGATCTTACTCAATCTCTTTACGAAGAAGTTCCTTCTTCTCATGTATTCAGCCCTTATGTTGTCCAGCTCCTCCTCACATCCCCTCAAAGCCTCCAAAGCCCCAATTTGGGCGGTAATAGGAGCACAGAGCATGCAGTATTGATGGATCTTGAGCATAGCCTCGGCTATATCCGAAGGGGCGATGACGTAACCGACTCTAAGTCCAGTCATCGCAAAGGCTTTGGAAAATCCATTCAAAATCACAGTTCTGTCTTCCATCCCATTCAGCGAAGCGATGGAGATGTGCTTTCCAGAATAAGTTAGCTCTGCGTATATTTCATCCGAAATAACAACCATATCAAACTCTATGGCTAAATCGGCTATCTCCTCAAGATCTTTCCTCGAATAACTGACTCCAGTTGGGTTGTTCGGGTAGTTTATTACTATCGCCTTCGGATCGCATTCTTTGGCGTATCTCGCCAGAAGCTCGTAAGTCGGCTTGAATTCTGGTGTGGTTGGAATCGCTATCGCATCTCCTCCGGCCAATATCGTGAGGGGCTTGTATGAAACGTATGCGGGCTCAGGAATTAAAACGGCATCCCCTGGATTTAGAAGAGCTCTCAAGGCTATGTCTATCCCTTCGCTAACACCGGTGGTTATTATCACGTCGTTCGGATCAATATTCCTCACGTTGAACTTCCGATAGTATTCTGCTATCGCCTCTCTAAGCTCAGGCAAGCCATGGTTTGAAGTGTAAGAGGTGATACCCTTCTCAAGAGAGTATATCATCTCGTCTCTTATCCTCCAAGGAACCGGAAAATCGGGCTCGCCAACTCCCAAGCTGATAACGTCCGGCCTACCCATCACGAGGTCGAAGAACTTCCTTATTCCAGAAGGTTTGATCGAATCTACCCTCTCACTAATCCTACGGGGCAAACGCGAGCCTCCTGTCCTCTTCATCCTTAAATAGCAAAACACCCTCCTCCTTATAGCTCCTCAAAACGAAGTGTGTAAAGGTGTCCCTCACTTCGGGAATTGTGGATATCTTCTCCGCAACGAAGAACGCAACGTCCTTGAGAGATTTCCCCTTAACCACGACCTGAAAATCGTAGTCTCCGCTTATGAGCCGAACTGCATGAACCTCCGGATACTTGGCGATCCTCTTCGCTATATCGTCGTAGCCCTTTTCTCTGGAAAGAGTCACCCTGACATCTATTATCGCGTAAACGATCTCTTCTCCGGCCTTTTCCCAATCTATTAGGGTCTTATACTTTAGAATTGTTCCGTCCTCTTCTTTAGCTTTGATTATCTCTTCGACCTCTTTCTCGTCGTATCCGGTCATCTCGGCTATCTCCTTTGGCGTGAGCCTCGCGTTGTCTTCGAGGATCTTCAAAATTTCGATGACCTTATCCATTGGACAAGATTTATCATGAGGATATTTATTGCTTTCCTCAGTCAGCCGATCCTTCATCACCTCTCAGCGCTCCACGGCATCATCATCGGTATGAGAATCTCGTCTTATCGGTGTATCACATTATCGCTTCAAACTCCTTGATAAGCCTCTCCTTCTTGTAGCCATGATCTATGAAGTCCCAAGGTAACACCCTATCGACTGGAATCTCTTCCAAATACTTTAAAAGTCCAAGCTTCTCAGCAGCTTTGAGCGTTGCCCTGCCCATATCTATAAGATCGGCCACATCTTCCTCTCCCCTCGAAAGTATCGTCTGCAGGGCAAAGCTGTCAACTTTCTCGATTGAAACCTCAGCCATCTTAGATAGCTCCTTTCTTATAAGCTTGGATCTTCTGTTCAGCTCTATCATTCCTTCCCTCACGTTTTTAAAACCGGTATAGGGCAACCACTGGAAGGGTGTGTGGGGTTTCGGAACCAACGGATTTATAGAAACCGAAACCTTTGGAATGATCTCTCTGACCTTCCTCACTAGCTCGATCATCTCGTGGATGTCCTCTTCTGTTTCGGTCGGAAGGCCTATCATGAAGTATAGCTTGACGCTCATTATACCCTTCTCTCTTGCTATCTTTGCGGCGTTCAGAACGTCCTCCTCGCTTATTCCCTTCTTTAGAATCTCCCTCAGCCTCTCGCTTCCGGCTTCAGGTGCTATCGTGAAACTTTTCAGCCCACCAGCTACGAGCAACTCCATGAGCTCGTCATCGACCGTATCTGCTCTTATGGAGGATGGGGAGACCATGAAACCCATTTCCACGAGTCCAGCTATCAGCTCCTTTATCTTGGGATGATCCGAAACAGAGGGAGCGATGAGTGCGATCTTGTTCACGACGCCTTTATAGGCTTCCGCAACCTCAAGCAAGAGCTTAACGTCCCTCCACCTTGGAGGGGAGTAGATCTGCCTCACAACGCAAAATCGGCAATGTCTCACACAACCTCTTCCGACTTCGAGCAAAACGCACCTTCCGTAAGCTCCTTCTCCTATTATCTGCTGCTTAAGATGAAAATCGAGCTTTTTTGGTTTTATCCTTCTCACCCTATCTTCCAAACCGGTGTATATTCCTTCGATTCCGGCCAGATCTTCTTTGCTTTTAGCTTCGAGAATGTAATCGATGACTCGGCTGTTCTCAACCTCACCTATCACGAAGGCGTCGAAGAATCTGAGGATAGGTTTTGGATTCAACATACAGCAAGGCCCACCGGCAACCTTCAGACCTTTGAATCCGCTCTTCTTCAGAATTCTGACGGCCTTAAAGTAGTCTTCCTCATACTGAAGCGAGAAGAATGCTATATCGAAATCCTTCAAACTTCTTCCGCTTTCAACACTCCTCAAACCATTGAAAACGTCCAAATAGAATCGTTCGCACACGAAATCCTCTCTCGAATTTATTTCAGCATAAATATATTGCAATCCTATGTTTGAGATTCCACCGACGTATCTGTTTGGATAGACCAAGGCTACGCTCTTCAATCCCTTCCTCCAAGCCTTCAGGAATGGGTTGTCCTCTTTCAACATCGACAATGCGATAGTTGTTTATATTACGGTTACGTAGCTGGTTCGATGGTCTTGGACTTTCCATCGACGCCGCTGTCGAAGGAGATAGCCAAGAGATATGGCTACGACGAGTTCATCATAAGGAGGTGGCTCAGATTCTTTGGAGAGGAAGAAACCCTCAGGCTCGTCGAGGCAATGGAGAGGGGGATTCCAAAGCACATCCGCGTTAACACGCTGAAGATTGCTGAAGACGAGCTGATCGGGAGGCTTGAGGAGAGAGGATTTATTTTGGAGATGACGGAGGTTCCGTTCTGCTATAAAGTCTTAGAAGAGCCGTTTTCAATCGGAGCTACGCCTGAATATCTGATGGGTTACTACTATGTCATGGAGAAGAGTTCGTGCGTTCCTCCTCTCGCTTTGGATCCTAAGCCCGGAGAGATCGTTGCAGACTTTGCATCCTCCCCCGGAGGGAAAACGACATTCCTGGCCCAGCTCATGCGTAACAAGGGAGTCATAATTGCTATTGAGGCGAACGAGGAGAGGATTCCCCCGCTCATAGACAACATCCACAGGATGGGAGTTCTGAATACGGTTGTGCTGAAGATGAACGCTGTAAAGTTTAAAAACTTAGGAATAAAGGTCGATAAGGTTTTGCTCGACGCTCCGTGCAGTGGGGAAGGTGTTATCCATAAGGACAAGTCGAGAAAGACGGATAGAGGGGCAAAGGACATTGAATTCTGCTCCACACTGCAGAAAGATTTGATAGAATCCGCCATAAAGAGTTTAAAGGTCGGAGGGGTGCTCGTCTATTCCACGTGCTCTCTTACTCCTGAAGAGAACGAGCTCATAGTTCAGTGGGTTCTCGACAGGTTCGACGTTAAGCTTGAGGAGATCGAGTGGGGTGAGCCGGCTTTGACGGAGATTCCGGGGATAGAGCTCAGCGACGAAATTGGAAAGTGCAGGCGTTTCTATCCGCACAAACATGAGACATCGGGCTTTTTCGTCGCTAAGATCGTAAAACTTGGATAGTTCATCTAAACAAACTTTCGATGAGGTCGCCAATGATAGTTCCGATTATGAACGGAATCGCTATCGTGAGTATGAGCATCGTGAATGCAACTATGGACATTCCCACGGCGAACAAGCTTAGGATTCCGGGGAGAAAGATCGCTATGAGGAGACCGAAGATCAGGCCGAGCAAAAATCCTATTCCTAAAGTCTTTTTGAGCATCTTTATTCTATCTTCTTTGCCCGGATGAAGAAATCCGTAGATCACGCCTAATATGAAGAATACGAGCGGCAGATTTGGAATTGGAAATATGACACCCCACATCCTCATGCGAACACCTCCTAAACCTCGATTACCTCATCTGATGCTTTTAGGAGTCTGTTCATAATCGCTTTGGCCAATCCCCTACCTCTGATGCTTTCGACAATTCCAACATCCACCCTATCGAACTTCCTGAGAGTGTCGAAGATTTTCCTTGCATACTCCTTTGTGTCTTCACCCATCTCTATTACCAGATCGGCTTTGATTGGCCTATCGAGCTTTTTGATGCCTACTCCAACCTTTAGCCCCTTCCGTCTGAGCTCTGTGGCAATTTCTGATATCTTTTCTAAAATTTTATCCCTGCTATCACCGAACACAACTATAAGCCTCGCATTTGGCTTATAATGGGTGTATTTCATGCTCGGAGCTTCAGTAACTTCAACTTCACCAACGAGTTCCTCGATCTCCTCAGCTGGAATAGCCCCTAACCTTAAAATTTTCGGAGGTTTTGTTGTCGTGTCTATCACCGTGGATTCAATTCCTATGCCAGTTTCTCCTCCATCCACTATCGCATCTATTTTTCCCATGAAATCCTCAATTACATGCTCCGCTTTGGTTGGCGAAGGTTTTCCGGAGATGTTAGCTGAAGGAGTTGCTAAGGGAACTTCAGCAAGCTCGACGATCTTCAGAGCTATCGGATGGTCGGGCATTCTAACAGCCACCTTGCCAGTTCCGGCTGTAATTGTGCTTGGAACCTTCGGCTTGGCCTTCATAACGACGGTTATCGGGCCGGGAAAGAAAGCTTTGATTAACTTTTTTGCAGTTTCGTTAACCTCAGCAAGCTGTTCGATTTGCTCGAAACTCGATATCAGAACAGAAACGGGGTTGTCAGGAGGACGTTGCTTCACTTCGAACAGCCTTCTAACGGCGATCTCGTTGAAAGCGTTCGTGCCTAAGCCATAAACGGTTTCAGTTGGAAAAGCTACGAGTCCACCGTTCCTGGCAATCTTGGCAACTTTCCTGAGTTCATCTTCCTTTGGGTCTTTCGGGTCGATCTTGACGATTATCGTTTTCACAGGAGTTAAATATTTTTAAGTGGATTTAAAAGATTAAGGGCAGCTATAATAATTTAATTTAAAATTAATATAATAAAATATATAAAAATACTTAATATTTTTAAGCTCGTTTGGCTATTAAAATCGTATCGAGAAGCAACTGACCTGTTGGTATATACTTTACTGTTACCT
Source organism: Archaeoglobaceae archaeon (assembly GCA_027064525.1). Taxonomy (GTDB): domain Archaea; phylum Halobacteriota; class Archaeoglobi; order Archaeoglobales; family Archaeoglobaceae; genus WAKM01. The sequence goes on from JAMOPJ010000027.1 coordinate 40,698, forward strand.
TTACTTTATCTGCAGGATATATAATATTGCTCTGGTTGTAAGCGTTTACTTTTAGTATATTTCCTTCAATTGTGATATTTACATTATTTGATGTCGAAGTTATAGTCCAAGAGTTTGATGTATTGTAATCCATGAGAGCAATCTGAATATCATCTTTCTTTAGCACATCAGCATCAGCCCCAGCAATTGTAAAGATCATTGTCCAATTTCCATTGGTAGTGTTAGTAACTATGAGCTCACCATTTGCCAATTGAATATCCAACGGCTTTTTCGGAGGATTAAACCCTCCCAAAAATCCCATGACAATTGTTGCGATAACTATCGTTGCCGCGACCATCAGTATAACGCCCACCACTGGAGACACTGCTTTTCTATCCTTATACAATTTAGCCACCTTCACAGCAAAACTTTTTGAATGTAAACTTTATAAAATTTTTCATTTTCATAATGATCATAGTTAATTTTTCGAACTCTCGTTGGTCGTGGCTCCACATTGTGTATGATTTAAATAATACCATCAACAGTGTTGCATCACTACCCTCTCGTTATATCTCTTCTAGAATTTTTCTGATTGCGAGCAGATCCAAACGTGATTGAGGTTTGAGAAACCTTTTGCGTGGATCCAGAAAGAGAACATTCTTTTTAACCGCCCACTCGACCTCCTCTCCAACATCCTCACATATCACGACATCGGTCTTCTTGAACCGCTCGAAGAGTTTGATCACCCCATCGAACAAATCTCTTTTTTCTCTTTTAAGACTTTTTAGGGAATAAACGATGACGCTGAATCTCTCTTCGAACATATCCTCGCAAAATTTTCTGAGATCTTCTTTGTTGGCTTTAACCTTCACCGCTTCGACGAGATATATCGGCTTACCGCCAAAGTATTGCCATACGAGTTCGATCTCCTCCTCACTAAACCCGTATTTTCTTAGGAATCCCTTAGTAGTTTCAAAATCGAAGTCATCGACAAGTAGATACCTACAACGCCCGTGAAGCATAGCCTCCTCGTAAACTCTCTCCAAAAACAGAGAATCGGATGTGATCGCAAAAACGTGGCAGATGTGTAGTTCCTTCGTAAGCCTGATGAAGAAGTTGAAGAGCTTGTAAATCAGAAGACCGTC
>JAMOPJ010000028.1 GCA_027064525.1 Archaeoglobaceae archaeon
GTTCTTTCCAGCTACAGTTTTTGAAGTAGTTTTGATGGGTAGAAGACCGTATTTAGGTTGGAGGTGTAGTAAAAGGGATATAGAAAAAGTATTTGAAGTACTCAAAATTCTAAACATCGAGAACATTGCCATGAGAGACTTCAACGAGTTAAGCGGTGGGCAACAGCAGAAGGTTCTAATTGCAAGAGCGTTGGTTCAGGAGCCAGAGATTTTGTTACTTGACGAACCTACGGCGAACTTGGACATCAAACATCAACTTGAAGTTATGGAGATCATAAAAAGAATTGTTAGAATGAATGGAATTACCGCAATTATAGCTATACATGACTTGAATTTGGCTTCAAAATACGCGGATAGAATTGTTATGATGAAGGATGGAAAGGTATTTGCCATTGGGTCTCCCGAAGAAGTTTTAACATCTGCTAATATAGAAAGCGTATATGATGTAAAAGTTAGAATCATTAGATTTAATGGTAAGTTGTATGTAATACCTCTAACTCTAAATCAATCAAGTGATTGATTAATCTTCTACTTTAGCATACCAAGTATCTCCGCCCTTATTGTCTCGTATTCGTAATGTTTATGCTTTATAGCCCTACTTGGGCAACTTGAAACGCAAACTCCGCAACCTATACAAAGCAACTCGTCAATTTTTGCTCTCCCCTCTTCATCCGTTTCGATCGCTTGGAACGGACAGAGTGGAACGCATATTCCGCATCTTGAGCATTTCTCTTCATCGACGTAGGCAGTTGTCGGTTCAAGTTCCACGTATCCTCTGTTTATCATGGACAGAGCCTTTCCAGCTGCGGATTCCGCCTGTGCAACAGAATCCTGAATATCCTTAGGACCTTGAGCACAGCCACATACGAATATCCCTGGAGCAACTACGGTTGGAGCTAACTTCGGATGCAACTCTTTAAAGAAACCGTTTTCGTCGAGTTGAACTTTCAAAATTCTTGCAAGCTTTCTTGCATCCTCTGACGGCTCCATCGCAGGGGAAAGGATAACCATGTCAACTGGAATTCTCCTAACTTTTCCCAAAAGAGTATCTTCAACTACAACTATCACTCTTCCCTTCTCAATCTCCCTTTTCTCTTCTTCATTAATGGCAACATCGGTAACTTCGGCAACCCTCCCCCTTACTACATTTACCTCCTCCAAAACCCTCTTGTAAAATTCCTCGTATCCTTTTCCAAAGGCTCTCATATCTATGTAGAAGTTGTAAACTTCAGCATTCGTTCTCTCCTTTATCAGATAAGCCAACTTCAGCGAATACATGCAACAGACTCTCGAACAGTATTTTTTGTATCTCTCATCCCTGCTCCCAACGCAGTGTATTATTGCAACTCTCTCAGGCTCTCGACCGTTCACAACTATCCTTCCGCCTGTTGGTCCAGTGGAGTTTAGCATTCTCTCAACTTGCAAGGCTGTAAAGACGTTCTTATATTTTCCGTATCCGTACTCCTTTATCACGGACGGATCGAACAACTTGAAACCCGTAGCGATTATTATAGCTCCTACTTCGATTTCCTCAATTCTTTCCTTTTGGTTGAAGTCTATTGCATCTACCTCGCAAGCATCTTCACAGTACATGGGACACTTATTCGTTAAGAAGTGCAGACACTCGTTCGGATTTATGTAGGGGCATGGCGGAACAGCCTGTGGAAATGGCATGTGTATTGGTTTTCTGTACCCTATCCGCTCATCAAACTCCGACGGAATCATTGGATAATGTAGGCAGGATTCTACACACTCCATACATCCCGTGCAAACTTCCTCGTTTATGAATCTCGGCTTAACCCTTATCTTAACCTTGAAGTTGCCAACGGAACCCTTAACATCGATTACTTCGGAGTTCGTGAACAACCTTATATTTGGATTATCCCTCACGGCGGTCATCTTGGGAGTTAGAATACATGCTG
>JAMOPJ010000029.1 GCA_027064525.1 Archaeoglobaceae archaeon
TATTTAGATCACCACCATCTGCGCATGCCAACATTCCCCTATCTTCAGAACATTTTCCCTGTCAATTATTCCCATCTCTATCGCCAACTGAACAGCCCTCTTACCTGTTATATTCGCAATCGTTGCAATTCTCAAAGCCTTCCTAACTTCCTCCTCCCCTACTTCTCTATCCCCGTAAAAACTCTCCTTAACCTCTATCTTCAAATCTCCCTCTCTAAACGTTTTACCGACTATTTCCGAATCACACACCGCTACAACTATCTCTCCCCTTACCCTGTAAACCTTGAGCCTGAACTTCACCGAATTCGTTTAGGCTTTCAAGTATATTATCCTTGTCGTGCAAAATTTTATATCTTAGGTGCAACTTTTGAGCATGAATACAGTCGTCGATACGGCTTTGTGGCTGTTGGGTGGTGCTTTGCTATCGGTGATTATAGCGAGAACTTACGACTTCGTGTTCTTCAGGAAGTTCGATCTTCAGGAGGCTATATTGGATGGAAACTTGTCAGCATCTATATTCTTCGGGTTAATGGCTTTGGGAGTTAGTCTTATAGTTTTTGCAGTACTCATGTCTCCAAGTGCGAGCAACGTAATCGAAGACGTTGTTCTAACTATACTTTGGAGTTTCGGAACTACGTTCATAGCTACAATCGTTTTTTACATTTGCGATAGAATATTGTTGCCTAAGGTAAAGTTGGAGGAGGAGATTAAAAGGGGCAACGTAGCCGCTGGTGTATTCTCTGGTTTAATATACTTGCTCGTATCTATCATTGCAGTGTCCATCATACTAACGTGAGGGATTGGAAATGGAACCAAGCGACAACTCTGAAAAGATCGAGAGGAGAAGAACGATAGTCACAACGATCGTTACACTTGCGATATTTGCCATCCCCTTCGTGTTAGCACTGATGGATGAAGGTATAATAAGTTTTGAGCAACCAGAATATCCGAAAAAGATTACGCAGGAGCAGTTGCAAAGCCTTAGAATGACATCGGTGATAAGCAATTGGTGTTTACCCGATTCAATCCACCACTATGTGGACAGCATCGTGCTTAAAACATCTTCAGCAATCCTCTTCATGTACATACAACCCGATGCGAAAGAACTCATGAAAATAGTTGAGTCGAGGTTACAGCAGATGGGTTTCGTGATAAACGATTACGGTAACAAGAAGTTGAATAACTACGACTTCTACTGGCTTTCCGCTGAAAACGGAGACGTTTTCGTCCACGTAACATCAATACAAACTGGAACCACAACATACATTTCCGTAGCTTCGGGAAAGGATGTGAAAGAAGTTTTGAGTATTAGAATAGTTACAAACGGTGAAGATGCTGAGCTTGAGAGTGGGTGGTCTTACAAACCCGTAAATCCGAGTATTCTCCTTACCGCTCCATTAGCTGGCACTATTTATGCGATATACTATCCGAGCGTTCCGATTTGCGGTAATCCGAACGATGAAGTTAACGTTTTGGCTAAAAAATCGTTTGAAGATGTTCTTTTGAGAACCAACGCCAAGAGTCCAAAACTCGAGCTTCTCTGGGCTTGCGATGGCTACTACAACGTCTCAAGATACACACCAACACACCAGATAGTCTGGAATCCGAGAGGAGTTGCCTACGCTAAAACTGTTCTAACGGGATTCGGAATAAAGTAATACGGGTTTATCAATCGTGTTAACCTCTGCAGACTCAATTCTCTTTTTTAACCAAGGTGGTAAAGCGAACATCGCAAAGTGCACATCCTCATCGTAAGTGTGCAGATTGATTTCTTTCGTAACTCTCCTTATATCTTCTTTAGTGAGGTTTAGAGGATCGTAGCGTTTCGATGCCAAAACGAATCCCCACATTCCAAAGCTTGGCACGTAGTATCTGTACGGTCTGACTATTGGGAATTTCGAAGCTTGGAGG
>JAMOPJ010000030.1 GCA_027064525.1 Archaeoglobaceae archaeon
CTCGTCCTCTTCACGCTTCTGATCATGATGAAACCGAAGTATGGATACACGGACGAGCAGTTCGTCCACTTTTCGGGGAAGAGGATAGAGAAGTGGAGGGCGAAGTTCAAACCCGACTTTAAAAAGCTCACGGTTGACGTGGAAGCGGACGGGAAAAATTTCAAACTTTATTTCGAGAACGAAGAGGATATGAGGAAATTACTCAGAGATGTTGGAGTTATTAACGGCATAAAAAATTCGAAAGGGTGGTTTGATGCTGAAGATCGAATTTTACGATAGGAAGAAGGAGATCGGAGAATTCTTGAACATTTTGAACACTCAGCCGAACCTTATAACGTTCGTTTATGGCCCAATAAACTCGGGAAAAACCGAGTTGATAAACTATCTGACAAGTAAGCTAAGTGAGAATTTCGTCGTTTTTTACGTCAATCTAAGGGAAAGGATGATCAGAGATTTCAACGATTTGATCGAAGCACTGTTTGAGATAAACGTAGGAAAAAGGAAAGCTTTTGCAAAGGAGCTTATAGCGGAGATAACAAAGTTTGCTGGAATTCCGATTTCTAAAACTCTGCTCGATCAGTTCTTTAAAGAGGATAGACCAAAAGATGCGTTCAGATACATCGTCGAAATTGTTAAAGAAGTTAGGGCTAAAAATAAGATGCCCGTGCTGATAATAGACGAACTGCAGAAAATAGGAGATCTGAAAATAGATGGTTATCTTATCTACGAACTTTTCAACCTTTTCATTCGCTTAACAAAGGAATTGCACTGCTGTCACGTGTTCGCAGTTACATCCGACTCACTTTTCGTAGAGAGGGTTTACGCCGAGGCGATGTTGCAGGGAAGGTGCAGGTATTTGCTTGTAGACGATTTCGATTATAACACAACCGTTGAATTTCTTAGAAAATACGACTTCAGCGACAATGAGATCGGACTCGTATGGGAGTATCTCGGTGGGAAACCTGTGTATCTTGTTGAAGCTGTGAGGATTAAACGGAGCGGGAACTTAAGGGAGTTCGTAGAAGAATTGCTAAGTATTAGGATCAGCCAAATAAAGGATGCGATATACGAGCTTGAAGAGGATGATAGAGAACTATTTAAAAGGGTTATCGAACTGTTCGGTAAGTTCAAAGAGAAAGAGGTTATTAAATACGAGAAGCTTAGCAAAGAGATTAGATTTTGCGTAAGGAAGAACATACTGTTCGTCGAACCCGTCAAAAGGATCATCAAACCACAATCGAGATTGGATTTGCTTGCCATGAGGAGAATCGTAGGTGAATTGAAACCAAATAATTAATATCCTTAAGCTTAACTCTCTCTATGTTCGGCGTTTACGATCTTCCTCTGTTCAGACCTCCGAGCGAAGCGAAGAGTTTGATAATTCAGGCAACGATAGGATGCTCACACAACAAGTGCACATTCTGCGGCATGTATAAGATGAAGAAGTTCAGGATAAAGAGCTTTGAAGAGATAAAAAGCGATATCGACTTTCTAAAAAATTTCTACGGAGATGTTGAGAGGGTATTCATCGCAGACGGTAACGCACTCTGCATGGATACAGAGGATCTCCTAAGAATTTTGAGGTATTTGAAAAGAGTGTTCCCATCTCTCAAACGTGTATCAATATACGCAACACCAATGGATATCTTAGACAAGAGTTTGGACGACCTGAAAGCACTGAGGTCCGAAGGCTTGTCCCTGATCTACTTGGGGATTGAAAGCGGAGACGATCAGGTCTTGCGGGAAGTGAGAAAAGGTGCAACGAGCGATGAGATTATAAAAGCTGGAAAAAAGGCTATAAAAGCTGGCATGATTTTGAGCACCACAGCCATCTTGGGACTCGGAGGGAAGGAGAGAAGCTACGAGCATGCTGTGGGGACTGCGAGGGTTTTGAACG
>JAMOPJ010000031.1 GCA_027064525.1 Archaeoglobaceae archaeon
ATGGCTTTAGCATGTGCGAGGGTTTTAAATGCTACTTACGCTGTAGCTTTGAATGTTGACGAAACTACGGTTATGAAAGCGAAGGATGGAAGTGTAATAGGTAAAGATTTGGATTGCCTACCCAAGCGAGAAGAATTCAAATTTGACGACTACGTTCTTGCTGAAGACAGGCTTGAAAGGGAAAAGAGAATTCTTGTTACGTACCTCAACATACTGCACTGTGTAGGATGTAGGATAGAAAGAAAGGATTAAAAGTTTCAGTCCTACTTAATCCATGCCCAAAAAAGTAGTCACAGTAAACAGGTTCAAATGTGCCTACTGCGGTGCCTGCGTTTCGGTCTGCAAGTTCAATGCAAACGAACTGATTGAGACGTTTTTGCAGATTTACGAGGATAGATGCACTGGCTGTGGAATTTGCGTTAAAGTCTGTCCTATGGGAGCCTTAGAGGTGGTCGAATGTACGACGTAGTGGTTGTTGGAGCAGGTCCGGGAGGTAGTATAGCGGCGAAAACTTGTGCGGAGAACGGTTTGAAAGTCCTTTTGGTTGAAAAGAGGCAGGAAATAGGTGTTCCAGTTAGGTGTGCCGAAGGGATTAGCAGAAATGCTTTAGAAAGGTTTGTAGAACCTAAGAAGTTCTTCATATCGAGAGAAGTAGTGGGAGCTAAGATTTTTGCACCCGACGGAACAGAAATAACTTTGAGTGAAGAAAGGGCTGGAAACGAAGTGGGTTACGTTTTGGAGAGAAAGGTCTTCGATAGATACCTCGCAAAGCTTGCATCGAAGGCTGGAGCGGAGGTTTTGGTCAAAACTACAGCTTACGATTTTGAAAGAAAGGACGGTATCGTTAGAGTTAAGCTGAGGAGAATGGGTGAGGAGTGGGAGGTTGAGACAAAGGTTGTAATAGGAGCGGATGGTGTCGAAAGCAGGGTAGCCAAATTCTTCGGAATAGACACAACACTAAAGCCAGACGGTATCGAGAGTTGCGTTCAATATTTGATGACAAACATAGATTTCGATCCAGATTACTGCTACTTCTGGGTCGGCAAATCGATTGCACCAGGAGGCTACATCTGGCTTTTCCCCAAGAGGATAGGAGCTAACGTGGGGATAGGTGTCATGCCTTCGATAGCCGAAAAAACTCCTAAGGAGTATTTGGACGATTTCGTTCAGAAGAAATTCCCAGAAGGTAGAATCGTCGAGCTTGTTGCTGGTGCCGTTCCAGTTTGCGGAGAGATAAAGACTGCGGTAGCGGACAACGTAATGTTAGTTGGAGATGCTGCGAGACATGCCGATCCTATCACGGGTGGAGGAATAGCAAACGCAATGAAAGCGGGATACTACGCTGGTAAAGTAGCTGTTGAAGCTGTTAAAAAGAACGATTTCAGTGCGAAGTTTTTGAAGAGATACGACAAGCTCTGGAAGGATGACTTTGGTAAGGAGTTGGCTAAGAAGAGGAAGTTACAGCAGAAGTTGATAAAGATGGATGATGAAACGCTGAACAAAATTGCCCACAGCATTCCCAAGAATATAAAGGAGCTTAGCGTTAGGGCGATAGTTTTGGAGATTTTCAAGAAGTATCCCAAACTACTCTGGGATGTGAAGGATTTGATTTTTTAAATCTTAGTTTTTATATTATCAAGACTTAACAATTAACTTTAACTACGAAAAATCGTAACTTTGGCGAATGATACGCAATAGAAGCGGGCAGTTTAAGCTCGATTATCTAATTGCTTTAGGCTTCTTCATAATGTGCATAGTCTTCGTGTACTTTTACTCAATGAATGTTTCAAGCCTCCGTTACACTGATAAAGAGTACATGGCATGCGCCATTTCCGAAGTGATAGTAAACTATCTTCACGAGGGTTGTGAACCCAACTCGATCAACGAAACAAAGTTAGAGATTATTCTCACAAATCCGGATGTGTTTTACGATGTTGTAAATTCGTATGATGTAAACTTAACCGTAAGGGACTTGTCTGGTAATTTGGTGGGAAGTGTTGGTAAAGTGTATCCGAGCAGTGACGTTGGTTACTGCGAAAGAGTTGTTTTTAACTCTTCAAACGTTTACATTTTAGAGGTGAGGGTCTGGTGAAGGGACAAACTTTCACACTCGAAGCAATTCTTACGGCTTTTATAATACTCGTTACTCTTTACTACCTAATAATATCCTTTCCTCTGACAAATCTGCAGAAGGTACATATTACGGATGATGTTTACGTGCGTGATGTTTTTAATTTTCTTGAGAACAAAACTCTAAAAGAGTCTATCCTTTGCTGGAACGGCAAAGTTGTTTACGGAGGAGCTTCTGCGGACGATTTCAACGAATCTTTTAACTGCTCTACCGAGCTTAAATACTATTTGAAGAAGCTTCTTGACGATAAGCGCTTTGCCTACAATATCTACGTAACGTACTCCTCAAACGGAAGCCTTAGAGAGTTAAAGTTCGTATACGATGGCTCTCCACCGCCGAATGCGATATCGTTATCTAAGATTGTTGTCATCTACGACTGGGATAACGGATCTATAAAATCCATAGTACCAGACGACTTTGATTCCTACCTGTACAATGTCCTCTACGTAAAGGTGGTTGTATGGAGGGTTTAAAGGGTCAGTTAATGTTACTGAGCGGACTGATCATGCTTTTTGGATGCATTACGCTGACAATGGTTTTAAACGAGTACATTCAAGCGCTGAGCATACCAATGGACATTTCAGGAAAGTACATAGTGTTAGATGTTGAAAATCTCGTAAGAAAATCAATTGAAGATTCTCTGGAAAATGTAACGCGGTTGATGGCAACGCTAAACGTGACTAACGAGACTCTGACTGATTACATATCTTCAAATGTCAGTCAAATTTTGCAGGATTTAGCCAACGCCACAGAAACATACTATAGAATGGAGGGAAGGTATGTTAATGTGGACATAGATAAAATTGACATAGTCGCCTACAACGAGTCTGAAAGGATTGTGGCAAATGCAAACATCACAGTATTAATTACGTATAAGGATGAAGGACTCGAAGCTCGTACAGTAGTTAACGTGAACAGCACTTCGGAGGTGGTAAAGTGAGGGGAGTTTCTACAGCTTTTGAAGTTCTCATGCTCCTTTCAATACTCTCAATCTTTACGTTGGTAGTCCTTCTAAGCTTTCAAAGTAGCGTCCAAAGTATTAAAGGGGTTAAATCTTATGACGAGGCATACACGATAGCGTCTAAGGTGGTTTTTGAAGTGGAATCTTTATCAAGTCTGCAGTATGCGAAAAAAAGGCTCGAAATACCTGAAAACATCGGTGGTAGAGGATACTTCATAATTTTAAGTGATAATTCAATTAGAATTGAAAACGACATTGTGAACGTCAGTGCAAAAGTTTCTGGAGTTAATGTCGTTGAATCTTCTGCATACAGCACGAAAGTATACTTAATAGTGGAAGATGGATATGTGAGGGTTGAAAATGAATAGGCTCGGTGTTTCCGTTCAAGTAGGTATGATCATGGTACTCGCAACTTTAACGATTGCTGTGGCGGTTGTATACACCAGTCTAAAACCATCTGTGAACAAGGCCGTTGAGATAAGTCAGGAAAATACTGTTTTACATTACTTCAAGCTTCTGAGGTTTTCGTCCCTGAAGATAGTTAGAGGATGTCCTCTGTCGGAGGTTGTTGTTAAGTCGTTTGGAGGATACTACAGTTTTGAGAGAACTGGTTTTGTCAGTGTAAATGGCACAACGTATTCAATCTATTCCCTAACGTACCGCTCAGAGAGCTTTGAAGTTTCTCTAGAAAACGGTGCAGTGCTCTTGAACTCTCAAATTATTGAAGAGCCAGTAATACTTTGCAATAGCTCTTGCCTGCTTGTACTACCTTTAATAGAAGGTGAAGGCTCGGTTGGAGGAAGAGGCAACGTTATCGTAACGCTGGAAGAGGTCGGTAGGGAGTACTATCGGAATGCCACAGCTATAACCATAAACTCTTCTAGAGACAACGTTTGGCTAGATTATTTCAAATTCAAAGGCTTTGATGCTGAGATTGTTAATGACAACATAACCGTAAAATTTCCAAATGCAGCAGACGTAATAATAGTAAGGATTGGGTGTACCTTGAGGTGATAATATTCCGACAGAAAATTTGGGATGGATACTGGGATTCCTAACACTTGCCACCCTTGCAATCTATCTGTACGCGGTAATGTATCCTTCATCTCTCTCAATTATGGAAAGAAATGTTAAAGAGTTGGACGTGGCAAAGCTCTCGCTTATCAAGCATGCGATTGATAGCGGGGGTACTGTAACGGTAAATTTGGACGATGAGAGTTTAACTGTAGAAAGTGAGGGAAACTGGCTGAAAATATACTTAACTTTCGAAGATGGTACAAAGGCTGTCATTTACAACGATACTTTTGGTAGAATTACGATTGATGGATTAGTATACGAATGTGGTGGTGTTTTTGAGAAAGATAGAATGATAATTCCACCCGAACTTTATTACAAAGGGAGTACACTTTCGCTGTCGATAGTTAAGATAATGAACAACTTTTCGATAAGTGGTAGAACCAAAATATCTTTGAAAGTCAATAAAAGTCTGCATAAGGTATTTCCCTACTCGTTAAAAAATCCCGTTAACGGTAGCTTTAACTTCGAGCTTAGAAGTGACTGCTACAAAGCTTGGGCCAAGTTTTTTGAATATAAGGGAATAAATGTTACCGTAGATGATGCTAACAGAACTGTTAAATTTTCGTTACCTCCAGACCTTTCTGGAATACCCCTCTCACTAAAGATGTTCGAAGGATGTTTGTCTGCTGGACTTTCAGGCAAAATCTCCAGCTTTATAATGCACTTAGTAGGGTTACGTCAGGACTTGGATTTGCCGATAGTCATCGATGCAAATCGTTATGAACTTGTAATACAGTTGAAGAAGACTGCCGGTGGTTCTAATGAGTCATATCTCGTGATTGCTTTTATTGATAAAGTTGAGGGATTTTACGAAACTTGGAGATCTGAAGATCCCATACCTTGGGAAGATTCAAGCTTAGATCTGAACCTCTTGGATGACGACATAACGATGATGTATACTGATCAGCTTAAGGGTGTAGTTGTGTACGATCTGGAAGGTGAATTCGCAGATCCAAGTGTAACTTGGGGTGGCGATGTTGTTGAGGGTGCTAGGAAAAGCTTGGACGAAGTTTTTTCTCACTACATCTCTTTATTCTCAAACAACATGATAATCATGAAGAAGCCTACAGATGTTAAGTATAAGGGTTGCGATGAAGATAATTCGTGGATATACATTGAAGGTGAATTTGTAAACTGTATAAAGTTTCTGTATATAGCTGAACATAAGGTTAGAATTGAGTGGTGAAGACCATATATGCTATTACCAGCATAACGATTGAGTGCTTTAAGCCGGATGACACACTGCCTTCACCCATGATTCCGGCAACAAGTCCGCCAAATAGACCCTGAAAAATAGCACCGTGCATGAGTAAATTCTTGTAGAAGTCAACATTCAAGTTTAGCTGGACTACTGGTGTCGTGGTGCTTGGTGTTGTAGGGCTTACGGTGAATGCTGTAAGAAACATTGATGAAATAATATACGTTATCCCTATAAATACAAAGAATGCGACATAAATTATAATAGTGTACATCACCATGCTGTAGTATCTTTCCCTCTTAATTAGTTCACTTCTGCTAGCCTCCTTTGCTGAGATAACCAGCACATCCGTTAAGTTCCCTGTAGTCTTCATAGCCTCGTTTAACATTGTTACAACTCTTGTTACATCAAATACCCTTATTCTGTTTGCAAATCTCACAAAAGCTCTGCTCAAATCTAATCCCCAATCTATGTCAGTTTTGATCTTCCTGATTTCGTTTCTAAGCGGGCTTGTGTCAGTTTTAGCTAGGATGGATATTGCCCTGTAAATAGGTACTCCGCTTTCGTTTATTGATGCCAACCTGTTTAAGAATATCGGAATGTACCTTAAGTACCTTCTAATACTTCTAACTCTAATTTCATGGAGTATAACGAAAGGTAAGAGGGTTAAAATTATTGAAACGAGGAGATAATCGTCAAAGGAGAAGAACCAATCCATACTCGGGTAGAAACCTACAACGCTCAGTCCGTAGAGTGCAAAAGATAAGCCTAACGGAATAGAGAACACGAATACATAGTACGGCTTTCTTTTAAGTATTTGAATTGGATTTCTAAGCGCCTTCTTAATCTTGTATAATTTAATGTTCTTTTTCAAAATCTTAAACTCTTTATCCCCTTCTTTTATTTCTGGCGCTTCCATGTCGTCTGTAGGGGATATCATCTTTACAACCCCAGCAAACAGCGCCGAGCCAATGGGGATAAAGAGGTATATAACTGCATACAAGACATACTCGTTGCCTTCACCCATGAGCAACATAACGATCTCTATTATTATCAGAAAGAGAGGTGCTGCGACAAGAGCAGTTACGTAACTTTCGGCCATCATTCCCAAAAGTTCCAGAAAAGCCTTCTGACTTTGTCTAGCCTTCTCAAAGAAGTATTCCACCCTCTCCTCAAGATAACTCCTAATGTCTCCACCACTGTCTATTACGGTAATTAGGCCGTGAAGAAATTCTTTATAGTTTTCCGAGGGGCTTAATTCAACCGCATTGGTCAAAGCCGATCTTAAATCCATTCCACCGTATTCAACATCTTTAACAATCCTAGATACTTCTCTCGAGACCTCTCCGTATACATCTCGATGCTCAGCTAACGTCTTGAATAATCTATAAATGTCTGTACCTCCTATACTTAACGCATGCATAAATGCTACAGCGTGGTGTAACATACGGTCTATCTTGCTCTTCCTATCTCCGACAACTATCGATGGATATATCTTAAACGCTGAGAAAGTCAGCTCATATGCTGCAAAGGATAAGGCTAGAGCCATTAAAACCGAAAAGACAGTTGATCTGTAATTCATCCAAAAGCTGTAAATGGGTTCCGGTATGTAGAAAGGGAACGGGGGGACATATATGAATCTTGAGACGATTATACCAGTTATCAAGCCGATTATGCCAACAAGAACTGCAGAAATTTTGGCTGTTGCTATGTAAAGTTCGAGAGGAATTGGAATCATCGCCTTCTTTAGATTTACCCCTACTTCGTGATACTTCTGAATTTCCTTTTTAATTCTCTTTCCGAATAATTTGAGACCTAACGTTGTTAGAAATTTCAACATTTACAACACCTTCCTGAGAACTTTTTCTGGATTTGTTTGGTAGGTGTGTATTATGTCGCTTACACTTCTAAAGTCCCTTATATTGTGTTCGACCATGAACTCCAGTAAAGCTTTCCTTCTTTCAAGCTCCTCCTCAAGTTCCGAACGACTCCAGCCCCTGTGCTTTCTTATATCTTCAAGCACCTTCGAACTTCCGACAAGTAGATGTCTATCCCTAACGCTATCCCACTGGAAAATTGTAGACGTTCTCAGCATTTTTGTATGAGGATCGAGATAAACTATCTCCGCAATTTCTACATTCCTCCTAACCCTCCTTCTTTCTATATACACCTGAGATTGAATGCTTATTATGTTTAGAGCTTCGAGCATTGGACGAGGAACCTCAATAGGTGGACTTTCGAGACGGTGTATCGCACCACTGACACTGTCTGCATGAAGCGTGGAATAAGTCGTATGTCCAGTTGCCATTGCTTGGAAGAGGGTCAAAGCTTCTCTACCCCTGACTTCTCCAACTATAATGTATTCAGGTCTCTGCCTCAAAGCAGCTCTGAGCAAGTCGTACATATCTATCTTACCCTTCTCACCAAAAGCTTCTCGCGTAACAAGGGGAGTCCAGTTCTCGTGGGGCAACATGACTTCTCTCGTATCTTCTATCGTTACGATCTTCGACTTTCTCGGTATGAAGAGAGAAACGGCATTCATAGATGTTGTCTTGCCGCTTGCAGTTCCACCGGCAAATATTATGTTTTTCCTATTCTCTATACAGAGCCAGAGGTAAGCCATCTGCTCCGATGAGAATGTCTTCCAAGCTATCAAATCTACGGGGGTTAGGGGTTCATCTCTAAACTTTCTAATCGTAAAGGTTGAACCATGATCTGAAACTTCCCTCCCGAGAGTCATCTGAATTCTTGAGCCGTCAGGAAGGGCTGCGTCAACCATAGGTTCTGCTAAGCTTATATGCTTACCGCTGATCTGAGCCAGTCTTATGACCAATGCATCGAGCTCATCTTGGTGAAATTCTAAGTTTGTTTCGAGGTTTGTATAATCCCTATGAAAAACGAAAACTGGCTTATTGTATCCGTTGCAGGATATATCCTCAAGCTTTCTGTCAAACATGAGGGGAGTCAGCTTACCGTAGTAGACAAAATCCCTTATGATGTAATATAAAATCTTGAAATATGATTCTTCCTCCAGCTTAACGTTTAAGTCCTTCAACAGCTTATCGACGGCGGATTTGACGATCTCCTCCTTCTCTCCCTTACCTTCAAAGCTCTCTAAATAGGTTATTAACTCGTCCTTTAGCCACTTCAACAACTCAAGTTCAAAATCGTTTAGTTCTGGCTCTGCAACCACATACTTGTAGTCGCTCACATCATCGTTGTATACGATATATACCTTGCTGAATGGTTCCAAAAGCCAGTACTCCTCAACTACCCTCCAACCTTCTTCAGGTACATACGACACTAGCTCTTTATCGAATCTCAAAATTTCGTGTATTCTCTTAGCTCTGTCGATTGTCCTTAAAGCTCTCTCCTCATACACATTATTAAGATTGAAAGTCTCCTATTTAAGCTATATCCCTTGATGTATCTATGATTACTCCTTCAATACCGACATAGTATCTAAATGTATCAATGAACGGTGTTCTACCCCTTATCTTCGGTATGGCCAACCTTCTATAAATCTTGTCACCTATCTTCTCAACATCAAGATCAAAGACCACATCAGAAACGTCTATAACTAGGCTAGTTATATCTGGAGTGTGCACATTTTTTATGACGTATATGTACACGGCGTTTCTAAGCTGTTTGGACAAGTTGTACAATTTTATTAACAGCCATTCCTTTAAACCCTTGCTTACTCTTAAATTTAAAAAGAAGGAGAAGTTATCCACTATGATCGTGCAATCATCCGATATTTTTCCTAACTTCTCTCCAACGAAATCGAATATTCTCGTATCTCTGTACGTGTCCTCTACGACAAACTGTCCATTCTCATCAAGGTAGTATTCCCTAAACACGTCTATGAACTCGGCTTTTGGGTTAAAACCCATTGAAATCATACTGTTCCTTACGTGCTCAGACGGACGGGATGTATTTATGTAGTAAGTCTTCTTGACAGAAGCAAAACTATACAGAAAAGCTTCTGGCATACTCAAGGGGTTAGCATAAATGCAGACAAGGCTACCTTCGGGTATTCCCCCATCCAATCTACTGTCAAGAACACGAATACCTGTAGGGATAGCCACACTGATAGTTAAATTCAAATATATTAATCTGCTTACTCCACTTTGCATTCGCTTAACTTTTTAAACCTTGAGTGTATGAGCAGTTGTGGACTATCTGAACAAACCGCTCATAGTGTTTTGGGAAGTGACGAGAGCTTGCCTTTTAGCCTGTAAGCACTGTAGAGCAAAGGCTCATACCAAACCGCATCCCAACGAGCTTAAGCTTGAAGAGTGCTACGATTTGATAGATCAGTTAAAGAAGTGGAACCCCCTGCTGATTATAACTGGTGGCGACCCCCTCATGAGAAAAGACTTCTTTGAA
>JAMOPJ010000032.1 GCA_027064525.1 Archaeoglobaceae archaeon
GCATAGCCTCCTCGTAAACTCTCTCCAAAAACAGAGAATCGGATGTGATCGCAAAAACGTGGCAGATGTGTAGTTCCTTCGTAAGCCTGATGAAGAAGTTGAAGAGCTTGTAAATCAGAAGACCGTCGATCTTCAGATCTCCAATGGTCTGCAACTCATCCAGAACCAAGACCGGCATTATTCCCTTCTCTCTAATCCTACTGAGAACATTAAAAACGTATTCAAACGCGTTCTTAGGCTTGTTCTTTCCCAAGACCTTCTCAACGAGATTCTCGGGCAAGGGAATTCCAGAATAAACTTTAACGGCTGAAGTTAGAATTAAAGCAATTACATCTATCTTACCATCTTCAATGCTGAAGAGCACATCAATGAAATCCTCGTAACTTCTAACGATTTTCCTTCTTAAATCTACGCTGAATACGGCGAAATCGTTCGATAACCTCCTTGCAACCTCGTCTATCAGTGACGATTTTCCAGAATTTATAGGCCCATAGATGAACGTAATCAGATCGGGACGGGAGTTCAATATTGTCATAATATCTTGAATTTCCTTCTTTCGATCCCAGAATTCAATTTCGAGCATGAAGGACTTTCGAAACGAAACTTTAAAACCCTAACGATATAGAGAGTATAAAGATGAAGGTAAAGATAGAACTGTTTGCGACTCTCAGAGATAAGTTCAAAACGAAGTCTATCGAAGTCGAATGCGACGATTTCAAGTCCGCTATAATCAATGCATCGAAGATCTTGGGTAAGGATTTTTATTATGAGGTTTTTAATGAAAAGGGTGAAATTAGGAATGACAGGATAATCACGATAAACGGCAGAAACGTGAAGGATCTAGAAAAGATCGAGCTTAAGGACGGAGATAAGATCGCAATCTTTCCTCCCATCGCCGGAGGATGAACTTGCAAAAAGCTTTAAAAACTAAGCAGAAACTTTTAAATGGTGATGTTCATGCAGGCCGATATTCCAGTGAAGGAAGTGATGACGAGAGATGTTTGCACGGCGAGAAAGGACGAATCTCTTCTAAATGCCTCAAGAAAGATGCTCGAATGTGGTGTGGGTAGCATAATCATCGTGGAGAACGGCAAGCCAGTAGGAATAGTTACAGAGAGGGATATCCTGAAGAAGGTTGTTGCGAGGAACAAGATACCATCCAAAGTTAAGCTCGAAGAGATTATGAGCTCCCCGCTCATTACGATCAAGCCCACGACATCGCTCAGGGAGGCTACGGACATAATGAAGAAGAGAGGCATTAGGAGACTTCCCATTATCGATGATAACGGTAATTTGGTTGGTATCATAACGGATAACGACATTTTGAGCGTTGCTATTGATTTGGGTGAGTTTGCGAGCCTTTTGAGTAATCCCGGAGTGGTTGAAGTCGAAGAGATGGGTGGGAAGTGCGAGAAGTGCGGTAGGCTTACCGAAAGGCTCATAGATGTTGACGGCTTAAAATTATGTGAATACTGCGCCCATGAGGTGGAGTGATGAAGTCTGGTAGTGTTATGGATTTAGCTACAAAGGATGTCAAGACGATTCCACCCCGCTCTACGATAATGAACGCTCTGAAGACGATGATAAATTGCAACTTCAGGAGGATGCCGATTGCGGATGCTGGAACTAAAAGGCTCGAAGGCATAATCTCTGCAACGGACTTGGTGAACTTCTTTGGAGGTGGAGATAAGCACAAGATTGTGGTTGAGAGATACAACGGAAACCTTTCTGCGGCTGTCAACGAGGATGTTGATGAGATAATGGTTAGAGATGTCATTACAGTAGATTATACAGCTTCTTGGCAGGATGCTTTGGAGCTGATGCTTGAAAAGAGGGTTGGTGGATGTCCGATTGTGGATGATGATAACAGAGTTGTCGGGATTATCACAGAAAGGGACATTCTAAAGTATTTAGCCAATCAGACGAGGCTGGACGGATACGTCAGGGATTACATGACCGTTGGCGTCATAACTGCGGAGCCGGACATGACCATAGAGGAAGCTATGAAGCTCATGATCTCCAAAAAGATCAGGAGATTGCCCGTCATAAGGGATAGTGTTCTGTTGGGATTGATAACGACAAGGGAGATTCTGAGATACTTCGGGATTGGAGAGGCTTTCAGAATGCTCGAAACAGGAAACGTGAAGGATGCTTTGCAGAAACCTCTAACAACTCTACTTTCGAACGACGCAATCATGTTAAATAAAGAACCGCTCACGTTTGAAAGCAGGGATAAAATATCAGATGTCGTTAGGAGAATGGTTGAAGCTGGAGTCGGTGTGGCTTTGATCGTTGACAACGGCAGACTTGAAGGAATAATCACCGAAAGAGATCTTATGAACTTTTTGTATTCAAAAGTTAACGAAAATATTAAATAATTTTATTTTAGAATATTTATGAAGTTCGTTGCTGAAGCTTTGAACCTCTCTCCCATAGCAACGAAGAGGCTTGAGGAGAAAAACATCCTTAGGCAGGCTTTTATTAGGCATCCCTTTTTTGGAGATGTCATCGAAGCTTTAAAGCTTGATAGAAAATTCGGAGAATTTGAAGAAGGGACGCTTATAGCCAGAACTGTCAATGGTTTGGAGATCGTTAGGGGTTATCCCAAGATCAAGAGGGCTTTGACCTTATACCCAACGATAAAGAAACACTTCAGAGGAGAAGTAGTTTTGGAGGAGAAGATGAACGGATACAACGTCAGAATAGTCATGTTCGGAAAAAACATCTATGCGATCACGAGAGGCGGATTTATCTGTCCATACACAACTGAAAAAGCCAGAAGGCTTATAAATCCAGATTTTTTTAAGGATTATCCAAATCTTATGCTTTGTTGTGAGGCCGTTGGCGAAGAATCTCCGTTTGTGCCAAAAGACATCTACGGCATAAAAACTATCGATTTCTACGTTTTTGATGTTAGAGACAGGAAAACAAACGTTGCTTTACCAATAAAAGAGAAGGAGAAACTTGCAGAAGAATACGGATTTAATTTAGCCCCGATCCTTGCAGAAGTTCACGTTTCTAAAGCGCATGAAGTCGCTAAGGACGTGATCAAAGAATTAGGCAAAAAGGGGAGAGAGGGAATAGTCATAAAAGATCCCAAGATGAAAAGACAGCCGATAAAATACACAACGAGCGAATCGAACTGCTCAGATCTGAGCTTTGCCTTCAGGTTCTTCGGAGAATACGGTAAAGACTTCATGTTTTCGAGAATTGTTAGAGAGGGTTTTCAGGCTTTTGAGTTCGATGAGAGTGATGAAGAATTCAAGCAGAGGTGCTTAAGGCTTGGAGAAGCTATTCTGAAAGCTATGGTTGAAAGTATTAGGGAAGTTGGGGAGGGAAGAAAGGTTTACGATAAGATGAAGTTGAGATTTTACGATCTTGAAGTCTTCGAGCTCTTTAAGGAGCACGTCAGAAGGATGGGTGTGAGTGCCGAGTTTTCAGAACCGATCGAAGAGAATGGTAGTTACGTCGTTTGGTTTTACAGATATATGAAATCGACTACGGATAAGATAGACCACATACTGCGGGGAAACCTATGGCAGTAGCCGTGGGCATAGATGCCGGCACCTCAAGCTTCGAAATATTCGTGCTCGAAGACGATAATCCACTGCTAAAGCGGACATTTTTAACATCGGAAGTTAAAAAGAAAACTGAAATCGTTCTAAAAGCGCTCAAAGAGATAAATCCGGATGTTATCGCCGGCCCTTCTGGTTATGGCCTACCGGTTAAGAGGTTCAGCGAGCTTAGCAATAGCGACATTGCTCTCATGACCTTGAACTTCGATAGGACGGTCATGGGTGTAAGAAGTCTGATCGATCTAATCAGGAAAAGCGAACTCGGTGAGATAACTTGGACGATCCCCGGAATAATCCATCTGCCAACGATTCCAGAATACAGAAAGCTGAATCGAATCGACATGGGAACATCCGACAAGCTATGTTCAGTTGCTTTGGCAGTCTATCAGTTTGCGAGGGGTGGAATGCCTTTCGATGAGCAGAACTTCGTGCTCGTTGAAGCTGGATATGGATTTAACGCGTTCATAGCTGTTAAGAGTGGAAAAGTCGTGGATGGAATCGGCGGAACCTCTGGATTTCCAGCTTTTTCATCTCTTGGTTCTTTAGATGGTGAGCTTGCATATCTTTTGGGTGATTTCCCGAAATCCATGCTGTTCAGCGGTGGGATTAGAAGTTTGCTTAAGGATAAAGGAATTAAAGTGGACAGATTAGAGGATCTACCAAACTTTGCAGTCGAATGGATGTGCGAATTCATACTGAAGGGAATCAGAGCTGTAAGTGTTTCGCTGGATGAATTCGAAGTGGTTGTTTCTGGAAGATTCTTCGATTTATTTTACGAGGAATTTAAGGAATATAGCGGGATTAAAGCCGTAAAGCTCGGAGGATTCGGCATCGCAAAGCAGTCCGCTGAAGGGGCAGCAATAATTGCGAGCGGCTTGGCTGGAGGAAGATTTAAAGATATCGTCGATTGGCTTGAAATACAGAAAGCAAAAGGGTCTGTGTTTGATTACGTAACTTCCGATATTCGTAGATATTTAAGAAAAAGCGATTAAAACCCGCTTACGATTTCAAAATATCCGTAGCCTCTTCATACAACCTTTCGAGTCTCTGACTGATTCTATCAATAACATTTGCCAGAAGTTCTCGGTCTTCTTCAAGCTTCTTCCTTCTGCCTTCGATCATTCTCGTAATTTCGGACTTCGAAGTTCCCCCCAAGTTTCTTCGGTTTTCAACTATATCCTTCGCATCGAACTTTAGTTCATCATCGCTGAGCTGTATCGAGTATCCGAAGTCCTCAGCAACATCCCTGATGTTCTCAGCTGAGAACTCCAGACCTTCAGCTACAAGCCTTCCGACGATCTTATGCGCATCCCTAAACGGTATTCCCTTTTTGGTAATCAGATCAGCAATCTCTGTAGCGTTTGCAAAACCCTTTAGAGCTTTTTCAAGCATGACATCCCTTCTGAATTCGACCTTCTCAAGCATCCTCGCCATCAGAATCGTTGCGACATCGGCAACTTCAAGAGATTCGAACATGATCGGATTCATCTCCTGAAAGTCCCTGTTGTATGTGAATGGCATGGCCTTGTATATCGACATTACTCCAGCCAAGTTCCCCAAAACCTTGCCGGCTTTAGCTCTGATTAGCTCTGCTATGTCGGGATTTTTCTTCTGGGGCATTATAGATGAGGAGGAAGCATATTCGTCCGGCAATTCTATAAATCCGAATTCGGAGCACCATAAAATTATTTCTTCAGCTATTCTGCTGAGAGAAAGCATCGTAGAGGCGGAAACGAATACAGACTCGA
Source organism: Archaeoglobaceae archaeon (assembly GCA_027064525.1). Taxonomy (GTDB): domain Archaea; phylum Halobacteriota; class Archaeoglobi; order Archaeoglobales; family Archaeoglobaceae; genus WAKM01. The sequence goes on from JAMOPJ010000032.1 coordinate 5,324, forward strand.
TTAGAAAGTCCCTACTCGCCACGGCATCACAGCTGTTCTCCACAACATCATCGAATCCCAAGAGTTCGGCGGTGTATGCCCTATCAAGTTCAAAAGATGTCCCAGCAAATGCCGCGGAACCTAAAGGCGAACGGTTTACCCTTCCAAAAGCATCCATAACTCTTTCGAAATCTCTTTCGATCATGTCGTGATAAGCAAGCACCCAATGGGCAAGCACGGTAGGCTGAGCGTATTGCAGATGTGTAAATCCGGGCATTATAGTGTCGATGTGATTCTCTGCAATGTTCAGCAGAACTCTTCTAAGCTCAAGGAGCGAGAAGGCTAAGGATAAAAGCTTGTCCCTCGCGAACATTCTCAGGCAAGTTGCAACCTCATCGTTCCTGCTTCTTGCGGTATGCATCCTCTTTCCGGCTGGAGTTCTCTTCGTAACTTCCGCTTCGATAGCTTCGTGGACATCCTCGCAATCCTTTGGCAGAGAATCGTATCCTGCATCCCTGATCTCTAAGAGGGCTTTGATTATTGCTCTGGCATCCTCCTTGCCTATATGCCCACACTTCAGCAATCCCAAAACGTGAGCTATATCGACGAGAATGTCGTAGTAGAATATCTTTTTGTCTTGCTCGAGCGATGAGGAGAATTCCAAAGCTAATCTATCCATTTCCTTCTTAAGTCTGCTCCTTACGACCGACATCTCCCTTCCTCCAGACCACTCTCTCGCCGTATCTGATCTCAACTATGCGGTGCATTGGGATTGCAACGCCAGAATAAAGATAGATAAACTTGTGCCCGATCTCCTCGATCTCATCTCCGCTTAACTCGGAAAAACCCTTCGGTCTGTCGATGTAGACGATCACAACCTTGCTGAAGTCGTAATCTGGATGCCACTTGAACTTGTTTAGCAGATCTCTTATGGTCATAACTCCTCTTCCTTTGCCAGTTCGACAAGCTGACCCTTTAGATGCAGTTTAAGAGACTTCTTCGCAACAGCTCTGATTATTATGGGATCTAAGCCTAAGCTCTTGCTGATGTGCTGCACCGACATCCTTCCCGCTTTAACCTCGTTGATTATCTTCTGCACGAGTTCTTCGAACTCGTCGTCGGGCATGAAGACAACTTCGAGTATCTTGTTGAGATCCTTGAGTGGGGAATAGAAGTTCGCACTTATGTGCGTGTAGCTTACGTGGTATTCTTTCTCAGGCTTTCCTGCAGGATCTGAAGGCATTCGCCATTTGACCTCTAGCATTCCAGCATGTTTGAGGATTTTCAGAGCCTCCTCAGCGCCTTCACCGAATCTCTCTTTCAATTCGTTGAAAGTTAGCCACTCCGACAGCAAGGTTTCGTAAACATTCTTGTATAAATTCGTAGAAAATAGCTGGAGAATCGGGACAAGTTCGACTATGTCGTTTACGAGCTTAGCCCTTCTGACCATTCTACCACCTTCAGAAGAATCTTATAAAAATTTTGCAACCTTTAGATATTTCTACTTTTCCTTCTCAGCATTTCGATTATTTTACTGTCGTATTCGACGATATACTCGAAAGCTTCGATAGCGAGCCTTATTCTAAAATCTTCGTTGATATTGCCGGATTTCAACTTTTTGATCACTTCTTGATACTGGCTTGGCTTGCATATCGGCAGAACCTTTTGATAATTTTTAGCCGAAGCTCTTAACAAAGCAACACCACCGATATCTATATCTCCAATCTCATTAACTTCATACAGGTTTACAACAACGATACCGAAGAACCCGGAGTAGATTCGTTCGAAAACAGCTGGATGCAGAGTCTTTATCTGCTTAGACTCCTTCAAACCGGTAATCTCTGACAGTCTCTTAGTCGGTATTCCATTAGAGCTGAGATATTTTGCAGTTCCTTCGGTTGCGTAGATCGTCCATCCCAAATTGATCAGTTCTATGGCAAACTCGATTAGGTCTGTCTTGTCACTGACCGAAACGAGGGCGTTCATAATGTGTATTGGAACCTTGGGATTAATTAATGGCTAAGCTTTTTTACCGGTTAGGATAAAGGACAATCATAGCTGAAATACCAATCAAGATCGACTAAAAAGTATTATACAAAAAAATAGATAAATTTATTGACTTAGTTAAAAATACGCCCCCGCCGGGAATCGAACCCGGGTCGGAGGTTCCGGAGACCTCCAGGATGTCCACTACCCCACGGGGGCTTTAATGAAGGTAAAGTCTTTCTGTAATTAAATGTGACTGAACGTAACAGATTTAACAGTTTAGGGTGTAATTCCAATCATGAAAATTCTAAAGGAGCTCAAATTTGACGGTTTAACTTTCAAGCTCGTCCAAGGTGACATAACGAAATATCCAGCTGAAGCGATCGTAAACGCGGCGAACAAGTATTTGGAGCACGGAGGAGGAGTTGCGCTCGCGATTGCAAAAGCGGCAACTAACGGAAATCCAGACGAATACACACGCTTGAGCAAGGAGGAGATGTATAAGCAGATCGGAAGGGGCTACATCGAGCATGGAGAAGTTGTTGTGACTCCTGCTTTGGCTTTAGAGCAATACGGAATTAGATTCGTTATCCACACCGTCGGGCCTATGTGCAGAGGGGTCTGGAACGAAGAATTTAAGGAGAAGCTCAGAAAGGCTCTGATTGCTCCACTTGAAAAGTCTGAAGAGCTCAGGCTGAAATCGATAGCCTTCCCAGCGATAAGTGCCGGGATATACGGATGCCCGCTTGAGGAAGTGGTCAAGACACTCCTAGAGATCGTTAAAGAATTTGCGAAGACCGCAAAGAGTGTGAAGGAGGTTGCATTGGTTCTGTTCGATGATGAATCTGCAAAGAAGGCTTTGAAAGTTTTGGAAGCGTAAAAATTATTTTCAGCGGTTGAGAATTTATTTACATGAAGCTCAGATGGCTTGGAAACTCGTGTGTTGAGATTATAGCAGATAAGCACATCCTCATCGACCCTAACTACACGCTTGAGCCTGAGAGGAAGTTCGATCTTATCCTGATAACGCATGAGCATTCGGATCATATCGATCCCGAGAAGCTCAAGAAGCTCGATTACAACAAGCTGATCGCTCCAAAAGCGACGCTTGAGGAATACGGACTCGAAGGAATTGAAGCTAAGCCGGGGATGGAGGTTGAAGGTGTGAAGATCTTGGAGAGCTGGTGCTGGAAGGCCAAGGAGTCTGTCAGCTACTACTATGAAGGAGTTCTTCACACAGGCGATTCCGCGAAGTTTCCAGATGTCGAGAATCCGAGGATCGTATTCACGGCATGCTTCCCCGATTTCTACGATGATTATGTGAGCGAGATGAAAAGGCTGAAGCCGGAGTTGGTGATTCCAATCCACTACAACCCAGAAAAGCCCGAGAAGAGAAAGAACGCTGAAGGTCTGAAGGAGAGACTTGAGAGAGAGGGGATAAACTGTAGAATTGTCGAAGTTGGAGAGTTGATCGAAATTTAGACCCCGTTCAATATTTCTTTAAGCAGTTTAAGATATCTTTTAGTCTCCTCAGCCCCCTTCCATGTTATTACGACGAGGGTTCGGGGTCTGTCGGCTATGACCTTCTTAATTTCCACAAATTTCTCCTTTTCGAGGGCTTTTAGATGGGAATCCAAGTTTCCGGGCGTTATTGATAATACATCCTGTAGCTCCTTGAAAAAAGCCCTCTCACGGGTTAAAAGATATATCATAATGCCCAACCTTATCGGATTTCCAAGAACGCTCTTCCTCGCGAGTTCATTCAACATAATCAGCCACCTTGAACGCTCTGTAGATGTATAGGATCACAGTTGTTCCGTAGCTGAAAACGACACCCATCCCGGCGAAATTCATCGGATTTTTGACGAGAGGCACGACGGGAATCAGTAGAATTGGAATCAACGCTGCCGGAATCATCTCAACAGCCACCTTCCTTGTGCCCAAATATATCGTTGCGATCATTCCAGCCACGGCTATCGATAGAAAGCTCAAAAGTCCAATTGCCAATCTCTGAAGGAACTCACCTTCAATCATCGATGGGATAACAAACCAGCCCAAGATTGCTGCAACTATCCAAGAGATCATTATTCCAACGTTTATACTTCTGCTATCTTCATCGGAAATCAGGAGAGAGGCTCTCCTCCAAAACGATCTCGATACGCATGCAAAGATGGTTGCTCCAGCAGACCAGTAGCACAGTGTGAGCCATACGGGAATATATTTGAGTGGGGCAATCAGAATGTAGTATCCGGCCATTATCACGATCCAGATCTGGAAGTTCATAGCTATGCACACGTTCTTCGTAGCCAAGATCTTACCAGAAATTCTCCTCAAAACATCCCTCAACTCCTCAACCTCTTTCGCCATATCGTTTTGTCTGACTCAATCCTATATATAGCCTGAAATTTCTCTGAATTTCAGAGTTTGAGTTTGCTTAGCTATGGCAAGGAACATCAGATAAGATTTATATCCTCTCAATCGGCTTTAAACAATCATTACAGACAGAGGTGGTTCCATGAGAAAGATTTTGGTTGCATTGGCCGTGTTGATTCTGCTATCGTCGATATCCGTTGCAACCGCAAAGGACGAGATAGTGATAGGGTTCACGATGTCGCAGACGGGTAAATTCAACTCCGAATCGAAGGAGCAGTTCCAAGGTCTCAAGCTTTGGGCCGATCAGGTGAACGCAAAAGGTGGAATCTACGTAAAATCTCTGGGCAAGAATCTTACCGTTAAGCTCGTTTACTACGATGATGAGAGCAGCAAGGACAGAGTTCAGCAACTGTATACGAAGCTGATAACCGAAGATAAGGCGGACTTCTTGATCAGCCCATACAGCAGTGGTTTAACAGCCTCAGCAGCTATAGTTGCTTCCCAGTATGGTAAAATCATGATAGCAACCGGAGCAGCTTCAGATAGCATATTCAACAAGGGTTACAACTGCATATACCAGATCTACACTCCGGCGAGCAGGTATCTCACCGGAGCGATCGACATGCTCAAAGCTGTAGATCCGAACGCCAAAAAGATTGCAATCGTCTATGAGGACAGCAAGTTCGCAAAGGACGTTTGTAAGGCAGCGAAGGACTATGCCGAGCAGAATGGGTTTGAGGTTGTTCTGTTCGAATCATACGCTCCGGGAACGACCGACTTCACATCGTTGATCAACAAGATAATAGCTAAAAGCCCAGATGCGATAATCGGTGGAGGTCACTTCGCAGACGGAGAGACGTTCGCGAAGCAGTTGTATGAGAAGAGAGTTAAGGTCAAGCTCATATCGTTGCTCGTAGCTCCGGCGGTTCCAGAATTCGCGAAGATCGGAAAGGCCGCTCTCTACGTGACCGGCCCATCCCAATGGGAGCCGATGGTGAGATACAGCCCAGAGATGGCGAAGAAGCTTGGAATTGAATGGTTCGGGCCAACCGTCGAGGAATTCGTTGAAGCTTATAAGAAGGCATACGGCTACGAGCCCGGTTATCATGCTGCCGGTGGATACGTAGCTGGCTTAGTTCTCCAAAAGGCTATTGAGGATGCTGGAACCCTCGATACCGAAGCCGTGAAGAAGGCGTTGGAAAAGATGGACATAATGACGTTCTTCGGTAGAATCAGCTTCGATACTGGCGAATACTATGGAAGACAGAAGGGACACGAGATGGTCTATCTCCAGTGGCAGGAGAAGAAAGGAGAACTCGTTAAGGTGGTTGTCTGGCCCGAAAGCGCGAAGTCGGCGGATCTGATCTACCCACTCACTTTGAAGTTCGGAAAGGAGACCACTGAAACGCCAGCTGAAGCCCCAGCCAAGGAGGAAAAGGGTCCGGGCTTCGAAGCCATACTCGCGATTGCCGGATTGGCTGGGATTGCCTACATTACGAGAAGATTCAAGCCTTAACTTCCTATTTTTTATAGGAGGTGGGAAGATTGCTAGATGTATGGATAGACAGCATAATAAGCGGAATTCTATTAGGCTTGGTTTACGGTTTAGCTGCAATCGGTTTAAGCTTAATTTGGGGTGTCATGAAGGTTATAAACCTATCTCACGGTGCTTTTATTGCTTTGGGTATGTTTACCGCCTACTTCTTATTCGCATTCGGTTTGAACCCTTATTTGGGAGTTCCGATAATATTCGCGTTGGGCATCATTTTGGGTATTGCCGTTTACTTCGTAGCTCTGCATAGGATAATCGATGCTCCCGAGCTCTCGACCCTTCTTTCGACTTTTAGCATTAGTTTATTCATAATCGGTTTGGGAACTTTTGTTTGGACTACCATTCCATACGCTATAGATATCCACGTCGGCTCGATATCCATCGGAAACATCACGATTTTGGGAACGAAGGTTATAGCGGGAATAGTTTCGATAATCTTGACGATTTTGCTCTACATCTTCCTTTACAGAACCAAAACGGGTAAAGCTGTTAGAGCGGTTTCGATGAACAGAGTCGCAGCAGAGCTGATGGGAATAAATACAACGAGAATCCTCGCTTTAAGCTTTGGAATCGGAATAGCATTGGCCATGACGGCTGGAGCTCTGATAGCAACGATTTTCCCGTTCACGATACTCTCTGGAGGTGTTTACGAACTTAAGAGCTTTGTCATATGTGTTTTGGGTGGTTTAGGAAGTCCAATTGGCGCTTTGGTTGGAGGTCTCATATTGGGTATCATTGAAAACGTTATAACCCTTCAGATTCCTACTGGATTGGTTCCGTTCATTGAATTCACGATCCTCGTTGCGGTTCTGCTGATAAAGCCGTCAGGATTGCTCGGAGGTGAAGTATGAAATCGTTAAGCTGGCTCATCGGACTGCTGATAGTGATCGGAGCTATTCCAATGATAACGCACGATGTAACGCTGAGGGAGACCGTGTTCATAATTCTGATGTATATCGCCTTGGCTGAGAGTCTCAACATAATACTCGGCTACACAGGCTACGTTAGCTTCGGACACATAGTTTTCTACGGAATAGGCGGATACGTCGCATTTCTGATGATCCAGAACTATGGACTGAACATAATCCCAGCGATGATCTTGGCTGGGCTATTCTCAGCACTTGTAGCCTACTGTCTGGGGCTGGCCATCTTGAGGTTGAGGGGTGCTTACTTCGCAATCGCAACGATAGGTGTGAATGAAGCCGTGAAGGCGCTTATAACAAACTTGGAGCAGGTAGGCGGGGCAGAGGGAATATATTTCAATATAAAGGTTTATTCTGCATACGGTGGAGCTGAGCATGCGATATGGCTATCATACTATCTCATGCTCGCTGTAACGATAGCCGTAGTCATCGTAAGCTGGTTCGTTAAGAAGTCGAAGTTTGGACTCGGCTTGATGGCTATAAGAGAAGATGAAGATGCTGCGATAACTTTGGGTGTTAACACGAGCAAATACAAGACTTTAGCCTACGCACTGTCAGCTTTGTTCCCGGGAATGATCGGAGCGATATTCTTCTTTAAGAACGGTAACATCGAGCCAGAGTCAGCTTTCCACCTGACGAAGTCGATAGAGATGATATTCATGGTTATGCTCGGTGGATTTGGAACAGTAACTGGACCAATGATCGGAGCGATTGTTTATGAGAGAATTCGAGGATTTCTGATAGTTAGCGAAATGTTTAAGGCATTGCACATCGCAATATCTGGAATAATACTACTCCTCATAGTTCTGTTCATGCCGAGGGGAATCATTGGGTTCGTTAGGGATAAGATTCCAGCCTTGAGGAGGTTTGTCGAATGATTCTGAAGGTTGAAAACATCACAAAGAGGTTTGGAGGACTTGTTGCCGTAAATAACGTCAGCTTCGAGGTTAATGAAAAGGAGATTTTGGGAATCATAGGGCCAAATGGTGCTGGAAAAACAACACTATTCAATGTCATCTCCGGAATTTACAAGCCCGAGAAAGGAAAGGTAATCTTCGACGGCAAAGATATAACCGGCTTACCTCCTTTCAAGATTGCAAGGCTTGGCATCGCCAGAACACATCAGATAGTCAAGCCTTTGAACGAGCTGACCGTCAAGGAGAACGTCATGGTCGGAGCTTGCTTCGGAAGGGAGTATTTAGACCTCGATTCCGCTGAGAAAGTTGCCGAGGATGTTTTGAAGTTCGTCGGACTTTACGAGAAGGCAGATCTTTTGGCTGGGAAACTCAACGTTCCCGAAAAGAAGAGGCTTGAGCTCGCTAGAGCTTTAGCTTCGAAACCCAAGCTGATTTTGCTCGATGAAGTTTTAGCTGGCTTGAATCCAGTCGAAGTTATGGAAATGGTTGAGGTTATAAAGAAGATCAGAGAAAGCGGAGTGACAATTCTGATGATCGAACATCTCATGCATGCAATAATGCAGATATCAGACAGAATCATAGTTTTGGATTACGGACAGAAGATTGCCGAAGGAAAGCCGGAAGATGTTGCGAACGATCCCAAGGTTATCGAAGCGTATTTAGGTGACCCAGAATTGGTGCTTAAGCTGACAAAGAGGTGATATTATGATTGTTCTCGAAACAAGAGATTTGGAGTGCGGTTATGGAGAAGTCAAGGTTCTCTGGGGAGTTTCGATCAAAGCTAAGAAAGGTCAGCTTACTACGATAATAGGCTCGAACGGAGTCGGAAAGACTACGCTACTTCGAGCTATAATGGGTATAATACCCGTGTGGAATGGAGACATTCTGTTTTACGGAGAGGAAATTACGAAGATGCCGACACATTCGAGGGTTGAAAAGGGTTTGGTTATGGTTCCTGAAGGAAGGATGGTTTTCCCGCACATGACTGTCCTTGAGAACCTTGAGATGGGTGCTTACACTAAAAGGGCTGAGGAGAAAAAGGATGAGCAACTGGAGTTCGTGTTCGATCTATTTCCGAGACTAAAGGAGAGGATGCATCAGAAAGCCGGAACTCTGAGCGGTGGAGAGCAACAGATGCTGGCCATTGCAAGGGGTTTGATGAGCTGTCCAGAGATTCTGATATTGGACGAGCCGAGCTTGGGACTATCGCCGAAGCTGACGCTTGAGATCTTCGAAACGGTTAAGAAGCTGAAAGATGAAGGTTTAACGATGTTGCTCGTTGAACAGAACGTTCACTTAAGCTTAGCAATCTCAGATTACGCCTACGTGATGGCTGAAGGAAGAATAAAGATGGAGGGAACTGGAGAAGAGCTTGAGAAGTCAGAGGAGATAAGAAAGGCATATTTAGGAATTTAAAAATCTCTAAGAGCTTCGAGGACGATCTTCGGATCGTATCTCTTTAAAATTATTCTCGTTCTCCCTCTACCCCCTTCAAACTTCGTATCTATTAGCCTGAGATTCTCAAGCTTCAGAAGCATCTCGTAAAACTTGGTATATCCAATCGAAATGACCTTTCTGAACCGCTTGAAAAGCTCACCAGTAGTTAGCTCCTCCGAAGTGGAGTAAACGATCTTCAGCAGAGCCCTCTCAGCACTGTTTAAAGCCAAAATCCCTTTTCTCAGAAACACCTTTCTCCCGTCTCTGCAGACTACCTCGACATCCCGAACCTCTATTCTTCTGCTTGCTCTCTTTTCAGCTTCCAATCCGGCCATCTTGAGGAGGTATATCCCTAACCTGAGATCTCCCGCTTGGTGTGTTAAATCGACTATCATCTCTAACGCTTCATCGCTCAAGACATTAGGATAAAATCCGAATTTAGCTCTTGAGGAAAGTATGTCCCTTATCTCATCCCTAGAGTATGGAGGGAAATAGATCTCATCGGAATGGAATATTGAACCAACGCTCGCATCGAACCTCTCAGCAATTCTCAAATCAGTCGAAATGGCTATAACTCCGATCTTCACATCCTCTACCTCTTCGTGTGCTTTTAAAAGTGCATAGAGTATTTCATTGATCGTCTTATCTTCGATTACGAGGTTGAGATCGTCGAGGGCTACCACCAAAACTCTTTCAGACAACTTTTCGAGTATCTTATAGTAGAGCTTCAGAAAGGGGATGCCATAAGAAGGAGGTGGATAACCGAAAATCTTCTCAAATATTTTTGCAAAGACTTGCTGTCTCGAATTTATTATTTGACAGTTGACGTAAACCGGAATGACGTCTTCACTCACGTTCTCTATCTCCTTGAAGATCAGCTTCACAGCTGTGGTTTTTCCAGTTGATGGAGGACCTATGCATAGGGCGTTTATAGGGCGCGATTTCCTCAAAGCGGGCTTGAGATCCATAGCGAGCTGGGTCAGCTGTTGCTCTCTGTGCAGAAATTCCTCAGGAAGATGATCCAAATCGAAGACATCCATGTTTTTGAAGAGAGTCTGATCTCTCCAGAGTATGTCCACATCTATCGGTCAACTGGACGGACTTAATACTTTCGCACCACTCCAAACCCTTATCTTATCTCCGAACGAATCGGGTAGGGTGATCGTGATGTCCGTCGCATACATCAGCTTCCTCAATAGGCTCATCCCGACCGATCTGACCTATGCAGATGTCAGAAATCTGCTAAGCAAAAATCCTCTCAAGCTCTTCGATGCGATAAGGGAATACGTTGGAGAGTTTGTTGGAAACATAGAGAGAGTCAGACTCAACGACTGCAAAATAGATAGAGGCTACATCTCGGTAGAATACTTCGCATACACCGAGATGAGCAGAATTCCTATCAGAGTTATGTGTGCGAGCGATTCGGCAGAACTGCTGATAGAAGTTTAAAAAATTAAACCAAAGGAAGGACGTATTTCTCCTTCCAATACCTCAAAGCTTCCCTTATGTATTCCTCGCTTAGCCTTCCTTGGAAGCACTCCGTCTCGAAGATCCTCTTGGGCAACCTTAGCGAGTCTGGATCGAAACCCATCTTGATCTTGAGCTTCAGCTTCTCCCTGTAGATCTTTTCACCCTTCATCTTCAGCTCTTCAGGGCTTGTCTCATAGCCCAAAGCCTTGAAAGCTTCTGCAACTATCTCTGGCTTATATACTCCCCTTGCAAAGAAGCACACCACAAGGCTCGAAAGCACTTGCCTCCACGCTTCTTCCTTCACGAGTTTATCGACGACCTCATGTGGTGGAGGTATCTCCTTGAGCTTCTGATCCAAAGAGTAGCCAGCGTTGTCAAGGTGGGAGTGCCTAAGCCCGATCAGATAGCCTATGTGCGTCGCATGGCCAACGTGATAGCCCGGCATCTCGTTCTTTCCAAATGCCAACGCGAACTCCTTTCCGCCGTAAACTTCAGAAGCTTTCTCAACTCCTTGGGCAAGAACCTTGTAGAACTCGTTTGGCTGTTTGACTATGTAGTCTATAGCCCTCAAATATCCATCGACATCTCCGAAGCTAAGCTTCACCAACGTTTCGTTCTCGGTAATCAATCCTCTCTCCAAAGCTTCGGTCGCCCAAGCCAAGCATACTCCGGTGCTCATCGCATCCAAGCCATAGACTTCAACCTTATGGATAAGCTTGAGTAAGCCGTCTCTGCTTCCGATTCCGAGCATCGAACCCAGTGCATAGATGGGTTCGTAGTCGTATGAGATCATTATCGTCTTATAGAAGTAAGGTTCGGTTTCATAAGGAATTCTGAGTGCCGCTATGTGAATACACGCGATTGGGCAATGACTGCACGCGATCCTCCTTCCCAAGTTGTGTTCAGCAAGAGCCTCTCCGCTTATTTCCTCAGCCTTCTCGAACTTCGTAGCCTTGAGGTTCTTCGTAGGTAGGGCTCCAAGCTCGTTTAGCGGATTAACGTTTACCGCTGTTCCCAGCAGATGATACTTTTTCATAGCATCCGATTCCAAAGCGAGCTTTAGGATCTTCTCGTAGATCTCCTTATACTTGTGCCTGTTCGGTATCTTCCTGCTTCCCCTTCCTACAACCACCAACGCCTTAAGATTTTTCGAGCCAAAAACAGCTCCAAGTCCAAGCCTTCCGAAATGTCTGTAGGTTTCGGTGGTAACGCATGCGTATCTGACGAGGTTGCTTCCACCTCCTCCTATTCTCATCACTGTCCTTATTCCTCTACCCTTTTCGTTCTCAGCGATTATCCTCCCAACAATCAGGGAGTCGGCGATGCCCCAAATAACCCTTGCATCTCTAAAATACACCTTGTCGTTGTGAACGACTATGTAGACTGGTTTCTTGCTCTTCCCCTTGATGATTATAGCCCCATAGCCGGCGTTGGCTATTGCTGTGGCAGTCCTACCTCCTGCGTGGCTTTCCCCCAAGTTCCCGGTTAGAGGGCTCTTGAACATCGCAACGGTCTTAGATGCGAGAGGATATGCGGGAGTGAACGGCCCTATCGCAAATACTATTACGTTCTCCTCACTCAGCGGATCGGCTCTTAGATCCATTTCCTCCTTGAGGAGTTGAACGGCAACACCGGTTCCTCCAATCCACTCCTCAAATAGATCTTTCCTATCCTCGATCTCGTATCTGTATTTTGACAGGTCTATCTTGAGAACCTTCATGCTTCCACCTCCTCATATCCCAAGACTCCATGGGGACAGTAATTCGCACAGTATCCGCAATGGATGCATAAGGCGGGCTTACCGTTCCTCCTTTCGAATATAGCTCCAATAGTGCATGCTTCGATGCAGTTCTTGCATCCTATGCAGAGATCCTCCCTATAGATGACGCCTCCACCATCTCTCGGCGTCAAAGCGTTCGTAGGACATACCTGAGCACATGGGGGCTCCACGCAAGCCCTGCAGAATATTACCGTTGCTCCTCTCTCAAAACCGCTCAAACTTACCGGAAGAATACCAGAATAGTCGTTTCCTATCTCACCATGCCTCCTTGAGCATGCGAACATGCAAAGACCACAGCCTACGCACTTTTCGATGTCTCTTATGACGAGCCTTTTTGGCATACTATTATTATGATCATAGCAGTAGTTTAATCTTTCGCCAAAAATTTTTCATAATTATTATTTACGCTTTGCACAAACGCTACGATATGATCAGAGTTGCAGTTGCCGGTGCTGCGGGAAGGATGGGAAGGCTGATAGTGCAGAATGTCGTGCAGGATGAAGAGCTCGAGCTCGCTCAAGCTTTCGATGTGAGGGAGATCGGCAAGGACGCTGGGGAGATAGCGGGAGTTGGAAGGATTGGTGTTCCTATCACGGATGCGAAGGAAATGGAGAAAGTGCTCGATGCTGATGTTCTTGTGGACTTCACGACAGCTGAGGCAGCGGTGGAGAACATCAGAATAGCTTCACAGAAGGGTGTAAAGTTGGTTGTAGGAACCACAGGATTCACGGAGGAACATTGGAAGAAGATCGAAGAGTATTGCAAGAACGTTCCAGCCGTTATTTCTCCGAACTTCAGCGTTGGAGTGAACATATTCTGGAAGCTTGTAGAATTCGCCGTTCAATTCCTAAAGGACTACGACATCGAGATCCTTGAGATGCACCATCGATTCAAGAAGGATGCACCCAGCGGAACTGCATTGAAGGCGGCTGAGATAATAAAGAAGTATTTGGGTGATAAGAAGCTCGTATTTGGCAGAGAAGGAGTGTGTCCGAGGGGAGACGAAATAGGAGTTTTCGCAATCCGTGGCGGAGATATCGTCGGTGAACACACCGTATTTTTCATTGGGATGGGCGAGAGAATAGAAATCACGCATAGGGCTTTAAGTAGGCAGGCTTTTGCGAGTGGTGCCATCAAGGCCGTGAAGTGGATAGCCAAGGTGGATAAGCCGGGTATATACGGAATGAATGATGTGTTGGGCTTGTGATCGGGCATAGCCATCCCATCAATTTTATTTATTTTTTTATTTTTCTATAATATTGATCCGACTAAACGACCCCTATTGCCACCAGACCCCACCGATCATTCGTTCAAGTTGCCTCAAGTTGGGGATAGCTTGGGATAAAAATTTATATACTCCTTGTGCAAAAAGATAGGTTGGAGGTGGAGTATATGTCTGAGTTGCCACTTGCCCCTATCGACAGATTGATTAGAAAGGCTGGAGCCGAGAGAGTTAGTGCCGAAGCCGTAGAAAAGATGGCAGAGATCCTTGAGGAGAAGGCGTTGGAAATTGCGAAGAAGGCTGTTGAAATTGCCAAGCACGCTGGCAGAAAGACTGTAAAGGTTGAGGACATCAAGCTCGCCGCCAAATACGAGTAATTCGCCATTTTATATTTATTTTAAATTATTTTTGATTTTTAAATTTTCTTGATCATTTAATTCTAATTCACCACTATTGTCGTCGATTTGCTCTGGAATTCTTGGCTAATGTTGCTCTAATAATCGAATCAATCTCTGTATTTAACTTCGATCGACATCAAGTCCTCAGCAACTATAACGTTCTCGAATACGCTCTTGGCTTCTTCAAGCAGAGGGGTCGCATCCTTCGAGTATCTCGCGCTTATGTGCGTCAAAATTAGCTGTCTGACTCCAGCTCTCTTCGCTATCTCAGCAGCTTCTCTTGCAGTTGAGTGTTTCGTCTCCTCAGCCCACTCCTGCAGATCTGAGGTGAAAGATGCGTCGTGGATCAGTATGTCCGCATCTTTCGCGATCTCCACGGTTCTCTCGCAGGGTCTTGTATCCCCTGTGTAAACTATCTTCCTTCCCGGTCTCGGAGGGCCAACAACCATGTCCGGCGTTATTACTTTTCCGTTGATTTCTATGCTTTCTCCCCTCACAAGCTTTGCGTAGAGAGGGCCCGGCGGGATGCCCAAAGCTTCCGCTTTAGCCCTGTCAAATTTTCCCGGTCTGTCTCTCTCAATCAGAGCGTAGCCCAAGCTTGGCGTGGTGTGCTCTGTCTTGAAAGCGACTATCCTGAACCTGCCGAAGTTCACCTCGTCTCCATCGCTGAGCCCTACAACCTCTATTGGAAAGTTGAGATGGTGGTATCCGAACATTCTAAAGAGGGTAGCTAGAAACTTGGCTTTCTCAATAGGAACATAGAACGTGAGCTTATCTCTTCTTTCATTCAGCGATAACGTTTCGATTAGCCCGAAGACTCCTATGAAGTGATCGGTGTGCATGTGTGTTATGAAAACGCTGTTCAGTCCGCTGAAGCCAGTCCTTGCGATCATCATCTGTCTTTGCGTTCCCTCTCCACAGTCGAACAGAATTCTTTCTCCCCCATATTGGATCAAAATGGCTGAAGGATTTCGATTAACGCTTGGAACCGTGCCAGAAGTTCCCAAGAATGTGATCTTCAGTTGCATGTTTTTGATAAATCGTTCGCTCCTTAAACTTTTTATGGAACTTGCGATAAACCCGAGTAAAATTATAAGCCCGCTCTGCTATTCGATCTTCCGCCTAGAGCCCTACACAAACTGCTCCTTCAACTGCCTCTACTGCTATGCAAGGTGGTATCGAAGTGGCAGAATAAAACCACGTCCGAAATCTTTGGGAATGTTCAAGAAGGTTGCCAAAAAGCTTGAGATCAGAATACCGTTTCGACTTGCAACGCTTTCGGAACCTTTGCAGGATGTCGAGGAGAAGTTCAAGCTCTCCTTCAAGCTCATGAAAACCGCCTTGAAGCATGAGGTGCCGATAATCCTCTGCACGAAGTCCGATAGAATCGCGAAAGATCCTTGGAAGAGCACGATCAACGAGATGGCCGATGAAGGTCTTATTGTAGTTCAGATGTCGATAAGTTCCTTGGATAGGACTGAACTGGAGCCGAAAGCTCCACATCCAGTTCGAAGGTTAGAAGCTTTGAGCGAGATAGAGGCTCCCAAGGTTTTACGACTTCAGCCTTTGATTCCAAATTACTCGTTCACAAACGCTGAAGATTTCGTTGAAAGAGTCGCCGACTATGTGGATCAAATTACAGTTGAGCCCCTTAGGATCGAAAGATCAGAGTTGGAACTCTACTGCAAGTTCTGGCAGAAATGGAGTCACTACTCCTTTGAGGGCAACCTAATCAAGGTTGATGCACCGGAGATACTACGAGAGCTCAGGAAAGCCTGTGACAAGTATGGGTTGGATTTTGGATTGTGCAAAGAGGGATACTTCGATCTTGAGACTGCGAACTGTTGCGGACTGCACAATATCGATGTTGAACTTAGGCCAACTCTGAGAGAGCTCTATCGTGAATTGATTAAGCTTGGATCGATCAAGATCGATGATGTGGGCAAGATCTTTGACAAATATCTCTTCGGCGAGAGGCTCCAAAGCCTACCAAGACCAATAAGAAAAGCATTGAAGTATCATGAAAAGGTTCTGCTTAAAGTTTTGAAGGATAAGAATGTTCTTGAGCGTCTAACTCCACTGCTGAAACTTGAGAATTCAAACATAGTCCTTTCAAAACCGTTATAAAATGAAAGCCTAAACGATCAACATTATGAAGAGGGAGCTGTTGGACATTTTAGCTTGTCCAATTTGCAAGGGAGATCTTAGGCTGGAAGTTGAGGAAGAAAATGAGGAGGAGATCATTTCTGGTAAGCTCATCTGCACGAAATGTGGGACTGATTACCCGATTGAAGATGGGATTCCGATTATGCTTCGACCCGAATTGAGGAAGTGATAATCATGAAATACATTTTTGTTACCGGCGGAGTAATGAGTGGTCTTGGAAAAGGAATCACCGCTGCTTCTATTGGCAGATTGCTTGTAGATATGGGCTACAAGGTCGTTCCGATAAAAATCGATCCATACATAAACATCGACGCTGGAACGATGAACCCATTCCAGCATGGCGAGGTTTATGTTCTTAAAGACGGAACGGAAGTAGATTTAGATCTCGGTCATTACGAACGTTTTATTGGGATCGAGCTTACCGGAGAGCACAACATAACGACTGGCAAGATTTACAGAAACGTCATTGAGAAGGAGAGAAAGGGAGAGTATCTTGGGCAGACTGTTCAGATAATACCGCACGTTACGGATGAAATCAAATCTTGGATTAGAAGAGTTGCAGAAAAGAGCGGTGCCGACATATGCTTGGTTGAAATAGGAGGAACCGTAGGTGACATAGAGGGGATGCCATTCTTAGAGGCAATAAGACAGATGAAAAATGAGGAGAGGGAAGAGGACTTCATGCTCGTTCATGTTACTTTAGTTCCGCTCGACAAAGGAGGAGAGCAGAAGACGAAGCCAACCCAGCACAGCGTAAAGGAGCTGAGAAGCATCGGTTTGCAGCCGGATGTAATCGTCGGAAGGTGTGTCGAGAAACTACGCCCTGAGACGAAGAGGAAAATATCGCTGTTTTGCGATGTTCCGGTTGAAGCCGTAATAAGCGATGAAGATACCGACGAGATCTACGAAGTTCCGCTGAAGTTTAGGGAGGAGGGGCTTGACGAATACCTGCTTAAGAGACTGAAGCTTGAAAAGAAAGAGGAGAGGACAGAGTGGACAGAAATCGTCCGAAAGCTCAGGGAATTGAAGGAGGAAGTGACGATTGCCGTAGTTGGGAAATACACTCATGTCAGAGACTCATACATAAGCATCAGAGAGGCTCTGAAGCACGGTGGAATTGAAGCTGGCTGCAAAGTTAACATTCTCTGGATTGAGAGTGAGGAGCTTGAGAAGCATGACGAGATCGAGATCGATGCAGATGGAATATTGGTTCCGGGTGGTTTCGGAAAGAGAGGTGCTGAAGGTAAGATCAAGGCAATTCAGTATGCGAGAGAGAATGACATTCCATTTTTAGGTATCTGCTTTGGATTCCAGCTCGCTGTAATCGAGTTCGCGAGGCACGTAATAGGCTGGGAGGATGCCAACAGTAGCGAATTAGCTGAGACCGAGCATCCGGTAATCGATTTACTGCCAGAACAAAAGGAGATCGATGCGTTGGGTGGAACGATGAGACTCGGAGAGATAGAGGTAACCGTAGTCCCGGGCACGATGGCTCACAAGCTATATGGAAAAGAAAAGATCTACGAGAGGCACAGACATCGTTACGAGGTGAATCCAGAGTATAGAGATGATTTGGAAAGACATGGACTTGTAATATCCGGTTACTCTGACAACGGCAGAAGGGTTGAAATAATTGAATATCCAAAGAACAAGTTTTACTTGGGAACGCAGTTCCATCCAGAGTTCAAATCCCGCCCCTACGCTCCTTCCCCGCCGTTTGTGGGCTTTGTCAAAGCGGTTCTGGAGTTCAAACAACAAAGGTTATAAATGAACGTCGGGGAGTTTTAAGAATGATGTATAGGAATACTTATCTGGATAAAATCGGGGAGTTGCTGCAGAAGGCCATGGAGGTCGCGAACGACATCGAGAGTGCCGTCAGGGAGCTCATGGATGAGGAGAAGATAAAGGAGATGTTCAGGAACGATGTCGAATTTATAATGGATAAGTTCTACGGTGGAGATATCACTGATAAGGAAGCTCTGAACAACCTAAGCATGCTAAAGATCTACGCAATCTCACAGCTCAACACCCACTTCAAACGAATCGTTGAAGTTTTAGATGATTTAGAGAGAAAGATTAGAAATCTAAAGGATGAAGCGTCGAAGCAGGAAGTGATGGCCGATATCGTTGAAGACATCGTGAATACCATCAAGAAGGCTGAGATGGAGATAAAATATTAGAGCAATTCTAAGCTTCTTAGAATCTCTTCTACCTTTTTGGTTTTTTCTTCATCCAGTTCGACGAGCGGTAGTCTCGGCTTGCCCGCTGGAAGTCCCATCAGCTCAAGTGCCTTCTTCACAGGAATCGGATTCGTGTCGATGAACAGAACGCTAAAGAGCGGTATGAGCCTGTAATGCATCTCTCTCGCCTTCTCTATATCCCCCTCCTTAAACGCAAGGAACATCTCCTTCATTAGGTGTGGAGCAACGTTCGCAGCTACGCTGATCACACCCTTACCACCGAGCATTAGAATCGGCAAAGTTAGGAAGTCGTCTCCAGAGAGTAGAACGAAGTTGTCCGGGGTTCTCTTTATGATCTCGCAGACCTGCTTCAGATTTCCACTTGCCTCCTTAATGCCGATTATGTTGTCAAAATCGTTTGCGAGTCTCTCCACAACATCTGGCGTTATGTTGCAAGCAGTTCTGCTCGGAACGTTGTAGATTATTATCGGGATCGATATCTCTTCGGCTATCTTCTTGTAGTGCTGGTAGAGTCCTTCCTTGTTCGGCTTGTTGTAGTATGGCGTTATGAACATCGCAGCATCCGCACCAGCCTTCTCCACCTCCTTGCCTAAGAATACAGCTTCTCTCGTCGAATTGGAGCCAGCCCCAGCGATAACAGGAACATTTGCAACTTCGCACACGTATTTGACCACTTCTATGTGCTCCTGATAGCTCAGCGTGGCTGATTCACCTGTCGTTCCTGCTGGAACCACAGCATCGACGTGCTTCTCAACGTAGTCCAAGAGCTTCGATATGCCTTCGTAGTCAACTTCGAAGTTCTCCTTGAAGGGCGTTACGAGGGCGGGAATTACACCTTCAAACATTTACCCACCCTCTGTTGACCTTTCTTGTTATATAGCCAGCTACCCTGTTCCTAACCCTCTTGCTCTTTATGTTCGTAAGCTCTTGGACGAGCTTCTTATTTACGTCGAAATCACCAGACCATATGTCTGGATATTTCCTGAGCAATTCCATCGCTATGTTTTTAATATAAGCTGGCTTAACCGTCCCCATTCGATCACCTCCCCTTCGACTTGGATAATCTTCTATTTAAGTTTTCCCGACCGAAATAAATTTTACAGTTTTGATCTCTGGTGTTTTATGCCAGCTAAGATGGTGGATATCTCAGCAAAGAACGACGTTATAAGGGTTGCGGTGGCTGAGGGCTTTATAAAGCTGAGAAAGGAGACAGTTAAAGCGATAAAAGAAGGCAAGACTCCAAAAGGAGACGTTCTTAATACAGCGAGCATAGCAGCCATATTAGCTGTTAAAAAAACTCCTGAGCTTATCCCAATGTGCCATCCCATTCCGATAACTTCTGTAACCATCGATTTTGACGTTTGCGATGATGGTGTTAAGGCAGTATGCAAAGTCAAGTCTGTTGGTAAAACCGGTGTGGAGATGGAAGCTCTAACGGGTGTTAGCGTCGCATTGCTTACGATTTGGGACATGGTCAAATCTCTGGAAAAAGACGAGAGCGGAAACTACCCTAATACAGCTATAGAGTGGATAAGGGTCGTTGAAAAGAGGAAGGAATCAATAAATTAGCTTTTAACGATTTCATTCATTTTTTACGCAACCTTTCTATCTCTTCCACGATTTTGTCAACGTCATCATATTTTTTGAGCAATTTCTTTCTTTGGTGTAATCACCCTCACCCAAGTCAAATTGACGTAGGAACATAGCCATGCCTACAGCTCCCAACTTGTCTCTAAGAGCTTTTAATCCTTCAATCTTCAACTTTTCAGGAGACATCGTGAGTATATCCAATTACATCACCTCCAGTAACCAAATACAGGGTTCATTTTTCACTTTAACCTTTAAAACTCTTTTTGATCCAAATTTAATTATGTCATCGTCTGTAGTCAATAGAACGTCAGCTTTGCCAGCTTCTGCACAAGCTATGTGTAATGCGTCAGGTGCTTTAAATCCAAAACTTTGAAGTTCTTTTGCCCTTAAACGTATTCCTTCATCAACTTTGATCTTATTTTTGCATACTGCATATAAACTTCCGACTTTAAATCTTTTTATTGGATCGGAGATCTTCGATATTTTAAAGTCGATTGCCTCACTACCAATTAAAACCCAGATACCTTTCTGGCAATTGTTTAGGATCAGTAAAACCGCTTCAGCTTCAAGTCTTATTCTCTCCTGCTTTTGATCGTCAAATGGTCGAAGTAACAGCAAACGTCGAGATATATTCTGTATTTCTTCGTTGGCATCACAGTAATTGGCAGTCTTGTAATTTAATAATTTTTAAATTAGTTTTTGAAGAGAAAAGAAAATTGAAGGAGTTATTTGAAAAAAAAGGTATAGATGACGGAAGATGGAAGATACTTGAAGTCAATTGAAAATTTGTTCACCAAAGAAGCTATTGAAAGAAAATTTGGTATAGAATTAGACGGTGAAATAGAATCATACGCCGACGTTCCGCTAATTATTGGTAAGAAATTAGCTGATAAGTATCCAGAACTTAAAAAAGAATTAAAAAACAAAAAAGAAGAGATTATAAGACTTGAGAAAATTGTTAAAGAATTATCAGAAGATGCATCGAAAACTGAACTCGTTGAAGAGTTAAAGGCAATCTCAGAAAGTTACAGACAATCGATTGAAGAATCAGTTTTTAGAGAATGTTACCGCAAAAAAGAACATGGTATAAAGATTGCAAAGAAAATGATAAGCTTAGGACAGAAGCCAAAACCAGTTGAAATAATATTAACTAAAATCTTAAAAGACTTCAAAATTTTAACTAATTAATTGAAAATATAATATATTTGTAAGTTATTGGAAGAATCTACAAAAATAGAGTTGTTAAAATTGCCTTATATAACCATCTCTAACTACATCCAAGCTTATCAAACCCTTATGAACAGCGGTAGCTATTAGAGCACCCTTGCAACCGATCTCCTTAAGCTTCATCAAATCCTCGATAGATCCAACACCACCACCGGCAAAAACTGGATTTTCTGAGAGATCAACCGCCTTTTCGATCGTTTTCAAATCCAAAGAGCAACTACCAACTCTATCAAGCGTGAGAACTATTATGCCAAGCAAACTGAAGGTGTTTAGGTATTCAATCAAGCTCTTAAATTCGAATCTGCACGGTGAAAGCAATCGATCGTCTTTGATGTCCAAGCTCACAAATACCGGAATTTGAACATCTTCAAGTTGAGTCATATCGAACGTTTCTGTTCCCAAAACCGGCGTGAATCTCAAACCATTAAGCTCTTCGGAATTCTTGAATCCGCAGTCAGCGATCAGATGCTCGACTTTCCTTGCAAGCATCTCAATCGTTCCCATATTGTTGCCCTTACCCATGATTCTGTCTAGATCTGCAACATAGAGAAACCTCGGCTTCACGACTTCAACAACGCTAATTGGATCATCGACATCGACAACTCTGCTAAATCGGCTAATGGGATAGTAGTTCTTCCTCTTACCCCCAAAAGCCCGAACAACTTCACCGTTCAGTATGTCGATGACGAAGTAAATCTGCATATCAAAAGCTATTGGAACGGTTTTATAGTGGTTGTCAGATGTTGTGATATGAAGGTTGGTATAATAGGTGCAAGCGGTTACACTGGTTCAGAGCTTCTAAGACTCCTTGCTCTGCATCCAAAAGCTGAAGTCGTTGCCGCTACATCAAGACAATTAGCCGGAGAACCGATCTGGAAGCTTCACAAGTTTCTTAAGGGATTCTACGATTTGAAATTCGTTGAGCCAGATTTGAAGAATCTGGATAACTGCGATGTTGTGTTTACTGCTGTCCCGCATGGAGAGGCAATGAGATACGTACCACAGCTCTTAGAAGTTGGTATCAAGGTTGTAGATCTCTCAGCGGATTACAGACTTGACAAGGAAACTTACGAAAAGGTTTACGGCAAAAAGCACGAAGGTTACGTCGAAGCTGTTTACGGCTTAACTGAGCTATATAGGGATGAGATCGCCAAAGCGGATTTGGTTGCGAATCCCGGTTGCTATCCTACTGGAGCGATTTTAGCCGCTGCACCGATTGCCGAGAATGCTGAAAGAATCGTATTCGATGCAAAGAGTGGAATAAGTGGGGCTGGGGCAAAGCCAACGGAGTTCACGCATTATCCAAATCTGCACGAAGCTATAGTGCCTTACAAGGTCACTAACCACCGACATTACTGGGAGATGATTCAGGAGTTAAGCAAGTTTAATCCTGAGGTAAAGGTATCTTTCACACCTCAAGTATTTCCCGGCTCGAGGGGTATTCTCACGAATGCCCACGTATTTATGGATGAAGTTCCATCGAGGGATGAGATCTACGAGATATACGAGCGATTTTACAAGGACTGCTATTTCGTAAGATTGCAGGACGAAATAAGGCTGAGCTGGGTTAGGGGAAGCAACTTCTGCGATATAGCGATATTCATTGACGAGCAGAACGGCAGAGTAGTCGTATCCTCAGCGATCGACAACTTGGTGAAAGGTGCAAGTGGGCAAGCTATTCAGAACATGAATGTCATGTTCGGATTAGATGAAAAGACGGGCTTAGATTTTCCACCGTTGTTCCCTTAGCTATTGATTTTTTCTAAAAATAATTTAGAAAATATAATTTTTATCATAATTTCTCTATGATCTTCTTGAAGTTTTCTTCGACTTTTTCCTTAACTTCATCGTAGAGGCTGTTTCCGTGCGAATCTATTGCAACGATGCAAGGTCCAAACTTATCTACTTCGAAAACCCAGACCGCCTCAGGCATTCCCAAGTCAAGCCAGTGAACATCTTTAACATTCTTTATGGCGTTCACAGCCAAGGCACCAGCTCCGCCTGTGTATGCTAAGTAAACGCCTTTTCCTTTTAACTCCTCAGTCACGTCCATCCCGCCCTTTCCAACGATCACAATCGAATCAACGTAATTCAGAAGCTCCTTCGTTGTTCTGTTCATCCTTGCAGAAGTAGTCGGGCCGGCTGAAATTACCTTCCACCCCTCTCCAACCTTTTGAACGAGAGGTCCACAGTGATATATCACAGCGTTGTTGAAGCTCACCGGCAACTCTTTCCCGCTTTTGATGAACTCCAAAGCCCTCATATGAGCTTTGTCCCTTGCGGTGATCATCTCTCCAGTTATGTAAACTATATCTCCAACCTTTAGCTTTTGAACAAGTTCAACCGAAACGGGTGTTACGATCTCCATAACATCACCTCAGAACTGCTGAAGCCCTTCTGTTAGCCCAGCATTGAATGTTCACCGCAACCGGCAAAGATGCAGTATGGCAGTGTCCGCATTCGACGAGCACAGCTAAAGCCGTGACTTTTCCGCCTAAACCCATCGCTCCGATACCCAGTCTGTTTATTGCGTTGAGTATTTCCAACTCGAACTCGTTCATATCGTTCACATTTCTAAGCAGAGCTTTCTTAGCAAGCTTCGCACAGCCGTCGAAGGTTGAGCCAACTCCGACACCCACAAATATCGGTGGACATGGTTTACCGCCAGCATTTTTGGCGACTTCAACCACGAAACGCTTGATCTTATCTACTTCGCTTGGCAACATCATCTTCAATGCGGAGCAGTTCTCGCTTCCAGCCCCTTTCGGCATAACTGTGATCTTGAGTCTATCTCCTTCAACGATGTCCACGTTTATCTGGGGCATGTGCAGGCCAATGTTGTTTCCGGGATTTTCTCTCGTAATTGGATGGACTGCAT
This sequence comes from Archaeoglobaceae archaeon, assembly GCA_027064525.1. Classification (GTDB taxonomy): domain Archaea; phylum Halobacteriota; class Archaeoglobi; order Archaeoglobales; family Archaeoglobaceae; genus WAKM01. The sequence goes on from JAMOPJ010000032.1 coordinate 29,423, forward strand.
TTGGACGGAGAGGAACTTCACGCGTAGCTCTGACTACACCTTCCCTTATAGCTTCTACAAGACTAAACTCCAAGCAGAGCTCTCTTCCCAACTCGACGAATATTATCGGAAGTCCTGTATCTTGGCATATCGGAATTTTCTTAGTTTTTGCGATCTCGATATTCTTGAGGATGGCTTCCAAGTTCATCTTAGCGATTTCGTTGTCTTCCTCCTCGTAAGCTCTTCTCAGAGCTTGGATTACGTCATCGCTTAATTCTGTTTCTGCTTTTTTGAAAAGCTCTACTACGGTCCCAACAACTTCATCGTAAGTAGGCATACTGGCTTTTACGCCTTAGGGCTTTTGAATCCTTCTAAATCAAGTCAGAGCTTGTATAACATGGAACAAAGACAATCTTTATATATTCGTGTTTACATACACAAATGCATGAGAACAATTTCGATAAGAGATGAGATTTACAACAAGCTTGTGGAGATGAAGGAAGAAGGCGAGAGTTTCAGCGACGTGATAGAAAAACTTCTGAAAAAGAAGAGGACTGACATTAGAAAATATTTTGGGGTTTTGAAGGATAGTGAAGTCCTTGACGAGATTGAGAAATGTTTAGAAGCAAGAAAGTCGGCGAGGTTTAGAATATGATCGTGCTCGATACCAACTTTCTCATAGATTATTTTAGAGGTGTTAAAGCCACTTACGATTTAGTAGACGAAGAAGATGATATTGCAATAACAACGATCACTTATCATGAGATAACGACTGGGCTAAAGAGAAAAAGAAGCAAAAGAGAAGAAAAATTCTTTAAGAGATTCTTTTCTGAAGTTAAGATACTACCGTTCGATGTTAGGGCTGCTGAGGAGTCAAGTAACATAGCTGCAAGATTGATGGCAATAGGCAAAGAGGTAAACGCCCTTGATATCTTAATAGCAGGAATAGCAATTGCAAATGGAGCGGATAAGATAATAACAAGGGATCCAGACTTTGAAGAAATAGCAAAAGTTTCAGACATTAATGTTGTATTATATAATATTTAAATAATGAAAATTAACATCACAATTTTGGATTTAGATTTTTTAGGCTGTATAGAGTCAAAATTTTTACTCCGTATCGCTGTTCTACTTCCTTTCTTACGGCTTCGATCTTGTCCCTCGAATCAGCGTGAACCATGAAGTATATGGGAAACCTCCACCTTTCGGGCACTTCTCTCTCAACTAAATGAGTTATCTGCGGAAACTCATTCACGAGTTTCAAAGCTAATTTTTCAGCCTCTTCAGGCTCGATCTGAATAATATTCATTCCGTTCTCTCCGAATCCAATTTTGCTTTCCCTCAAGACTCCGCTGAAATCTCTGACAACGCCCTTCTTTATGAGTTCGGCGATCAGATCGACCAACTCGGATTCCTTGTAGCCGTATCTCTCTGCAATTTCCTTGAACGGCCTATCTTCTATTGGCAGTTTCTTCTCAAGCTCGAAGAGCATCTTAGCGGGAATTCCAAGATCTTCAACCTTCGGAACATCATCCTTTTCCAATCCTTTCTCGCTCCACGATATCCCTTTAAACAGATCATACTTCACATCCATCTTGTAAACCCTCTTGCTCGGCAGGAATAGGTAGTCTTTAACACCACACTTCTTTGCGAGTTCTTCGACTTTCCTCAGTAGTTCTTCCTTGTCCTTGCCTTTGAAAGTGAACCAGATCTTGTAGCGAGGATGATCCCTTAGAAAGTTGTGCTTCAAGCTAATGCTATCGATCGACTCGTTGATTATCTTTGCGATCCTCGGAATGTCCCCATCCTTGCATGCAAAAGCTACAAGGGCAGCTTTACCGATCCGACTAAAAGCCTTGTAGTTCAAATTTGCGCCTATTCGCTTAATTACACCCTTCTGCTTGAACTCTCTAAGCTTTACCATGACATCTTTAGCATTTAGACCTATATTTTCAGCTAAATCAACGAAAGGTCGCTCGGTAAGAGGAAGCTCGTACTGAACACTCATCAGAATAGTTTTCTCCACATCGTCGAACATGGGACCACCTAAAACTGCATCTTTACTAAACTCTCATCTATCTTCCTTTTTCCAGAAACGTAATCTTCAACGAGCTTCTCCGCAAAATTCTGGGCTTCATCGACCTTCCCTTCCTTAACGAGCCTTCTGAACTCCGGATCAGCACTTATGACGAAGTATAACTTCATCCTGAGCTGAACGGGGATGTTGTGTGACTTCATGAACTTCTTGAGGTGTTCCATAGCCTTCAGAAAAATTATCGTTTCTTCATCCTCTTCAAGCAATTTCCTAAAAGCTTCTTTGACCTTCCTCGCGACTATCCCGCTCTTGCCTTCGGTAGTTACCGCAAACCTTATTCCTTCAACCTCATCTTCAAACGGAACAACCACTTCCGTCCTCTCCGCATCGTTCGCAAGATTTACGAGCGTTTTGTGCTTCTTCGAGATCTTCCAAACTACATCGTTTATCTCAAGGTTGGGGATCGCCACAACAACGAGATCGCTATCCGAGATCAAATCTTCCAGTAGATTTTCGTTGAACGCATCTCCTTCGATCAGTTCAACCTTTCCCTCCTCTGCAAGCTTTCTCAGCTCGTCGCTAAATTTTAAACTCAGAACTCTAACCTTCGCCCCAGCTTCCAAGAACTTCTTCGCTCTAACGGTTCCAACTCCTCCTCCACCGATTACGAGGACTTTCTTACCCTCAAATTCGATGAACAGTGGGATTCTCATTTTAACGGATAAGGCTAAAATGATTTAAAATACTATCGTGTTTCATGGATTCGATAATCGAAATTTCAAAGCTCGTAGGATTCGAACATCCCAGCGAAATAATAAAAACCCTTGAGATGGGTAACGTTGATTGCCATCTTGATGTCAGGACTATTCTCAATTCCCCCGTTTTGCCACCTTTATCATATACTAACGACTGTATGAGGTTCATAACTCTTCTGAGATACTGGAGGGGAAAGGACGTTGCCAAAGATTGCGCCAGAGCTTACAGAAAGATAATCAGAAGGAGCCTAAAGGAGAGAGAGGAGTTCTGGTGGAGTCTTCAGGAGTTGCTTTACAGGGCTAAAGCAGATGCAAATGTCATCAAGAGTTTTCTCAGAAGGGTGAGGAGAGACTACCGAAGAATTACGAGGTCGAGGGAAAATATAGTCAATATTACCGCAGCTTGGATTCTCCCACCATATGTAGAGCTATTCTCAGGTCTGCTTCCTCCAAGAATGGCCGTTAGAGTTGTGAGATTTGCAATAAACTCACTAATTCAGAAGTCAGATTACTTTGCGAGGTTCAACATCTCCATCTTCGATTTGGTCTTTAAACTGTTCGATAGCCTCTACAGGATCGCCCTTACCGATTTAACTCCTAAGGAAAAGTTCAGAAGAATGATCGATTTCGTCAAGACGTTCGTTGGGATCGTCGAAATTTCACTAATATGTCGCGAGGATTCTGTCGATCCACTTCTTGATCTCTCCCTTTGGAAGGACTCCGATTAAGGCATCGATCGGCTTACCCCTCTTGAAGAATATCAGCGTAGGAATTGCCGAGATACCGTAGTTTATCGCAATGTTTCGAGCTTCGTCAACGTTCAACTTTGCGAATACGACCTTTCCAGTATATTCCTTTGCGAGTTCGTCAATAATCGGGGCGAGAATCTTACAGGGCCCACACCATTCGGCCCAAAAATCGACAACCACATTCTCGTTGCTGTTGATAACCTCCTCGAAGTTGGTGTCATCAACCTTTATCGGCTTGATCATCTTTTTCATCAACTCCTCCATCTTTTTCTTCCTTATCTTTTCAATCTCATCCATCATTAAAATTTTTGCGTATATTCCTTTTAGGTATTTCGATTATTAACAACGACTTTATAAAGTCAATTGCAGAAATATTTTAAATGAAGGTCGTCGGGATAGATGAAGCTGGGAAGGGGCCAGTAATAGGTCCAATGGTCGTTTGTGGAGTTCTGTGCGATGAATCTGATCTGCCGAAGCTGGAGAAGTTGGGCGTCAAGGACTCAAAGAAGCTGAAGCCGGAGAGAAGAAAAGAGCTTGCCGAAGAGATCAAGAAAATATGTAAAATCTGTTTGATCAAGGTTACTCCAGAGGAGATAGACAAATCAGACAATATAAATGATCTGCTTAGAGAGAGTTACATTAAGATCATAGAGAAACTCAATCCAGACTTAGTGATCGTCGACAGTCCAGATGTGAAGCCAGAGAGGTTGAAGGATTTCTTGGAGAATATGACTGGTAGGAAGGTTATTTCGAAGCACAAGGCTGACGAAGAGTTCGTAATCGTTGCTGCTGCTTCGATCGTAGCGAAGGTTGAAAGAGATGTTGAGATCGAAAGGCTGAAGCAGGAATATGGGGACTTCGGCAGTGGATACGCAGGCGATCCGAAGACAATCAAAGCTCTTAGAGAGTGGATTCAAAGTGGTAAGATTCCACACATCGTCAGGAAGAGATGGAGAACTGTCGAAAGGCTGAGTCAGCATTCCTTAGATGAGTTCATCGAGCAAGAATAAAGTTTAAATTCCCTAATATCTTTAGCTACGTCAGTGACCCGTAGCCTAGCTTGGATAGGGCGTGGGCCTCCTAAGCCCAAAGAAAGCGAAATAAGATATATAAAAAAATCCTCGATATGATTTTATAGTAAGTTGAGATAAAATTAATAAAGATGATTTCGTGAACTGTCTCAAGAAAGAGAGAAAAGGTCACCTCTAACAGATGAGCGAACTATCAAGAAATATCTAGACTGCTAAGCAAGTATTATAGTAAAAACAAATAACATCAATGGAAGAATTAAGAGAAATTGTCTATTCTGTCGATAAATCATGAAATAACTTCGCTAAAGCTTCAAGAAATCTAATTTATTATCTGGTTAGCCGCGATAAATTGGATGAAAGCATGACTAATAAGATATCAATAAATCCAACCAAAAACCCTAGGGAAAAATCATAGCTTTGCTAGTCTCTTGAGTAAAGCATCGAATTCTTTCATACTTTGCTTTAAAGCTCTCTCATATTCTGGTCTCAACACCTTTTCATTCTTCTTTTTCTTTTTTCTTCTTTCTTCTGGCATCCTTAACACCTACTTTTTTAGTATTAGACTTTAACCATTTAACTATTTCTTCGGTATCTTTTCCTTTCATCGCTAACTCCAGTATGAACTCTAAAATCTCATCTTCGCTTGCTGTAAATTTGTATCCTTTGGCTTTTAAAATTGTATCAGCTACTTCAAATCCAGTTCTTTTGTTTCCATCAACAAACGGATGACCACTTATGATTTCCCTCATTAACACTGCTACTTTCCAAAATATCGACTTTCTTGGGTGAATATTTACCCAATCCACAGCAAACTCAAGTATTCCTCGATTAAGTATGCCAGATTCTCCACCATATTTTTCAATTATCCTCTCATGAATCTCTATGATTTCTTCTACAGTAATTAGAGGCTTTCTTCTCCTAGCCATGATGTTCTATCCTCCCTACAGTTGCCATGCTTGGCAAATATCGTACTTGATAATGTTTGCTATTCTCAATTATTAATATTTTTTATAATGAATAATAAAAATATCTGATAACGTTTAGTTTGGGCCAAAAAATAGGGATAATTTAAAAATTTCAAATCCTACTCGGAGGCTTCCTTGTTTTCAGATGAGATTTTGCTAAGCACCTTAATCCACTCTAAACCTCGCTCAGCATAATAATGTGCATTTGGAAAATCCCATCCCTCGCTAGCCCTAATTTCACATTCTAACCCTGATATTAGCTGGATATCTTCCTCAGCCGAAGACTTCAATACAACAAGAGGCTGTTTGGTATTCAATAACTGTTGTATCCTATAGTAATACCAACACCATCCGTCAGGCAAGAGTATGGACACAGTATAGCCAGTGCTGAAAGCAACTATACCACAACACGTCGTGTTAGGCTTTCAGCAACAAGGAAAGTGAGCCGGAAACGTTTGAGACGTTTTGGGTTAGGTTTAGTTGGAATTACTAGTCTAAAAGGAGCGAAAATTGCTCCACCGCCCAGTAAGACTAGACATGTGAAAATACCCAGCTGGGAAGAACGATTAGAGCGAAAATTAAGATTTCGATTCGATTAGCACTTGCTGGAATTGGAATAACCTACGTATTTGCGGGAATAGATAAACTAAAAGAAACTATCTTTGGATGGATTTATCTAATTCTTGGCACATTTACAAGCATTATGGCTATTACAGCTATACCAAACATAGTTAAGAAGAAACGAAGAAGAAAAGCTAAAAATCAGGATTATCTTATTTGTTGCTACCCCTATAAATGGTGCTGACCCTTTTAGGTTAGACTTTATATACAGCGAGGCTTTAATGTGGTTGCTTTAACCATTATGGGGTCAGCACCCCTATAAATACCACAAATTTCATAAACAGCTACATGACAAAGATTGATGAGGACATTGACGAAAGTGTCCGCACACATAGAATCAACGATAAGCGAGCAATCAGCCAAAAAAGGCAACCAAAAAGAAAACATCCTAGGTTGAGTATAACGATATAACCAGAAAACTATAAATTTGTCAAAGAAAAATTAAAACCAGTTAGCGAAAAGATAGATGCATTCATAGAGTCTCTAAGGACTGGAGAGCCTTTGGAAATTTATCTGTTTGGGAAAAATCTCTTGAAAGTCCTCCTACGGTGCGGACCCGTAGCCTAGCTTGGATAGGGCGTGGGCCTCCTAAGCCCAAGGTCGCGGGTTCAAATCCCGCCGGGTCCGCTTTTCTTTTAATCGGAAAGCTAATATCTTCCATTATTGAGATCATGATATGTATCTGCACGGGCACATGATGTTTCCAGATTACGTTGCGATAGCTATGCTAATTGGAACGATGGCTTTCCTGCTCTGTTTGACCTTCTATGCTGTTATTCAATTGGGAGTAGAAGTTATATTGCATAGAGCAAACTATCCTTATGAAGTGCTCAACCTGTGGAAAAGAGCTGAGCGAGAATGAGGTCAGATTTTGTAGCATGTGTAAATCTCCTATCTGCTTGGACTGCATGAGGTATACTGTTGTTAGAAAAAAGATCTTACATAAAGAGTGCTTCGAATCCATTCCTGTCTGTAAGAACTGCTTGCCGGAGGAGAGGGTAAAAAAGAAGCTTGCAAAAATGGTCGATGAAGTTTTTAGCTCCGTATGCGACATTCTTAGTCAAAATGCTTTGCGGAAACCTTAATCTCCTCATAACTTATGCCTGTGTAACCCAAACGCTCTCTGATTATCACATAAGCCATCTCCGGCGGAATGGCCCCAATTTCGGTGATTATCAGATCGATGTAATCTCTTGGCGTTACATCGAACGCGGGGTTTCTAACTTTGACGTTCTTAAGAGCTAATATCTCCTTAGGAGCTACCTCCTCAGGATCCCTCTCCTCTATTACGACAAGCTCACCGAAGAGCGTCTTAGGACTGAACTTGTATGTCTCAGCTGCGACCATAAACGGGACTCTCGCCTCCTTAGCACAGAGAGCGATCTGAGAAGTTCCTATCTTGTTTATCAGTGCGCCATTGACCGTAATGGTGTCTGCCCCAACTATGACACAGTCCACGTCGTTTATGAAGTATCTTACCGCAGAATCTACGATGAGAGTTACCGGAATACCCTCTTCGCTGAGCTCTCTCACCGTCAGATGACCCTGATATCTCGGCCTCGACTCTGTGGCTATAACTTCAATCTTCTTCCCCTGCCTAAAGGCAGTCTTTATAACGGACAAAGCAGCTGAGGAGTTGCAGTGGGTCATTATCACGTATCCATCCTTTATTCTCTTCGCTCCTATTTCACCTATCTTTTCTCTTGCCGTATCGACCCACCTTATAAACTCCTCCGCCCTCCTTATCGCATCCCTTCTCTTTTCCTCGTCATCTTTTCCACTGTATCTCATGACGTAGTTTATGGCATTGAACAGGCTCACAGCTGTGGGACGGGTGTTCATCAAAGTTTCTGCCGCCCACCTCATGTTCTTGTCGAAGTCTCTTTCTATGAGCTCCGCAAACATCTTAAGGCTTTCAGCGGCAAATTTTGCAATTCTCGCTGCACCCCTAACTTCCATCGTTTTGATCTTCATAGCGGCATCTTCGATCATCTTAAACGCATCCATACTCTCAGTCCTAATTCAGGATAAATTAATCTTATGCCGTAATAAAAATAAAAAATATAATTACTCTCTCAGAAAACTTTATAATGTTCGACACTGAAATCAATTATGGTGATTATAATCATGGAAAGAGTTTCAACCGGTGTTGAGGGTTTAGATAGGATGCTTAACGGTGGTTTGATAAAAGGAAGAACGTATCTCGTTAAAGGATGCCCCGGTGCTGGGAAAACTATCCTTTCGATCCTGTTTCTGCTTGATGGTGCTAAGAGGGGTGAGAACGTTCTGTTCATCTCGCTCGCTGAAGGTGTTGACGAGATAAGGGAAAACATGAACTACTTAGGACTGGATGTTTCGGGAATAGAGTTCATTGACGCATCGCCTACGGGAGATAAGACGATATTTGGGGATCTGTTTTTTACGAGCTTCGATATAGATACTCAGGGCTTTAAGTCGATGCTTGAGGCAAGGTTTGACAAATCAGCTCCTTCGAGGCTCGTGATAGATTCAATAACAATGCTGAGAGTCTCGGCTAAAAGCGAGATGGAATACAGGAGAGATCTTCTCAGTTTAATCGGAATGTTCAAGAGGTTCAACGTGACGACCTTCCTCACATCAGACATATACGAGAAGAACGTTGAGGATTATCTCGTAAGCGGGGTGATCGAACTACACATGATAGACATCAAGGGCAAGATCTTGAGAGGAGTAAGGATTGCCAAGATGAGGGGAATCGAATTCGACGATACCATGAGGCCCTACAAGATAGTGAAGGGTGGAATGGAGGTCTATAGCGATCTGAGTCTGTTCGAAGAGAGGTGATTTAGAAGAGATTATGAAGGTAGAGATAGTCTCGGACGGTATGAAGATGATCAAACTTCCCAAGCCTCTGAACTTGGTTTTGAATAGGATAGTTGAAGGAGAGGTCGTTCTGATTGAATACAACAGCCTATCGAACATTGACTTGCTTCCGCTCAAGCTCACATCGATAGGAAATTCTGTCTTCGTTGAGATAGGCGACAAGCTTCAAGTCAAGCTATATGCCCTAATAAACGCTCTCAAAGATACGGATCCTGAGTTGCTCGATGCTATAAGGAAGACTCCCATAATAAGCGTTTCAAATTTCGCTATGAGTTTTCCCGGATTCAACATAGTGAACGTTCCGCTCAACGAGATCACGAAGATGATTTCGAAGTTCTACTCCTTCATGAAGGACAGCCGAGAGAATCATCTCCTCGTGATATGCGGAATCGAACAGATTGCCCTCCACTTCGACATACAGAACTTCTTGAGAGAATTCGCCGGGCTTAAGGTTGCTCTGCCGAGCGTAACCTTTGTAGGATTTTTGAACTACGATGCCGTCGACAAGAGAGATCTCGCTATATTCGAAAGCATGGCCACCACGGTCGTTAGAATAGAGGGTGCAGTGGATATGGAACGCAAGAAAATCAGAAAATACATATATCCTATAAAATCTATAAATCCGGTTAGGTGTGATGTTGCGGAGATAAAGCATGAGATTTGACGTTTTGAAGTTTGACGAGATCGTTGGAGATATCGCGGGCGGGAGGGTTATCTTAATCGAAACCGTAGGAGATCTCGGCTTGAGGTTAGCTTTGGGATTTTTGAAGAACGCGATAAAGGAGGGTATTGGCGTTTTTGCGATAGTCCCAAAGAGGTTGAAGGACGATCTCAAAAAGGAGCTGAATGCTGCTAAGATTCTAACTCCTAACGACGAATTCACGTTGCACGAGCTTTTTACAATATCCCTAGCAATAAAGAAGCTTGAGGAGAGAGTCGGGTTGATAGATATCCTCCAACCCCTTTTGATAATTCATTCTCCGGAGAAAGTTTATCAGCTTTTTCAGGAGATATGCGACATAGTTAGAGAGAAGAAGGGTATCCTCATTGCTATAATTGATAAGAAGCTTGCAGATTCGAAAATTTTGGCTATGTTCGAGAATGAGGCGGACTACGTTATAGATATAGAGGAGATTGTAGAGGGCCTGAGGATAAGAAGAGGTATCAGGGTCAAGAAGAATCCGAACAAGCCACCCAGCAAGTTTTATGAGCTCATAGTCAACGAGCACGGGATGAGGTTGGGTGAGCAGATTGATTGATTTGATCATAGCCATCGAGATCGCGTTCTCCGCAGCTTTCGCTATCGTCTCAATGTATATAGCCATCTCCAACGTCATCAGACTTTGTGCGCTGGCTAAGAAGGATGCCAGAAGTGCAGGCATAAAGGTCGGGTTCGTTCTCTTCATGATAGGCATGGCATTTCTACCGGCAGCATACATAGTCGTTTTTCAACCCACGTTTTTCCTCATCATAGTAGGACTACTTCTGATAGGTGCGGCGATAAAGGTTGAAAAGAGCAGAAAGGTCACCTCTCTTCAGATGGCATTGAGCTCGCCCTTTTACAACGTTCCAACGCTCTTTCACGCTCTATACACGATGCTGGTAGTATACATCCTGAACGGAGTTAGGGAAAAGACGATATTTAGAGACTGGGCAGTCGAAACCTACTACAAAGTGTCAACATGGCTTTTCGTTGGACAGCATGCACTTCTGCTCTTATTCTTTAGTCACAAAGATCTGATAATATATCATTCTCTCCTTCACATAACGGCATGGATAGTAGCGCTCTATCCCTCGATCGTCATATACGATTACATGAGGAGGTGGATATGATGCTCAAAATCATAGCGCTGTCCTACATATTCTTAGCGATCTCATCCGCGCTGATGCTCAAGGCAAGAAAGTTTACCAAGCTCTATCCTCTAGCCTTTGTATCCACTCTCATGTTCACCTTAGCGGCTGTAAATACGGAATATCAGGCCTACCTCGATATGATTGCGTCTATCTGCATGTATGTTGTTGTATTCACAGCGGTAAAAAACGGATTTCTTACATATAAAGGATTTAAGGCACCGTTTTTCGAAAAGAAGATTACGGCAATAGGTCTCATTTTGCTGGCGGTAGGAGTTATCTTGGGGCAGATACCACATAAATGCTTCTATATATGCGGGTTCAGATCTTTCTTAACAATAATTGTAGCGAGAATAGTATTGGCAAATACGTTCGCCATCCTAGCTCTTTCAAGAGAAAGAACACCGGTGAGGGTAGGTGATTACGAGGTTTTGATGCTCGCATCGTTTTTAATCCTCGCAGACGGTGCGATTGATATGACTCTCTACATCGCTGCGGACGTTCTGCTTAATGCAAACATAGATCCAACACTCGTAATGTTAATAGATGTTCATCTTCTCTACACGGCATCACTTCTTTTCATGCTCACTATGCTGAGAAGGTGAGTGGAAATAGCCCCTAAACTCTATTTTCTCTCTACTTCCATCTTTCTTGACAAGCCAGACTCCCTTCCCTTCAACGACCCTCCCAATTTTAATGTGCTGGCATAGCTTCGAAGTATAAACTAATTCGTAATCCCCTCCAGCGTATAAGAACAGCTCAAGAGCATCATTGGAATCAACATAGCTTAGGAGGTGATCGAGAGGTATGAGTTCCTCGTAAATCTCTATACCAACACAACTCTTCTTTGCAATTAGATTTAGCGAAACCGCCAAGCTGTCGCTTATGTCGGTCATCGCATTCGCATGTTTTGCTATCTCCATTCCCTCTCTAATCCTTGGCTCAGGCTTGAAAAGGGATTCAGGATACGCTATCTTATCGCGATCGAATCCGGAGAAGAGCTGTTCCAAGCTCAGCTGAGCCTTCCCAAGCAAACCCGTTAAGCATACGTGATCACCAATCCTCGCACCGTTTTGAGTGACGAACCTCTCAGCTTCTCCAATTGCAAATCCTGAGATATGCAGTTCGTCGCCAAAATCTGTATCTCCTCCGACTATCGCAACTCCGTATCTATCTGCAAGATCTTTCATACCCTTCAAAATTCTCCTAAAGATCTCTTCATCGATCCTATCCGTTAGAGTTATCGTGTAGAGGAAAAACAAAGGTTTCGCACCACATCCAGCCAAATCGCTCAGATTGACAGCCAATGCCAAGTGGCCTATCTCCTCAGGTTTTATACCTACCGGAAAATCGGTCTTCTCGTGCAGACAGTCCGTAGTCAAAACCAAATTTTTATTTCCTACCCTAACAACCGCACAATCGTCCTCCCCCAATCCAACGATTATGTCATCTCTCTTCGTTTTGAGAATCCCTTTGGCGATTTCAATCAGATAGAACTCTCTCATCCTCGTAAATGCATATCACCCTATTCGTTATATATAGGCTCGTCAGCGGCTCCTTAGCTATAGCAACGAACTCTGCGTTGAACTCTCTCAAAATCTCAAGTGTGTCCTCTTCGAAGTCTCCATGCGGAAATGCTCCGATGCAGATCGCAAGCTTATCTTTAGCTCTGACAATTTCTCTCAAAAATCTCTCGTTCTTATCTCCTTTCTCGGTTAAAACGATCACAGCTTCTACATCTTCCAGCAAATCTTCAAGCTCGGCATCTAAGATCTTAAGCAGAACTTTTTCCCCTGCTTTTATCTCTTCCTTCTCGAAAAGATCTTCCATTAAGCCTATGAACCGGTTGTAGTTCCTTGGCAGTCTTGTTTCGTTGTTTATCCAAATTATCGTGTCGTCTATTGTGTGAACGTAGATCTCGACGAACTTAGAAGCCCTCGAATCTAAAACAGAGAGAAGGCACTGGTGAATTATGTCTGGCCGTCCCCTTTTCTCCCTTGCGTCTAAATCTTTCATTGCGGCGTGATGCTTCGAATCGTCTAAGATCATCTTAGTCGGCTTCTTCTTCCTTCTCCTCGCATCCTTCACAATGGCTGGATGCCTTGCGATGTTCGGCGGAACAAGTTCGAGTGATGTCTCTAAGAATATCAGCCTCAGCATGCTCAGCCCCCGATGACTTTAACGATAACCCTCCTCGTCCTCGGCCCATCGAGCTCAACGAACATTATCCTCTGCCAAGTTCCCAAATCGAGCTTTCCGTTAGTTATTGGAACAACGACGCTGTTTCCCAAGAAGATAGCTCTTAGATGTGAATCGGCGTTGTTGTCTATTTCGTCGTGCATGTATCCCGCTCCCCTCGGAATTAGCTTGTCCAAGACGAACACTATGTCTTCCTTTAGGCCGGACTCGTTTTCATTGATGATTATGGCTGTGGTTGTATGTTGGGTGTAAACTACAGCTATTCCATCCTTAACGCCCGACTTGTCTACTTCCTTCTGAACTTCCGATGTGATATCTATAATTTCAACTCTCTTACTCGTCCGAATCTCGATCATAGCTCCATATTGGATTCTGTGAATTTAGACGTATCGATTCATGGAACTCGAACCACTACCTCTCTCAGATCGTCGTTCAGCTTTACCTCCCCGAACTCTATTCTTCCAACTTCTCCCTCCACTGAAGTAAAAACCTCGATCGATCTGTTTTCGACATCCAAACCTCTAAGCAATCCAAAGCCCAGATATCTTCCTTCCCTGCCGTATAATCCGAGCATGAGACCGTTGAGTTGATCTGGGGAGAATATGCAGATGTCCTTGACCTCATAAATCTCAAGCAGCGCTTTGATCAGTTCTCCTCCTACTTCAACTTCCTTCTCAACGCAGACGTTCAAGAAATCCGATCCCTTCTCAGCGAAGATCACCTTGGCGTCGAGAACTCCCTCTAAAAACTCGATCTTCTCCCCCTTAAACAGTGTAGTGTTCTCGAACTCAATTTTGCCAGCTTCGAATCTCTTCAGCTTTGCGTTTTCGAGCCATTTTGCGTAGAGTCTGCTCCTTATCGAGCTTCTAACCTCCCTGCTTCTCTTCTTGAGCACGAAAGATTCGACTTCGAACGTGTTGTAGCTTTTTAGGTAGTATGGCACCTTTTCAAAGCATACAATTAGATCGGGCTTTATAATCTCAACCTTCGCGAGCTTGTAGTCCCTCGCCCTCTTCCCCTTAGTCCAACCGGTCGTGTCGATGATTATCCTATCGCCATCTTTGGCCAAATCTTCAACCTTTGCAAAGATACTTGCAACACCTCTAAGACATCTCGCCTCCCTTCCGGTGGGCGATATCGTTCCCACGAAGTAGCCGTCTATCATCTGAACTTCGGAGATCGAGATTATTCCTCCTTCTGTGAATCCTATGCCCATAGCACAAGGATGGGCGATGTCCGACTGCCCTATGTCGAGGTCTATGATCCACTTTCTCCCGCTCAGCTTGTTGGCCAAAAAAGTGGCAAGACTGCTCTTGCCAGAATCCGTATCTCCGAAAAGCATGATTTTTGCGTATTCCTCCCGCTCGATTGCCTCCACCAATCTGTTCCAGCTTTCTGGAATCGTAGATCCCTTCACCGCGATGTAGTTGCCTTCAATCTCTACCTCCGAATCCTCCACAACATAAATCGGGAGTATCTTTCCCTCGCTAACCGTAACGCTCTCTATTGGACAACCGAAGACCTCAGCCCTTCCTTGAACCCTTACTTCAGCCCTTCCTTCTACGAGTAAGGTCGTTCCGCCTTCGACCCTCATACTACTTTCCGAATTTGATTATTACAGACCTGATCTCGGGTGTAGTGTTGATAAGCTTTGTCAGATTGTAATCGTCCATTATCGCGATGCTGAAACCGTCTTCGTAGTTCTTGCAGTAGTAGTATGCGGTCTCGTTGGATTTTACGAAGAAGTAGTTACCCAAGAAGTGAATTCCAACGACCTTCTCAAACATCTGGGTTCCGTTCGTCTCGTTCATCCTGTATCCTTCGAAATAGAAATCTGCTATGGGCGTTCCGTTGCTCTGAATCGAACTCATGGCTGTTTTTCCTGTCACTATTATGGCGTAATCGAAGCTTCCGTTTATCCTGCTTGTGTAGTTCCCGTATTCGTCAATTATGCTCGTTCCGTTGTTCGCTATCACGTTTAGAACGTTGAGAACGTTGTCGGGATAGCCGTAAACGACCGGATGGATCTCGTCGGTCATGGCATAGTATCTTCCACTAAAGCTTTTTATTTTAACATTGTAGCCGAAGTATTCTTTCTTATCGTCGTAGGAGAAATAAACCTTCTTCTTTTCGAGGTCTATGAGGTATAGTTCCGGATAGCCGATCAGCATCTGTTTGAACATCCCGATGTAGTTCGGTTTGAAGATGTAAAAAGCGTAAGGATCGAGATTCTTGGCTGTGGTGTTGTAGATAAGTCTGAGCAGGGTTTTGTTTGTAGCGTTATAGTTGAAGTATATGATGTATTCCGTTGAGTTTGGAATGTATCTAAGCCAGTCCTTTAGGCTATCGCCCATGTCGAACTTCACAGTCCTTTCCTCAGGTTTCGAAGGCCCTCTGAAAGCGTATGCAAGCACAGAACCGATCATTATTAAGGCGAGTATCAACGCGAGAATTCTTGCTGATTTCTTTTCCATCATTTTTGCCATAATCTTCGGTCTGTTGAATGAAGATAAAATTTGCTATCGATTAAAGGAACCTTCTAAATTCTTTTCTCATAAGCCTCAAAACTCTCTCCTCGCTTTCGCAAATCTCTTCTGCGATCTTTCTCGCGTCTCTTATTCCGGTCATCGCCGTATAGTTCATTATGAAGTCCTCCGCAACCTCGTCATCATCCAAATCCCACATTCCAGAGAACATCGGATGCGAGTCGTATAGGAAGTCGACGACACCGTCCAAGTTCACTCCGTTCAGCAAATCGCTGACATAGTCGTGGTCGAAGAACAGGCAATCCCTTAGGATCTCCACTACGGCATCCCTGAGCTTCAGTGCGTTGTATTTTCTTCCTGCTGGTGAATACTTTTCCACTATCTTGTTGATCTCATCCTTTGTGTAATTGAACACCTTCTGCCTTCCACCCTTGTTCCTGCAGATGTTCATTACTATATCATACGTTCTTTCATCTATCGGAGCTACTCTCGATCTTCCGCCGGACGTTAACTTGACAGTGTAGATCGCTTCACCGTTTCTATTCATAATCCTGAAGTCCCTCTTGACCAAGTTTTCAAGCTCGTTAGGGGTGGCTAAGGCTGAAATGATAAGCCTGATCAGTGCGTGCTCCTCCAATACCTTTCTCGATACAGCATTTATGTATCTAATGTCGAACTCCAGTTGTAGCAGATCCATCGTAATCAGCTGTGTGAATAAGTATATAAATTTTGAGTCAACTCGTTCTGTGAAACATCCGACCATACTTCAGATCAGAGGCTCGATAGACGAAGAAAATGAGAACGCGATATTGAAGGTCATCGGAAGGTTTGGAGAGGAGTTTGAGATTGAAAGAACCAAGAACGGGCTGAATGTTTATTTTTCCGACGTTAACGTGGCGAGAAACGTAATTTCAAAGCTGAACAAAATGTTTAAAGCGGAAGTTAAGATGAGCACGAAGTATGCCGGCTTAAGAAAAGGTAGAGTTCGAGTTCTGTTCGTTTACAGTTTTAGAATTAGAGATTAGCCACCGCCCATAGTCGAATTGTGCTCGTTAAATCTTGCAAAATACAGCTTAAGCCAGAGAATACCGAAAAGACTTAGAAACATATTTTTAGTCTTGGGAAGATCGATGATCATGCTCTACCAGTGCAAAGTTTGCGGATACGTATACGATGAGAAAGAGGGATGTCCCTGGCACGGAATTCCTCCTACGCCCTTTGAGAAACTAAAAGATTTCAGATGTCCGATCTGCGGAAATAGAGAGTTCCAAAAGCTTTAGTATATTAATAATTAAAAATTTTATCTAGATATCAAATTCAAAGTCTCTCCAAAATCCTGACCCCTTCCTCCGTTCCAACGATTATCCTATCGATCATACTGTTGCAAAAAATTCCGTTTTCCACCACACCGGGAATCACATTCAATCTTGCCTCAAGATCTCTCGGATCCTCGATCACTCCGAAGTTGCAATCTACTATAAAGTTCCCGTTGTCCGAAATAACTGGGCCGACCTTTCCGCTTCCTTCTCTAAGCCTGCAACTCCCACCGATTTTCTCGATCTCCCTTGCAACAAATCCGTATGCGAACGGTAGGATTTCTACAGGAATTGGCATGCTGAGCTTCTCCACGAGCTTGGATTCGTCCGCTATGATCACAAACCTATCAGATGCGGATGCGACGATCTTTTCTCTTGTTAAAGCTCCGCCTCCTCCCTTTATACAGTTCAGCGATGAATCGATCTGATCTGCTCCATCTATGCAGAGATCCAGTTCTGGAAATTGGAGAAGATCCACAATTCTCAATCCGTTTTCAACCGCAACGATGTGCGACTGATATGATGAAGGAACTCCGTAGACTTCCAATCCTTCAGCCTTTATCCTCTTACCGAGTTCCTTCAAAAAGAGCTCCACAGTGCTTCCGCTTCCGATTCCGAGAACCATGCCGTCCTCAACGAGCTTCACAGCCTCCTTTGCACAGTTCAACTTAGCCTTCATACAACCACCTTCTAAGCTCTTCGAGGTCAACGCTTGCAGTTAAATCTATCGTAATTGGTGTTATCGAAACCTTACCGCTCCTTATGGCGTGAATGTCCGTCCCCTCCTCAGCATCCTCGACCTCGTCGCCGGTTATCCAGTAATACTTCCTTCCCCTCGGATCCAATCTCTCCTCAATCCTAGTCCTATACAACCTCCTAGCAAGTCTCGTGATCTCTATCTCCCCGCTGAACTTGGCCGGAACGTTGACGTTCAAAACGTCCACTCCTTTCGGCATACCTTTTTTGAGCACGAGCTTCGCAAGCTTTCTAAGGATCTCCTTTGCCAAGGTGAAATCATAAGGCTTGAACGTGAACTCGAACTTCTCAGAATCATCCATCTCTTGCGAGATAGCTATGGCCGGACTTCCCTGAGTCGCAGCTTCCAAAGCCGCTCCTACTGTTCCGGAAGTCGTGACAGCTTCAGTAGATAGGTTTTCACCCAAGTTTATTCCAGAAACGACCAAATCCGGAACCTCGCCTATGATCTTGAAGATCCCGATTATCACAGCATCCGTCGGAGTTCCATCGACGGCATAGACCTTCATGTCATTTACGTGAACCTCAGAAACTCTTATCGGTTCCATCACGGACATACTCCTGCCTACCGCACTTCTCTGAACTAAAGGGGCGACTACGTAAACGTCACCCAAATCTTTCAGAGCTTCGTAGCTCGCTTTTAATCCGGCGGAATAGAAGCCATCGTCGTTGGTTACGAGTATCTTGGGCATTTCGATTATGTGGCTAAGTTAGACTTAAAAGCTTAATCAGCATATCCAATCCAATTATCATAACAAATGTTAACAATTTCTACATTTGTCGTGACAATATTTATATAACGAACCTTCAAAAATTGTGTTCCGTTGGAGGGTTCAACATGTGGCTTGTCATTTTAGCTTTTGCGGCTGCTATAGTGACGGCGATATGGTATGCCAAAGATGATGGCCAATACAAACTTGGACTTCTCAGCATGATCCTCTGGGGTGCGACGATAATGGTCTTCGTCGATCACACCCTTGGCTATCTCATGGAAGGCGGAGAATACCTTGAGGTTTCCATCGATGCGACGATACTCGGAATCGTCCTTGTGATAGTCGCACTGATAATTTGGGAAATCGTTTTATTGATCGAGGATCCGAAAGGTAAGTTGAGGAAGGTTTGATTTGGGGGTGAGCTTATGGCCTGTTTCCTCGTTCCAATGGCAGAAGCGATAGTAACAACGGCCGTGCAAAAGGTGGCCGGTGAGAAGGCAAAGAGGTGGAAGCTGAACTGGTTGAACACCATGCTCTGGGGTGGAGTGATACTTCTGGCAATAGAGCACATCTGGCACGGCGAAGTTGTCCCGTGGCCGCCCTTCTTAACGGCCATGGAGAACCCCGCAGACATTCCGGCGATGCTCCACGAGATGGCTACTATCGGAACCGCAATGGCGGTCGTGATAACACTCACGTGGATCGTGATGGTTGCATTGGCCTCGATTCTGCCAGAGAAAGCTGTAGCTAAGGCCAGAACGTAACCATGCGTAGATTTTTAATTTTTTTAATAATTTTGATTTTCATTCCTACGGTTTCCGCTTGGAGTTTCAACGTGAGGGTTTACACCCTCGCAACCAACGGCAAGCTGATAGCTGTTGGATCGCACGATGTCTATCTATTCGATTTGAACGGCTCTCTTCTATGGAACAGGAGTGTTGAAGATCCCATTTGGTCGATAGACATCAACGCTGTCGGTTATGTGGTTGTAGGGGCTGGAAATAGTGTTTATCTCTTTGACAAAAACGGAACTCTCATCTGGAAATTCAGAACTGGAGGGTGGGTTAAAAGCGTGGCAATAGATGACAGGCATATCGTAGCCGGATCTTGTGATGGAAATATCTATCTTCTCGATTTGAACGGAAACCTCCTCTGGAAATACTACACTGGAGACTGGGTCTGGAGCGTCGATATTAATGGAAATCGAGTAGTTGCCGGAAACGGACATGCCGGTCATCGAGTTTACATGTTCGATTTGAACGGGCGTCTCCTCTGGTCTTTTGACGTCGGAGACTGGAACTGGGTGAAGTCGATAAAGATTGGAGATGATATCGTCGTAGCAGGGACGAGGAACTTCAAGGTTTTTGCATTCAGCTTGAATGGAAACCTCCTCTGGAAACGTGACGTTGGAAACGTTTGGAGCGTTGCTATAGGAAAAAACTGCGTTGTCGTTGGAGCGGATAAGGTCTATGCGTTCAGCTTGAACGGAAAACCGCTTTGGAATTATGAAACCGGAAGCAACTGGGTTTTGAGCGTTGCTGTAGGAAAATTTATCGTTGCGGGTTCGAGGGATGGGTGCGTTTACGTGTTCGATAAAGATGGGAATCCAACGATGGTCGTCAAAACGGGAGATTGGGTCAGAGGTGTTGCGATAACCGACAGCTATGTCATAGCTGGCTCTGATAAGCTATACGTGCTTAAAATTGAGAAGGGAAATGTAAAACCTCCAAAAACGTCGGGATTCTGTCTGATCCCAGCTGTTATCGGTTTTACACTGGCATTAAAAAAGAGGAAATTTAGCTGACCTCTATCTTTTTGATCTCCTTCTTCTCCTTAGCCTCCATCTCTTCGATCTTCTTAATGCTTTCGTCGATTAGACTCCTCATAGCGAGGAGAAACTCCTTGTAAGCGTTCAGCATGTGACTCTTGAACTCCTCCGGCACGACTTCGTTCGGCGTTGGAACTTTGATCTTTATCTCCTTCGGCATAACCGGACACCTCATCTAAAGTAAATTCTCAGCTCACCCTTATTAAACTTTGCCTCAACCGGTTCCTTCAAAGCGAGGGATTGTGGTAGAAAGACTATCCTCTTCCACTGTCCGGCAACGATTATCAACTCCTCCCCTCTCTTCAAAAGCTTCAGCTGTTCCTTGGACACGAAAGGTGCCTTGATTGCTAAAACGAACATCTCGCCCTCCTTCTCAATCTTCATCGGTTTCTCGGAATAGAATACTTTAGTTGGATCCTCTCCGTTGTATAGCTCGTCCGCAAGCTCGAACAGAGCATCTCCAACAACTTCAGTCGATTTGAAAGGTATCTTGTAAATGGGAAGAGGAAACCTCTCCTTGATCTCCTCCAAATACTTCTCCTGCAACTCGAACCACTTGGTAAAGTAATTCCCCGCTTCCTTAGGAAATATTTTGTTCACTATTATACAATCCACTCGGTAACCGAAGAGGTTCAGATACGTGAATGCTCTCTCCGACTCCCTTATCACCATCCTCTCGGGGTTCATTACTATTCGAACGCTCGTTATCTCACTTTCCAAGATCTCCTTAAGCTTGCTCATCTTGACGTATAGCTCTTGAATCTTGCTCAAAACCTCTTCAGAAGGCAATGGAACGTTGATGAGGGGTTCGGCGATCGGTTTAACGAGCTTCAGAACCTTCTTCTCTATTCCAAAGAATCTGTTCATATACCACTTCGCCACTTCTGGCACGCTGAGTAGTCGTAGCGTTTCGCCCGTAGGAGCACAATCTAAGATTATGACATCGAAGAGCTCCCTCTCGTAGTAGCTTAGAAGGTGAAGAAGGCTCGCCAATTCGTCGAAGCCGGGGAATATCGCAAGCTCCTCAGCAACCACATCGTCTATACCTTGAGACTTGAAAAATATTGTAAGATACTCTTTTATCGTGTTCCAGTGCCTCTCAAGCTCGTATTCGACGTTCACCTCCATTGCGTAGAGATTTTCCATAACTTTCGTCGGATAAGGCTTGAGCTCCTTCTGAAATGAGTCAGATAGGCTGTGGGCTGGATCGGTTGATATTATGAGCGTTTTGTAGCCAAGTTGAGAAGATTTAATTCCAGTGGCAGCAGCTATTGTCGTTTTTCCTACTCCTCCCTTTCCCGTAAACAGAATTATCCGCATTGGTTTGAGTTGAATGAAAGGAAATAAAAAGCTTAGCCCAAGATCTGATCGTTCATGTCTTCAGCTTAAGGCATATTAAATCCCGAAGACTTCTTCGAGCAACTCCGCTATGTTCTCAGCCTCAGCTTTCTCCACCTTCTGAATCGCAAAACCGACGTGAACCAAAACGTAGTCTCCCTCCCTCACATTCTCAAGGAGGTCTATCCTAACCTTTCTCTTCGTTCCCTTGAAATCCACTATGGCGTATGGATACTCAACCTTTTCTACTCTCCCCGGGATCGCAATGCACATTTCAACCACTCCAGCCACTCTTCAAAACCTATCTCCTTCTTCAGATCCATCTTTATTATCTTAGCCTTAGGATTGAGCTTTCTGGCATCCTCGACCATCTTGTCCACATCAGCTTCGACAGCTTCAGCTAAAGCGACCTTGTTGATTATTATGACATCCGCGAGCCTGAATATCTCGGGATGCTTGCTCACGACATCATCACCTTCGGTGACGCTCACCATGACCACCCTATACTTCTCCCCCAAATCAAAATCCACTGGACAGATGAGGTTTCCAACGTTCTCTATAAAGAGGACATCGACATCTCCGAACTTCTCAATAACATGGTGAACTAGATGAGCATCCAAATGACACTCCTTTCCCGTATTGAGGGGTTCAGCCTTGATGCCATGCTTTACAACTCTCTCGTAATCTTCTTTTGCAATCACATCACCCAAAATCGCTCCTATCTTCACCTCACCCTTCAGAGCTTCGACAGTCTTCTCTATGAGCAGAGTTTTTCCCGAACCTATCGCACCCATGACGTTTATCGCAATAACTCCGTGCTTGCTCAAAAACTCACGGTTTTCCTTTGCCAACCTCTTGTTTAAAGATAGAACGTCATGTTCAGCTTCGATTTCAATTCTATGCATTATTCCACCTCCATCTCAACCTTCTTAAGCAGAAAATCCTTGCCACCGTTTATCGAAACTATACCACCACAATCGCAGATTCCTATCACCTCATCAAACCTCCTCCCGCATTTTGTGCAAACGATCTCAGGCTTAATAAACTCTATCTCGATTTCAGCACCCTCAGCTACCGTTCCTCTACTTATAGCAGAGAAGCAGAATTTGAGCTGTTCGGGATTTATGAGTAACAGTTCACCTATCCTGAGATGAATCTTGACGACCCTCTTGGCGTTGTTCTCCTCAGCAAGTCTGAGAATTTCCTCGAGCAAAGCTTGAGCGTAGCTTAACTCGTGCACCGATCATCCTATACCCCAGACAAGATAAAGTTTTTCAAGCCGAACTGTTCAGCTCATAAAGATGCAAGAGACCGTTAAGGTCAGTCTTAGCAGAGATCTGAACCTGCTCGACATAACACTCTTGGGAATCGCTGCAATGATCGGAGCTGGAATCTTTGCACTTATAGGCATAGCTTCGGGCATAGCCGGGCCAGCTATTCTCCTGGCATTCCTTCTGAACGGAATGATCGCCACGCTGACCGGGCTATCTTATGCAGAGCTCGGTTCTGCTGTTCCAGAAGCTGGAGGTAGCTACATATGGGTGAAAGAAGCGTTGGGAGATTTCGTCGGATTCTTAGCCGGATGGTGTAGCTGGAGTGCGAACAGCATAGCTTGCGCATTGTATGCCGTTACCTTTGGAGCGTTCCTTTCGGAAGCCATAGTAAGGATGATGGGTGTCCCTTTACCCCAAAGCTTGGTAGCTAAGGTTGCATCGGTAGCGATAGTCACTTTTCTCACCTACGTTAACTACAGAGGAGTCAAAGAGAGCGGAAGAGTTGGCGGAGTTGTCACAGCCTTAAAGGTCGCTATATTGCTCACATTCTCAGCTTTCGGAATTTACAAAACTCTTATGAGGCCAGACTGGACTCAGGCCTTCACGCCATTCATGCCGAACGGTTTTGCCGGAGTTTTAGCGGCGATGGGTTTAACATACATAGCGTTCGAAGGATACGAGATAATAGTTCAGAGCGGTGAAGAGGTCAAGAATCCAGAAAGAAACATTCCAAAGGCAATAATCCTATCCCTTTGGACCGTCGTGACGATATATCTTCTCGTGGCCTTCGCATCGCTCGGAGCGATTCAGAGCAATGTGCCCAGCTGGAAGTATCTTGGCCAGCTTGCAGAATTCGGACTGATTAGGATTGCGAACCAGATAATGCCATTCGGATCTTTTCTCATCCTGATCGGTGGACTGGTTTCGACGATAAGTGCGATGAACGCGACGATCTACTCTTCATCCCGTATGGCTTTCGCGATGGGGAGAGATGCCTTCCTTCCCAGAATCTTCTCCAGAATCCACCCCAAAAATAAAACTCCCCACTATGCAATCTTCTTCAGCTACATGATAGTCGTGTGCCTATCCATCGCTCCGATAGAAGTTGTGGCAACGGCTGCAGACATAATGTTTCTGGTCATATTCATACTCGTCAACTTCGTCGTGATCGTCCTGAGATACAGAAGACCTGACTTAAGAAGAGCCTTCAGGGCTCCGCTCGTTCCCTATCTTCCAGCCCTTACCATAGCCATGCAGATACTCATAGGATACTTCCTGATCCTCGAGATGGAACACGGTTCGATCGTCCTGAGTGCCGCATTTCTATGGATACTCATTGGTTGCCTGATCTACTTCGCATATTCTGAAAAGAAAAAGGTTGAGAAGCTTGAAGAGGTTGCGAAGACAGTCTATGAAGAAAAACCGCTTAAGGAAGTTGAGTTCAGGATATTGGTTCCGATAGCCAATCCAGAATACGCTGATAAGCTAATAAGGCTTGCAAGTCTGATAGCCAAGGAGAGGGAAGGGGAGATAATCCTACTCAACGTTATAACGATTCCCGATCAGACTCCGCCCTCAGGAGCAATGAGATATGTCGAAACGGCCAAGGAGTTCCTGAGCAAGCTAATAAGGGGTATGGAAATCCCGGCAGGTGGAATGATAAAGATCGGACACAGCGCTTCCGAAGCCATCCTAAATACGGTTGATGAGGTAAAACCCAATCTGATCATAATGGGCTGGAGAGGACGAACTTTCAGAAAGGATTTCGTCTTGGGAAGCACGATAGATCCGGTTTTGCTGAGAGCCAAGTGTGACGTTGCAGTCGTTAGATTCGAACCCACTTGGAGAGAGATCAAGAAGATCCTGATCTCCACAGCCGGAGGGCCACATGCGGTTTTGGCTGCAGAACTTGCGAGAGATCTGGCAAAGCAGACCAACGCGAGCATAACCCTCCTTTACGTCGGGAAGAGTGAGGAAGATAGAAAGATAGCTGAGAAGGCGTTCAAGGAGACGATAAAGCCACTTGAAGGTTTAAACGTTAAGATGAAGTTCGTAGTCGATCGGAGGGTTGTGAATAGGATTGCAGAAGAATCGGAGAAGTTCGACATCGTCTTGATAGGTGCAACCAATCAACCCTTCTTGAAGAACTTCTTACTGGGAGTATTTCCCGAAAAGGTCGTCAGCAGAACTACGAAGACTGTGATCATGACGAGAAGGTGGGTCAGGCTCATAAGAACGTTTAAATAGTTGCGCAAGATTTTATAATTTTAGAGTAGGTTGGTGATATTGAGATGAAATTCGTTGTAGATACGAGCGTTCTGATCGACGGAAGAGTCTCGCAGATGCTTGAAAGTGGTGAGTTAGCTGGAACCATCATAATTCCCGAACCAGCTTTGGCTGAATTGGAAGCTCAGGCTAATGCTGGAAAGATGACCGGCCTGCAGGGGCTTGAAGAGGTTCGTAGAATAAGAGAAATTGCTGAGAAGAAGGGTTTTGATGTCCTGTTTTTAGGCGAAAGACCAACACTGGAGCAGATAAGACTTGCGAGGAGTGGAGAGATCGACAACATGATCAGAAAGATTGCAGAAGAGGAAGACGCTGTTTTAATTACGAGCGACAGGGTTCAGTATTACGTTGCAGTCGCCAAGGGTATCAAAGCTATGTTCTTAACACAGGAGAGAATAAAGCCTGAAGAGACAAAAATAATGCAGTTCTTCACGCCAGACACGGCAAGCGTTCATCTAAGGGAGGGGGTTCCCCCTTTTGCAAAGCGGGGCAAGATAGGACAGCTTAAGCTCGTGAAGATAAGGGATGAGCCTATGACTCTTGAGGAGCTACAGCAGATAGCCCATGAGATATTAGAGGCCGCAAGGCAAGATGAGGATAGCAGCATCGAGATCGAGAGGAAGGGGGTCATAGTCGTTCAGCTCAGGGATCTCAGAATAGCGATTGCAGAAAGACCCTTTGCAGATAGAATGGAAATCACAGCCGTTCGACCGATAGCCAAGGTGACGCTCGATGAGTATGGAATAAGTGAGGAGCTGAAAAGGAGGTTCATAGAGAGGCAGAGGGGAATTCTCATCGCCGGACCTCCGGGAGCCGGAAAATCAACGTTTGCAGCGAGTGTTGCAAACTACCTCATGGAAAACGGATACATAGTGAAGACGATGGAAAGCCCAAGGGATCTGATGGTCAGAGATGAGATAACGCAGTATGCTCCTCTGGAAGGTGACATGAGCTTAACCGCTGATGTTCTGTTACTCGTGAGGCCAGATTACACGATTTACGATGAGTTGAGGAGAACTTCGGATTTCCAAGTGTTTGCTGACATGCGTTTAGCCGGAGTTGGAATGATCGGAGTTACCCACGCCACGAGACCAATAGATGCGATTCAGAGAATGATTGGAAGGGTTGAACTTGGTGTGATCCCACAGGTCGTTGATACCATCATATTCATCGACGCTGGAAAGATCAAAAAGGTTTACGAGCTGAATTTCACCGTAAAGGTTCCATACGGTATGATGGAAGAAGATCTTGCGAGACCAGTCATAGAAGTGATCGACTTCGAGACAAAGAGGGTTGAGTATGAGATCTACACCTACGGAGAGCAAGTAGTGGTGATGCCTATTGAGCAAGAGGAGCTCGATGCAGTAAAGAAGATGATAGAAGAAGTCATCAGCAGATACGTCACCGAATACGAGGTTGAGGTTTTGAGCAACAAGAGGGCTATCGTCAGAGTTCCTGAAGAGGAAATCCCTCACCTATTGGGCAAAAGAGGTAGAAGGATAAAGAGAATCGAGAACGAGCTTAAGGTGAAACTGGACGTCCAACCTCTCAGGCTTGCTGGAGAGCTGAGAGAAGTTCAGGTCGAGGAATCTGGCAAGCACTACATAATCCACGCGGAAGGCTTGGAAGGGCAGACTGTGGATGTTTTCGCTGGAGATGAGTATCTGTTTACAGCTGCAGTCAGTAAGAAGGGAATAATCAAGGTTAGAAAGGATAAGGAAGCCGGAAAATCCCTAAGATTGGCTTTGATGAAGGGTGAAAAGATCTACATCAGATACAGACCATGAGATGGATCTTCATTTTACTCTATACGATCACGGCTCTCTTAGCCGTTTCGTGCATTCCGAAGTATGAAGAAAGCGGAATGCGGGTTTTCGAAAATCCTTCGGACGTTTCCAATTCTTTTTTATATTTCGGCTTGATATTGGTCTTCACGGCTTTCGTTCTTATAATGGCTAAGAGAAGTGAGAAGTTCCTGCGATTTTTTATGTATTTTTTGGTCTTCATTTCGGTCTATTACGTTCTTATTCCGTTCTTGGGTAGTCTATCACTGATAATTGCGATTGTTGTGATCGCTTTACTAATCAAAAAGCCAAATTGGATCGTCATAAACGCTTCAGCTTTGCTTTTAGCCGCTGGAATTACCTCGATGTTCGGAATTAGCCTCGAGCCTTTGCCTGTGATAATACTGTTGGCGATACTGGCTATTTACGATGCTCTGTCGGTTTACAGAACGGGACACATGGTTGATTTGGCGGATTCAGTGATCAAGATGGGTTTACCCATGCTCTTCATAATCCCCAGAAGAGACGACAAGCCGATGCTTTTAGGCGTTGGGGATGTGGTTATTCCGAACATACTAGTAGTTTCAGCCCAAACGTTCGTTCAAGCTCCGACAATTGGATTTTTAAAGATTCCGGCTTTAACTGCATTGCTGGGCGGAATATTAGGTATGATTGCCTTGATTACCGTTGCCGAGAAGTTCAATCGACCTCATGCCGGGTTGCCGTTTTTGAATACCGGAGCAATCTTGGGTTTTGTGATAGGTTTGATTATTACTTACCGTGCATGATTTAGATAGTTCATTATTGCTGGATCAATAGAAATCAATCTGGAATGTCCGGCAGTCCGATCGTCTTTCTGTATCTCATTCCGGGGAACCTGATCTTCGATATAGCCGAATAAGCTCTTTCCCTCGCCTCTTCGAGTGTCTTTCCTCTGCCAACAACCGTAAGCACTCTCCCTCCCGTTGTTACATAGCCGTTTGGCTTTGCAATTCCGTTTGCATATATTATCGCTTCCTTCATAGCCTCCTCAAGCCCCTCGATCGGCTGGCTCGTGTAGTGATCCGATGGATATCCCGGCTTCAGCCCCTCTCTGCCTTTTAGAGCTCCGCTTACCGCGCAAACTGCAACGCAATAATCTGGGCTAAATCTGATATCGATACTGTCGAGTTCGCCGTTTATAACTGCCCATGCTATGTCCGCCATGTCAGTTTCAAGGCGAGGAAGCTTGGCCTCAGCTCCCGGATCGCAGTCTCGAACATTTATTTCAAGCACCTTTGGAATGATTTCGCCATCCTCCTCGACGAGCATTATGACCGGATACAGCACCCCCTTGAAGACCTTCCCCTCCTCGCTCTTGAACCTGTCGATCACAGGCTCCACAACCATCTCCATGATCTTAGCCTCGACCTCCTCGCTCACCTTCGGATGCGGACTCACTGCACCCATTCCGCCCGTGTTCGGATTGATCAGCTTTCCCTCCCTGAATAGTTTCTCAGCTTCGGCCTTCGTTATGAACTTCTTCATGAATCCTATGTAGAATTCCCTCATTCCGTCGATATCGTCTGGATCGAAAGCTCTCTTGTAGTCCTTCGCGTGCCCGAAGGGTTTTACAGTTTTTCCGTCACTTATAGCGGTAAATGCGACTTCAATTCCATACAATCTCTCTTCAATGACTATTCTATCTCCAGCTTTTCCAAATCTCTTCCTAACCATTATCTCGTCTATGGCGAAGAGAGCTTCCTCCAAGCTGTCGCAGACGAAAACTCCCTTTCCAGCGGCCAATCCATCAGCCTTGACTACTACATTACCTTTCCCGCTCTCATACCATTCCTTGACGAACTCTTTTGCCTCATCGGGATCGTCAAAGTTCTTGTATTCGGGAATCGGCACTCCGATTTTACTCAGGAAGTCTTTGCACCAACACTTGCTCGCTTCAAGAATCGTGGCTTCTTGCCTCGGCCCTACAGCCGGAATTCCTTCCTCCTCAAGTCTATCCACAAGCCCCAAGCTCAAAGGCTCCTCGGGGCCGATGTAAACCAAATCGACATCGTTCTGCTTCGCAAATTTGACGATCTCCTCTATAGCCCTTATGGACGAAACTTCTTTTACGTGCTGACATTTCGGAAAGAATTCGCTTCCAGCGTTGCCCGGAGCTACGTAAACCTTCTTAACCTTCTCGCTTCTTGAAAAAGCGTGAGCTATGGCGTTGCCTCTTCCACCAGCGTCAACGACGAGAACCTTCATAATAGAATTGAATAACAAACCGTTTTTTAAGTTTTGCAAAATAGATAAAAAATCAATCTTGATTTTCTTCTGCCTTAGATTCTGCCTCTTCAGTCTGCTCTGCTTTTTCAGTTTCTTGTTCTGCTTTATCCTCCTTCTCCTTCGCGACTTCTTCGAACCTTGGGATTTCTTCCTTCTTGTGCCTCTCTACGATCTCAACTTCATCGACATCCAGATATTTGAATATCCTGTTTAAGGCCGAAACCTTAGCAAGAGGGGCGTATGGCATGAAGTGAAAATCTCTCGGAACTTCAACGATCGCCTTCTTCCCTTCAACCTTCACGTCGACCTCCCTACCGGTGTAGATCATGAATATGGCCTTGATCTTTCCTGCCGTATCCTCGACCTTCTCCTTGATCTCGTATTCGAATATCAGCGTCTTACCAGCCAGAGGATGGTTGAAGTCCACGACTGCTCTCCTTCCGATAATCCTCTTGACTACACCAATCCTGTCTCCAACCTTGACTCTATCCCCGACCCTCGGCTTCTCTTTAAGTCGGGCTATACTTATCGTATCGACCTTCTCAGGATCGTATTCGCCAAATCCCTTCTCAGGTGGAACGACCACCTCTCCCTTGTATCCTACCTCCTTCCCCTCGAAGTCCTCATCGAACCCCTTTACAACGTTTCCCTCCCCAACGATTACGTAAACATCTCCGTAGCGGTAGTCCTCGTTGTATATCCCAAATTCTTTGGCTGTTTTCTCATCCGTCGTATCGATGACCGTTCCATCCTCAAGCTTGGCGGTATAGCTGATCCTTATGATGTCTCCCTTGGAGATCGGCATAGAGCAATGGACAGAGAGGGGTTATAAAAAGCCTTCGAAGACCTCTCTGGTTAAGCTATCCATTATCATCTTCTTACCTTTCCTCTCGAAAATCCAGAAGATCTTGTAAGCTTCGACCTCTCTCAAAATCTCAGCCTTAGGTAGCCACCAAGAGATCACCCTGAAGTTCCCCCAAGTTATGGCGCTCTCTATGGCTTTCCTCTTGGCCTCATCGTAATCTATCAAAAACTCCATCGTCTGCCTCTCCTCAGCCTCAACTTCTACCAGATCGATTATGCCGTCTCCCCTTTCAACACAGCACCTGTAACAATCGACGTATGCGAAGTAGTCCATCGTTCTATCTCCGCCGACAATTCTCTTGAAGAACAGTCTGACGTGGAATATACGGTAGGGATATAGAACGAAGGTCTTGACATTTTCCGGCTTGAACATCGGTTTCATCGCCTTGACCACGATCGATCGATTTTGACAAGAAATATATACAATGTGCTTGGTTTCGGCGACATGTGGGCGACGCTGATAATCCCGACTCTGCTGGCGATAGTAGTGATGTTCGTCTACGGCTTTTGGGACAAGATAACTGGAAAGGAGTATTTCGTTGACGACGAGATTTTGGGATACGACGAAGAACTCATCAAGGAGGATGGAGTATGAACGGGGTTCTGGTTGGGTTCGTGGTCTATCTAATAGTTTTGGCCTACATCGGTTTCTGGGCAAAGAGATTCACGAAGACCGAAGACCAATACTTCGTTGGAGGAAGGAAGGTCAAGGTTTTGGCTGCAGCTCTGAGTGATAAGGCGAGCGACTTCAGCGGATGGCTAATGCTCGGCTATCCCGGACAAGCTTTCTCAACTGGATTGGGAGCATTTTGGGCAGCTATAGGCTGTCTCTTTGGAACCTTAGCGGACTACGTCCTAATAGGGCCGAGGCTCAGGATATATGCGGGAAGGTTTAGAGCTATAACGGTTCCAGATTACTTGGAGGCGAGACTGAAGGACGACACAAAGCTGATCAGAATCTTAGGTGCGATAATAATCCTCATTTTCATGACCGCCTACGTTTCAGCCCAGTTCAAAGCAGGAGGAAAGGCCTTATCGCAGGCTTTTGGCTTAGATGTAAGCACGGCGATAATCCTAACAGCGATAATCGTTACAGCATACGTTTTGACAGGAGGATTCTTTGCCGTTGTCTGGACTGACGTGATTCAGGCGTTGTTCATGGTAGCAACCCTAATAGTCGTCCCGATCGTAGCGGTTTCAGCGATTGGAGGGATCGATAAAGCGGTGGAAGTAATGGCGAGCGTTGACCCGAAGCATCTCAGTCCCTTCGGAGGAGCCACTGGCTTAGCGGCTCTGATCTTCGCAATAGGCTATGCATCATGGATAGTCGGATACTTCGGGCAGCCCCACATAGTGACGAGATACATGAGCGTTGAAGATCCGAGAAAGCTTAGAAGGCCGGGAATATTCATAAGCGGCTTTTGGACGATAGCAGTTCTCTGGGGAGCTTTCTTCGCCGGATTCTTGGGATTCGCGTTGGCGAAAGCGGGGATAGTCCAAGTTAGTGATGCTGAAAGAATCATACCAGCGATGGCTATGGCTCTGATGCCTTCTTGGCTGGCCGGATTCATAATAGCCGGAATTCTTGCTGCGATAATGTCCACAGCCGATTCTCAGCTTCTTGTAGCTTCATCGGCCATTTCGAGAGATATAATCCACAAGGTCATGGGAATGGAACTCGGCAAGAGGCAGATGGTCAATATAGGTAGAATAGTAGTCATAGCTCTGGCAATAGTGGCAATATTCTACGCGATGAGCGAAAGCAAGCTCGTCTATGGAATGGTAGCCACGGCATGGGGTGGATTAGCGGTAGGATTCGGGCCGATCCTTCTACTCAGCTTGTGGTGGAAGAGGATAACGAAGGAAGGCGGAATCGTAGGAATGGCTTACGGACTGATCTCTGAGGTTATACTCGAAGCTTTCATCTATGGCTGGGAGTTCAATCCGAAAGCTCCAGGGATCTTCGGAGCGATTGGAGCGACCTTAAGCGGTGTTCCAGTGTTCTTCGTTAACTTCTTCGTGACGATGGCGATAATAATCCTTGTCAGCCTGATAACGAAGCCTCCTAAAGATGTGATGGAGTTACACGAGAGGATCTTCAGAAAGGTGCCCATAGAGGTTGCGAGGAGCAGAAGTCAAGCGGAGAACGTCGCAGAGTTCGCAAAGGCCAACGGCCTAATTTAATTTTTCATTTTCATCGTTCCAGTCTCAGCCCTCGGCTTTCAATCCTCTTTTCATCAAGCTAAATACAACGCTGTTAGAAACATTATCAACGACGAAGCCAATCCAAAATCAATTCAACAAGCCCATCGATCTGATCCCATCTAAAGCATCTGTAATCTTCCAAATTCTCGTCACATACGACGGCCAATACCCTTCCACATTCAAACTTCTTGACATCCTCAGCCTTTCTCAGGACGACTATTCTGTCCTTGCAAGCCCTGCTGAACCCTTCCGTAATTATCAAGTCGTAAAAGTTGAACATCGAGCAAATTCGATCGAGATCATCTCCGATTCTCGCACGATAAAAGAGCTCTTTGGAAGATGCAACGAGAACATCAGCCCCCGCATTGAAGATCCTCCAAGAGTCCTTGCCTTCCCTATCCACCTCAAATCTCAAAGCGTGCTTGATTACGAGGATTCTCAAACCCTTCTTCTGCAAAATCGGGACGAGCTTTTCTATCAGAGTGGTCTTCCCAGCATTCGATGGCCCTACAACACTTAAAACCTTCATACGAACCTTATAGTCTCCAAGTTCATCGGAGCTCTCGTTTCGATCCTATAGGTCTTGTAAATGCTCGATGCCAAGTCTATGCACTTGTTCTCATCTCCGTGAACCGTTATTATCTTCTCAGGCTTAGGATTCAGATACTTAACGTAGTTCATCAGCTGTCTTCTGTCCGAATGACCGGAGAATCCATCGACCGTCTCTACCCGCATGTTAACTTTAACAACTTCCCTCCTTCCGTCCACGGGAAACGGCACCTCCCTCCAACCCTTCTGGATTCTTCTACCTAAGGTTCCTTCAGCTTGATAACCTACGAATATTATCGTGTTCTTCTCATCCGGAGCGAGGGCTTTGAAGTATTCCATCACCGGCCCTCCGTTCAGCATACCCGAAGTTGCTAGTATTATCGAAGGCGACGAATCCTCTATGACCTCTTGTCTCTTGGCTGGAGAATCCACCCTAACGAAGTTCTCACTTATGAACGGGTTTATGCCGTGGTGGAATATCAAATCTCTCAGATTTGCATTCAGATACTCTGGATAGGCCGTATGAATGGCTGTAGCTTCGTAGATCATCCCGTCCAAATAAACTGGCACTTCCTCAAGCTTTTTGTTCCTTATAGCCTCCTCAAGAACGAGCATAACCTCCTGACTCCTTCCAACTGCAAAGGTAGGAATGAGAACTTTGCCACCCTTCTTGATCGTCTCGTTCACTATCGCTATGAGCCTCTCTTCCGCTTCTTTCCTCGTAGGCTGAAAGTCTTGGCTACCACCGTATGTGGCTTCCATTATCAGAGCTTCCAAACGAGGGAAATGTGTTTCGGCCTTATCGAACAATCTCGTCCTCTCGAATTTGAAATCGCCCGTAAACGCTACGTTGTATAATCCCTCGCCAATGTGAAAGTGCGCTATTGCAGAGCCCAATATATGCCCGGCGTTGTAAAACGTCAGCCTGACATCCGGAGCTATGTCCGTAACGACTCCGTAATCGAGAGGTATCGTATGCTTAAGTGCTTCCCTTATGTATTGAGAGCTGTATGGAACTACGGTTCCTTCCCTCTCCGCCACCTCGATGAAATCTATTTGCAATAGAACCATCAGATCTCTCGTTGGAGGTGTTAGATATATCGGCCCTCTGTATCCGTACTTGTAGAGCAGAGGAACGAGTCCACAGTGATCCAAGTGTGCATGCGTGATCACTACAGCATCTATGCTGTCGAGGGGCTGAACCTCTGGCACGTATAGATAAGGAGACTGCTGGATGTTGCTGACATTCACCCCGCACTCGATGAGTATTTTGCTCTCAGGTGTCTGCAGCAGATAACAACTCCTGCCCACCTCTCTTGAACCACCCAAGAACGTAACCCTAACCCATTTGTCTTCGTGCAGAACCGTCCTGTGAATTCTCTCGCCTATCCTTTTCAGAATCTCTTTCCTCTCATCTTTAACGCTGATCAAATAGTTCCTGATGTTCTCTATAGTCTTAGATTTTATTGGGGGCGTTCGGACGACTCTCGGACTCCAGCCTACAGCTTTCATTATCTCTCTGAAAGTCGCTCCACCCTTTCCAATGACTACTCCCGGCTTTTCAGCCTCTATGATTACCTCTCCGTTCTCCTCGTCGAAGTAGAAGTTCGTGATATTGGCATCGGCTGGAACGATCTCCTTGATTATCTTTTTAGCCTCCTCTGGCGGCTTCAGACTCTTGGGGTCAGGCCTAATTATGATTCGTTTTCTCAGATCTTTGGCTAACTTCTTTATAATGTCAACCTCAGCCAACTCCTGAGGGTTCTTGACATAAATAACTAAGAATGGGCCTTCAAACTCTACATCCTTAATTTTTATGTTTGGGGGGAGAGATTTTACAACCTTCTCCTTGATATCCTTAAGCTTATCCCCCGTCATCTTTTGCTGAACCTCTTGATTATCTCCTCTATCTCCTCCGGCTTAAGTTCGACGTATTCATCCTTCGTTATCTTAACGACATCCATACCATCACCTGAAGCAGAATCTCTCTTCATTGCTGAATATATGGCTCTCACTGCCAACTCTACTGCTTCATCAACGCTCATATCCGGGGTGTATCTATCTTCAAGAACTCCGTATGCGGTTAAGCTACCGGAGCCAGTTGCCACGATGTCCTTCTCCTCTATAGCTCCACCTATCGGATCGATGGAGTATATGCTTGGTCCTCTGACATCTATTCCGCCGACGAGCAACTGAACGAGGTATGGAAAGAACCTGTAGGAGTTGAGGATGTTCGAAAGCAAAGTAGCCAAAGCTTTTATCGTCGGTTTCTCCTCCTTTCTGATCTCGTAGAGCTTAGCCTCAACCGAAATCAACCTCGCCAAAAACTGTGCATCTCCCACCGCTCCAGCTGTAGTCATCGCAACTCTGTCCGCTATCCTGTAGATCTTCTTAGCTCTCTTACTTGCTATGAAGTTTCCCATCGTCGCTCTCTTCTCCGTTGCGAGCACGACTCCATCCTTGCAAACTAAACCCACTGTCGTCGTTCCCTTATACACCATATCCTGCATCATAGCATTCACCATAAAAAAAGCCGTTATTGGCCTTAAACCGATAGACAGAACAACTTTTAAAGATTTCGATTAATAAAAATTTTAACCTTCGGCAAGCTCGGCGAACCACTTCTTCAGAATCTCGAACTGCTGATGCGTGTTGACGATGTTAGTCTCCATTGGGCTCTTGAAGAAGAATCCCATCTCCTTGACAACTCCGCTAATTCCCTTCTTCTTTGCGAACAGCAAGAATCTGGCGATGTCGAGTATGAGCGGAGCAGCAACGATAGCATCGATTCCGTCCCAGATGAAGTAGAACTTCATCCTCGTGCCAAGGAAACCTTCGAAGTGTATGAAGTCGAACGCGGTCTTGTTGTCCACCAAGCTTGGGAAGTATTCGATTTCGGTTATGCTGTATGGCGAATAGCCGAGCATCTTCTCAAGAACTCTGTCCTTGCTGATGACTTTGCTCTCCTTGTTTTCTCTATGGCTCAGAACCTTCCCGTCGAAGTCTCCTAAGATGTTGTAGCTCATCCAGCCCAATATCTTGAGGTTTCTGTATGCGAACATCGGAGCGAGCGTGGTCTTGACCAACGTCTCACCAGTCTTACCGTCGTTTCCAGTATGAGGAACACCTTTCTTCTCCGCAAGCTCCTTCAGAGCGGGGATGCTCGAACCCGGGCTCGGTGTGAAGTTCGCATACGGCAATCCAAGCTTTAGAGCTGCGTATGCGTAAAGCATGCTCGCGCTCGCATATTCCTTTTTGTCCTCATCTATCATAGTCTCGAATCCCTCCAAACTGCCGTGGTATTCTTCATTGTAGTTCGGAAGAGGCTCAGTTGAAGCTACGTTTATAACGACAGTCTCGTCATCCGCAAAGCTCTTCATGTCCTTCTCGATCCTCTCAACTATCTCCTTGAGCGTTAGACCTTCGTCCTCAAGCGTTTCCAACTTACCCAACTCCTTTATTCCCTCCCCGCAGTTCAAAGCTGTTCCCTTGCATGCCTTGATCCTCTTTAAATCGTCTGCAACGGCGTCGAGTATCGGCCTGTCGAAATGGCGGTTCATCTCCCAATGCTCCAATGCGGCATCGTAAGCCGTTGGAAGGGGTCTTATGTCATGCCCTCCAAATTCGAACTTCAGAGGAACGTATTCGGAAAGCTTGCTGAAGCATGGCAATTCTGAAACCAAGCCAGTTTTGTCGATCAGATTCTTCTCCAATGCCTTTGCTCCAACCATCGCCGTTGTGGATACGATTCCATAAGCACCTATCAACCATACCCTCATTTAGAATCACCCCCTCAAATTTTTAATGCTGTAAAATTAGTAACAATGGTAGTAAGATGTCTATCCCAAGCAGTAGTCTAACTAAAAGATTTAAAAATCTTTCCCAGAATTCGTCATCTTATCAGCTTCCACCTCGTTCCTTTTGGCGTATCTATAAGTATGTAGCCCATCTCTCTGAATTTACTCCTTATAGCGTCGGCTTTTTCAAAATCTCTCTCCTTTCTTGCGATTTCTCTTTCCCTGATAAGTTCAGCCACATCTTGAGGAAGTGCCGGAACTCGCTTGTAGGACTCAAACAGACCGAGGGTCCAGCAGAGCTGCTTAAACATATTAAAGCAATATTCAAGCTCTTCAAGGCTCATATTGGCGACATTCTTGTTTACAAAGCTCGAAAATTCGTGTAATGTTGCTAAAGCCTTCGGCGTGTTCATGTCCTCTTCGAGAGCATCGATGAACCTACGGAAAAAGCTGTCTACGGTAGCATATGAGTTTACCGGAGTTCTATCTTCTCCAAAAGTCTTCAGATAAGCAATCTCCATGTCTAAAAGCTCCAATGAATTCTTTAGGGAGTTGTAAGATTTCTTAGCTCTTTCCAAAGCTTTCTCGCTATAATCGAGCGGGCTTCTGTAATGTGCCGAGAGCAGGAAGAATCTCAGAACCTCCCCATCGAACCTCTTAAGAACATCCCTTATCCTCACTATGTTGCCGAGACTCTTACTCATCTTCTCCCCTTTTATCGTCACGAAGTCATTGTGAATCCAGTAGCGAACGGGCTCAACTCCAAAAAGTGCATAGCTCTGAGCTCTTTCATTTTCGTGGTGCGGGAAGATAAGATCCTTCCCACCACCGTGAATGTCGAACGGCACTCCGAGATATTTCGCTGACATTACGGAACACTCTATGTGCCATCCTGGCCTTCCCAACCCCCATGGGGACTCGAAAACGGCTTTAGCCTTGATATCTTCTTCCTTCGCCGATTTCCACAGCGCAAAGTCCTTAACGTCCTTCTTCCTTGGATCCGGCTCGATCCTGTGTCTATTTAGCTCTTCCAAACTGAAGCCCGAAAGCTTTCCGTAGGAGGGAAATGCAGGAACATGGAAGTAGACATCCCCATCCACAACGTAAGCGAACCCTTTTTCTATGAGCTTCTGAACGGCCGATATGATATCGGAGATGTGATCCGTAACTTTGGGATGATGGTCAGCTTTCTTAACGTTCAGAGCGGACATGTCCTTGAAGTATTCTTCGATAAATCTCTCAGCTATCTCCTTCTGAGTCTTTCCCTCCTTCACAGCCCTCCTAACGATCTTATCGTCGACATCCGTGAAGTTTTGGACGTAGATTACTTTATGACCCTTGAACTCCAAGAACCTCCTAAGGGTATCGAAGAATACAGAAGTTCTCGCGTGACCTATGTGGGAGTAGTCGTAAGCCGTAATACCGCAGACGTAGATTCTGACGGTTCTTTCGAGCTTTAGCTCTTCTTCTCTCTTTGTGAAGGTATTGAACATCCGCATATCCACCGATTCGTCGCAAGTTAAACAACGTTTTCGATGTGGCTAACCAACCCACCTGACTTCCGCTTCACGGAGAGGTTCAATTTAAGATTGATTCTTCAAAATAGAGTGGAGACAACTAACCCCGTAAGTATTTACATTCAGAACTCTTGCAGGACAGCTAAACCTTTAAAATAATAAAATTAAAATAACTTTAAATTTGCCTGAATGCTATGAAAAAGATAGCCGGAATCTTAATGATTTTGGCACTTATCCTATTTGCAGTGGGGATCTACAAGGCAATGAACCTTCCTCCATCCCCAGAACCGACGCTGAGAAACAACTACAGGATAATATTCTTCCACCTTCCCTCGGCAATTACTTCCTTTACAGCCTTCACGGTCACAATGATATCTGCGATCGTGTTTTTGAGGAGTAGAGACATCAAGTGGGACATAATCGCGTCATCCTCTGCGAAGGTCGGATTCTTCATGATCACGGCCGCACTGATAAGCGGATCTATATGGGCAAAGGTTGCTTGGGGATCATACTGGAACTGGGATCCTCGAGAGACCACAGTTCTAATTCTGTGGTTCGCATACGCTGCATACTTCGCTTTAAGAGCATCGATAGATGATGCAGAAGAGAAGGCAAAGGTTTCGAGCATATTCGCAATATTCGCATATGTAACGATTCCGCTGAGCTACATCTCAACCAGGATATTCTTCTCCCTCCATCCCTCTACAGCTCAGATCGGGCTGAAGATCGGGATGCCCCTGGGGATGGTAATAACCGCATTTCTGCTTATGTATGTGGCGTTCATGATCGTCGATACTGAGATCTCAAAGATCGAGTTGAAGATCACACAGTAATCTTGCCTGTTAATTTTACTCTATTTCAGAAGTTTAGGCAGATTACCGCCTAACAATCGCATATATCCCTCCAAACGTCAGCAAGACCATGCTGAGCCACACGAAGGCTATTAGAGGAACTATATGAATTTCGAAGTAAAATCCGTGCATGAAGCTCGGCATCGCGACGTAGATGTCTCTCAGTGGTGTGGAGACTATGTCAACGACCGAGACTATCCTGTCGGGACGCATGATCTTATAGACGTAATCCTTCGGATAGAGGATATATTCTTGCCCACCAACCTTCATCCAGAGTTTGGCTATGATGACGAATTTGTCCGTCTCCTCCTTCATTCCAACATCGAGCAACTTAACCTCGATCGAGTCCAACTTCGCCTTCTGTCCGATGTCGAGGGTTACGCTGTAGTTCTCCCCATATACCCAAGCACCTATCGCTCCTATGAGTAGGCACATCACTCCAATATGAGCAATGTAGCCTCCGAGCCTCCTTCCGCTGGTGTTTATGTCAGTAATATGGCCAATTAAAGAGAAGACGCAGATCGCCACAACGACGCTCAGTATCGAAGCTTTGCTGAGAAAGAAAACGATGAATCCCGCCAAGATACCCAAGGCCAGATTGATCTTTATCCTTTCCGAAAATCTACTCCTATCGAGGATCCAGCCCATCGTCGTGCAAATTCCAGAAAGCAGTATTATTATCGCTATCAGAGGTAACTCGATCGATTCGTAATAGGCTCTACTAACCGAGACGGATATCTGAGCGAGGGTTCCCAAGAGAACGGTGAAAGTAGATATCAAAAGCAGAACGATGTTTAAGAAAAGCATATATTCCTTACTTAGGGTTGGAATGTGCTGAGAAACGAAGATATCTCTCCTTCTCATCCACAGCGAGAATGCGAGGAGGGTCGATAGGATTATGAGGAGTAGATAAGCTTCTCCAACCGGACTCTCAGCAAATGCGTGGACGGATGTTATTATTCCGCTCCTCGTTATGAAAGTTGCCAGTATTACGAGATCGAAGGACAAAACGCACAGCCAATAGTTCAGATTTTTGAGAGATTTTCTTCTCTCCTCGACAATTATTCCATGTAAAAGAGCTGTCACAGTTAACCAAGGAAGGAGAGATGCGTTCTCAACCGGATCCCAGCCCCAAAATCCTCCCCATCCCAGAACCTTGTAGGACCACCACATTCCCAAGAAGATTCCAAGCGTTAGGAAGAGCCAAGTTACGAGAAGCCATCTTCTCGCATCCCTTATCCAACTCTCCCTTCTGTAAACACCCGACAGTGTTATCGCGAACGGGATTGTCATGCTCGAATACGCCAAGAAAACGATTGGTGGATGCAGAACCATCTCGATCGTTCTGAGTAACGGATTCAAACCGTAGCCGTTCGGAGGTGTGAAGTCCAGCCGGGCGAAAGGATTGGATATCGTAGCGAGAACGCAGACGAGGAATAAGAAGACTGAAGATGATATGGCCAAAGCGATGTTGTCCTTCTTTGTGTGGTAGAATATTACGTTCATTACAGCTAAAAATGAGACCCAAAGAAGTAAAGATCCCTCCTTTCCAGCCCAAACGGCACTTATCAAATATATGAGCGGAAGAGTTACGTCAGAATATTCCCAGACGTATTTGACGTTAAAGTCGTGAACCAAGAAGTAGTAAAGGAGAAGCGACAGAGCGAGCAAGATCGTAACGGTGTAGCCGACCAAAGCGTAGAGTCCAAGCCTATCTTTTCTCAGAAATCCGTAGATGCTCAAAGCGGAAAGCAGAGCGGAGAGTATTAGCAGGACGTTGCCGATCTCCATAGAGACACAAACGGTGGTGTGTTTATTTATTTAACCATTCGAAACTCGAAAAATTAAAAAAATAGAATCACTTGCAGATTCTTTCCTTTCTCTTTCCGGTGATCATCGACGTTACGACTCCGAACACGAAGCACGCGTAGGCGTGTATCAGCATTATCATCAGGTAGATGAACATCACTAGCCTGTGCACAGCTCTGAGTAATTCTACGCCGTTGCTCAATCCGAAGATCGGTGCATACTTGTTGGCTATCGCTATTATCGGATGGAAGTATTCCGGCCAGTAGAGTGGCAATCCGGTTAGACCCATTATCAGAGTCAAGGCTATATATGCCCATGGAACCGTAACTTCCGTTGGAATGATCTTCTCTCTGTAATCACCCTTCCTCGGATCGTAGCATCTCGGATCCTCAACATGTGGCCCTAAACCGAGCCAAGCCAAGCTCTCCGCTATTAGGAACTTTATGGAATACGGAAATCTGTGGAATCCGAACCATTTCCATTCATGTGTTATGAGCTGAAGAAACATGAGAACCCAGAAGAACGCGAAGACAAGTCCGGTGTATACGTGTATTTTCAAAGCGAGTTCGTAATCGCTTGGAATGTTAACTCCCCATATTCCGCCCAATCTGAGCCCGGTGAAACCGATTATCCATCCCGTTATAACTATACCCCAATGGGTGACTCTGTAAAGGAGATGCTGCCTGTGAACCTCTATATACTCTCCATCACCATGCCCACCCATAACTACTCACCTCCCATCGTAATTCTCCTCTTAAGGTAGTGCAGACATATGCCCGCAAGAGTCGCTCCGATTATCAGCGTTCCAAGCATGCCCGTGTCTATCCATATGTTCAGAATCGGAACTTTGACTACGAGCTTGTCTGGTGGATTCGCAAAGCCCGAGTTCGGTGGCCCGATGACTCTACCTGGTGCTCCAACGCAGAAGACTTCCTTGGTGTTCGTGTGGCAATCCTCACACTTCCTTCCCTCCTTGGTTATCGTGTGCGGATGGATCAAACACCAAGCGTAGGAAGCTTTGTCTCCGTAGAACACGAACATGCTACATGCTGGGTAGAGCTTTCCGTCCGGCCCCTTAACCAAGTGGAATTCATTTATCGTCGTCTTTTCAGGCTTCTTCTGTTCAAAGTGACAGTTCACACACGTCTGATACCATCCAGCGTGGCATGCGTAACAGGAGACTATATCTTTATGTAGTTTGTGCGGCAAAATCGTCGGATCGAACTGCTTTGGCTTCATTCCCTTAATCACAGCACTTTCGTTCATGTGGCAGTCCTCACATCTCACCTTCACTGCAGAATAGGCCATAGTGTAGTTGTTTCCATCTCCATGGATCTCCTCAATGCTGTGGCAGTCTAAGCACGTGAGGTTGTGCTGATAGTGAACATCCGGATAAGGGCCCTTTTCGGTCATTCCTGCAAGGTATCCGATGTAGTTAACACCGATCCTCTTGTGATGACAGTCGATACAAGTAGTCATGTTAGGAAATGCCTTGTGCACGGGATGGCACGTAGAACAGTTCTCGATGTGGCACTTCATACAGAACTCTGGAAACGGCATGTTGAAGTCCTTTCCAGCCCCTTGATTCCACTTTTCAATCATTCCGAGGTTAGTATAATGAAGAGATTTCGTGAAGTTTTGAGCTATTTTAGAGTGACACATGGCACATCTTTGTATATCGCTGGCACTCACTGGAATCAAAGCTATTATCAGTATAACCAGTGGAAACAAAATTTTTAGCTTACCCATGGACTTCGCTATGTAAATCTAATATATAGCTTTTTTGAAATTTTAAAATTAGCCGAACAAGGTGTATTTACTCGCACACTTGAAGAGAACTTGAGTAGCGTGGAGAGTTCCGTTGTAGTAATCGCCAACTACGACCACCTGAACACCCTCTCTGTAGTTTGCGGGCATGTGATCGCAGAAAACCTTAACCGTGCTTTTACCGTCGGTGAGCTTAAAATGCATCCCCCTATCCGTGATGACGGTAGAATTGGGAACTATTGTTCCAACCACTTGAACTCCGTAAGCCTCTTGCTTTTTAACAAGATCTGAAACTGAAATGTAGGGTGAAATGCTCATGCTAAAGGCTACGACTATCAGAACGATCGCAACGCCCAAAGCCAAACCCAGCAAAATCTTTTGGTTCATGACTGAGCATTCTGCATCGCAATATTTTAAGTTTGTTTTGCGATCGCAATTTTCATCATTATAATAACAATAAGGATTATATAGAATGCAGTGCTACTCTATATGGAGGTGATGAACATGATAAGACGAATCGCTATAACGATGATCGCTCTAATCACGCTGACAGCTCCAGCTATGGCCATAAATGTCGCAGTAACGACTGAAAAGGGAATCGTAGGTAAGCCAGCGGAGTTCACGATCACGATCGATGGCAAGAGTGCCGTGAAAACTGTTCCCGTTGATGTCGTTTTAGTCATGGATTGCTCTGGATCGATGTTGAGGTGGGGCAACATAATCACCAAGCCGCAATACGTAACTTTAAACGAGACATACTCGAAGATCGGGGAATTCACACTCAACGAAACATCAGATGTGGAGGTGATGTTGCAGAAGCCTCTCGACCTATACGATCGCAGGGACAAGTTCAGAGCATATTTAATGAACAAGAATACACACGAAATGTTCCCAGTTGAGGTCGGCTACTCCACAGTGAGGTGGAAGAACATCCCACCGGGAGCATACGAAGTCTTCGCAAAGAGGTCGAGCAGATCAACTGCGGAGAGAATATTCTGCGTCGAGCTACCTCCTGAAAGACTGACACTTGCGAAGTCAGCTGCTAAAACGTTTGTAGATTTGCTCGGTGAAGACGATAGAGTTGCATTGGTTGAGTTCACATCATACTACGACGACTGGTGGGATTACACTAAGGTAGTCGAGCATCTCACCGACGACAAATCGGATGTGAAGTCTGCAATAGACAGTCTAACAGCTCTGCACGGAACTCCAATGGGCTACGGACTGCAGTTGGCGATCGACGAGCTCAACGCAAACGCAAGATTGAACGCGAGCAAGGTAATAATTCTGCTCTCCGACGGCTGGTGGAACATGGGACCAGATCCGATGAATGCTGTGAACGATGCGGTTGCGAGGGGATACAAGATCTACACAATCGGATACGGCGGAGCGGATGAGGCAACTCTTCAAGCGATAGCAGAAAAAACTGGAGGAAAATACTACTTCGCAGCAAACGAGAGCGATCTTAAGCAGATATACTCTCAGATAGCCGAAGAAATAAAGATTGTCGCGAGAAACGCGACGCTTAAGGTTGAACTCGAAAACGTTACGCTGATTGACACCGAACCGAACTGCCAGAGAAACGGAAACGTCCTGATCTGGGACATAGGAGATCTACCAAACAACATTCTGAACTTCACGGTTATGGTAAAGTCAAACAGGGAAGGAGAGTTCAAGGTTGCGGATTGCTGGTTTAACTACACCGATCTAAACGGAACGGAAGTGCACAAGATGTTTGAAGTATACGTGAGCTTCGTTAACAATCCGCCGATCATAAACGTAACCGGAAAAACGGAGATATACGAGAGGGAGTGGCTCGTGCTAACCATAAGCGTTAGAGATCCAGATGGACACAGCGTCAGCTTGGAATACAACGCTCCGATAGCTGGAATATTCAAACAGATGAACTCGACGACATGGATGCTGAAGTGGATGCCGAGCGTTAACTTCGTCGAAAGCGGAACAAGGACATTTACGATCGAGTTTGTGGCTAATGACGAATACAACGCAACTGCTAAGGAGGATGTTCAGGTTACTGTTCACGATCTTGAGAAGTGGCTCGAAATTTGGCCTGATAAGAACACGACAACCGTCTACGAAGGAAATACCACCGAAATCAGGGTTTACGTTGACAGCAGTTCGAAGTATAACGTAACGTTCGATGTTCTGAACGCGAAGGAGGGAACGTATGTTGCAATGCTACAAGACTTCGATAATGGTGTGATATTCAAGTTCGCTCCGCAGTATGATTTAACTGACAGTAAAACTAACGTTACCGTGATTTTCGAAGCGAAGAATGACGATGGTCTGACCGCCAATACGTCGGTTAATATTACTGTATTCAACGTGAACGTTAGTATCTGGGCTAAGGTAGCAATGCCGAAGGCTGAGATGGACATACTGACAAAGGGAAGAATTTACGTTGGAGAGCCGATATACCTGAAGGTGACATTCGTCAACGCTACGCTGGGTAACGTAACGGTGAACGG
Source organism: Archaeoglobaceae archaeon (assembly GCA_027064525.1). Lineage (GTDB taxonomy): Archaea > Halobacteriota > Archaeoglobi > Archaeoglobales > Archaeoglobaceae > WAKM01. The sequence continues at coordinate 74,367 of JAMOPJ010000032.1, forward strand.
AGTCGAGATCTGGAGAGACTACTTAACACAGCCAGTAGATGAGAGAACAATATCCTTCGTTCCTAATACAGCAGGAGAATACAGGATAGTCGCTTGGGCCATAAATGGTAACAACGCAACTCCAACGGAATTCGTTCCGATAAACGTATCGATAAAGGCGATATCTTAAATTTTTATTTTTAAAAATTAATTTTATTTTATTAATTATTTAGATTTGCTCGTTTCCGTATTATCGAATATCTAAGGTTCAGAATACACGTAAGTAGACTGATATCCTACATGACAAGTGCTTCCGCAGCCACTACTATGTTTACTCGCATCATGGCATGCCATACACGCATCACCGTGAACGAACCTCGGATAGTTCGCTGTTTCATTAATGAGTGCCTCATGATCGGGTGCATCAGATGGTGATGATCGTGTAGCGTTCAGAAATGCATAATATGGATCCAACCACCATACAGTGGAGTTTCTGTGGCAAGTTAGGCAGGAAACTTTCTCTGCACAATGAACAAGTCCTTTAGATGCTGCAGTTAAAGGATTGGTTTTTGGAGGAAGCTTAATGCCAGCAGCGGTTGTCAAATTAACTTTAACCGAATAATGGCACTGATAGCAGTAGCTATTATTTATCCATGACACATTGAGTGTTGAAGGTGAAGTGGCTAAGCTATGATACCTACGAAAATCCCAACCGTTTTCATACGTTGATGTGCTGGTGTTGTAATCCCACCTCGAATCGTAGTAAATCGGTGCATGTTTACCGTTGATAAGGCCCAAGTATATGTTGAGATGACACTTCGAGCAGTTTATCTTACATACCGGTTTGATAGGAATAAACTCATGCTTCCCGCTGAAAATCGAGCTCTTATTAACGTTGACAACATAATTCCTAGTTCCGTTTATGGTGACCGAAGGTGTCCAGCTACTCGAAGAGAACACGATGTTCCAATGGTATCCGAACGTCATGTCAACGGAATAGTTGGTGTGACATGCCAGACATGCCAAGTTTTCATCTCCCAACTGCTTACAGTATTCGAACAACTGCTTGTGAGCGGTGTAATATGGAACTGGCGTAAGGTTGAATGCTCTCGCTGGAGGAGCATAGGCTGGTTGACCAAATCTGTTGATCAGCCACACACCCTTCCCATGGCAATCCAAGCATTTTGGCACGTAAGCAGCGTGAGCCTGCTTACCGGGGAATGCCCCGCTTGAATTTGCCGTAGCGAAGGTTATCCCGCTCCCATTAAACCTGTGACAATCTTCACATCTCAGATCGTAGTGCGGAGCGTTTGGATTGGAATAAAGCTCCTGAGCTATTCTAGTATGACAGTCCGTGCAGTTAACATCGTTACCATCTCCAGAAATATCCGTAACATAATGACTACCCCGAAAAACCGAAACAGTGTTCACACTAATCGCAAAAACCAGTCCAACCAAAACCAAAACGATCATGATCGAAATTCTCATGCTCAAATTATTGTTATGATAATAAGGTATAAAACGGTTACTACAACGTCCAAATTAAAATGCAGATGTAAGTTAAAAAATCGCAGTTAGATAGAATGGTATGAGTTTACCGAGCATTCTGAGCGTAGCCAGAGGGTTCGGATTCTATGTAAACACTTACGCTACCCTTTGCATGACAGTATGAACATCTCGGTGGGCCGTGAAGAGATGCCATGTGACAGCCCATACATACGTCACCGTGGAACATCCTCGGCTTAGATGCGGTCGAATTTATCAAGTCCTCGTGCCCGAATAGATCAAATCTAGGGCCTCTTGTCTTTGGAGAGATGGATCCATTCAAATATCCACTGAGAAGATCATAGGGCTTACCGTAGCCATGACAAGTGAGGCATGAGACCTTCTCAGCGCAGTGAACTTCTGTCGAGTTTGTAAATGGCACGGCATCAGAGAGATCGTAAGTCGTATTTGCAGAGGGATCCAACTTCGCATATATATAAAGGTCATGACACTCGTAACAGTATGAATTATTTATTTTGCTCGGTGAGGAGAGATGATACCTCGGAAGGCCCCACAAGTTTGTAGAACCCCAAGCGGAATATATTGGTGCATGTTTACCGTTGATAAGGCCCAAGTATATGTTGAGATGACACTTCGAGCAGTTTATCTTACATACCGGTTTGATGGGAATAAACTCATGCTTCCCGCTGAAAACCGATCGCTTGGTTACGTTTACCTCAAATTGTCTGAGACCACTCGGAATAAAGCTATAAAAGCTCCATCCAACCAATGTATAGCTAAGGCTGTAGTTATACTCATAAGCTATGCTTACGGAATAGTTCGTATGACAAGCCAAACAAGCCAAGTTCTCATCTCCCATGTTTTCACAGTAAGCTACGAACTGCTTGTGCGCGGTTGCATAAGGGATCGAGCTTATAACCGTGACGTTTCTGCCGTTAACCTTCGTCGTAACGTTGAAAGCTCTTGCTGGCGGAGCGTGAACCAAAGTCCCGGTAACGTTTATTATGTCTACACCGTTACCGCCGTGACAGTCCAAACAGCTCGGAACGTAAGCAGCGTGAGCCTGCTTACCGGGGAATGCCCCGCTTGAATTTGCCGTAGCGAAGGTTATCCCGCTCCCGTTAAACCTGTGACAATCTTCACAGCTTAAATCCCAGTGAGGGCCGTGTAAAGCTCTCGTTATCGCCATCTCCTCGGCAACATGTTTATGACAAGCTGAACAGTTGACATCGTTCCCATCTCCAGAAATATCCGTAACGTAATGACTTCCCTTGAAGACGCTGACGACTTCGGTGTTGGACAGCAACAGTCCGACAGTAGCTATAACAAGGATAATAGCTATACTCCAAGACTTCATGATCCCTTAACCTCCGTAACCTTCTTGAAACCGGTAATTGCTAAACCGGTAATATCCACCTGAGATTCGTTGAATCCCGTTAAGGTGCTCGGGCCGAGAACTACATCCTTGGCGTAGATTTCCATACCAGTGCTCACGTTGAAGTTCATCCTTATCTCCATTTTCGCATGACAGGCCAAGCAAGCTTCGCTCGAATCTAAGAGTAGCGAACTGTTGTTAGCCTTTGCGATCGCATGAGCAACCAGCGAGTTGTGTGCTTCATACAGACCGTTGCATGTGGAGTTGGAATAGTTGTAGGGAGATGAAACTCCAAAAAGCGTGACGTTAAATCCTCCGGCATAAGGACCGGGCACCCTCGAAGCTTGGGAAGCGTTGATCTGGTGGCACATCATGCAAGCGACACAACTCGCAGCGTGAGCCTCCTTTCCGGGAGTATAGTTATAGTAAGCCCCATTAACGCTCGCGTAGGTTATGCTTTTGTTTGCCCTATGGCAGTCTTCACACTTGAGATCCTTGTGAGCGCTCAACTGAAGCTCCTCGTGAACATCCGCATGACATTTAACACAAGGAACATCGTTTCCTGTTCCGCTTAAGTTATACCAATAGTGCTCTCCCGCAAACATGGTGAGAGTGGAGGGTAAAACCAAAACACCCAAAGCAAATACGATGATCATGAGCAGGAAGGCCTTTCCGTAGTCCATCAATAAAAGTGTTTGGAGTAAGAATACTTAAACATTTCCTTAAAGAATTAAATTAGCATGTTCAGACCTTCGATGAAGGCTTCGACGGATGCCATGATGATGTCCGTTCTCGCTCCTCTTGCCGTTACTATCTTGTCCCCCCTCTTAAGCTGAATTATCACATCCACGAGCGCGTCGGTTCCGCCAGTTATTGCATCTACGTGGTAGCTGACGAGCTCTATGTCTGCGAACTCGGACACTATTTCCTTAATCGCGTTTATAGCCGCATCTACCGGGCCAAGTCCAACGCCAGCTCCAACGAACTCCTTTCCGTCGATTTCGAGTATTATGCTCGCAGTCGGAATTATGTCCTTTCCGCAGACAACGTTCAGACCCTTCAGCTTTACCTTCTTCTCCCTCTTTATCTGCAGAACCGTCTCAATGATCGTCCTGACATCTGCATCCGTAACTCTCTTTCCTTTATCTCCGATCTCTTTTATCCTCGCTAAGATCTCCTTCATTTGCTCTGGTGTAGCTTTGTAGCCCAACTCCTTCATTATCGCTTCTACACTCGCCCTTCCAGCGTGCTTGCCTAAAACTATTGTCCTCTTTCTCCCCACCATCTCCGGAGATATAGGCTCATACGTTGCGGAGTTTCTTAGGATTGCGGATGTGTGTATTCCACTTTCGTGAGTGAAGGCGTTCTCTCCAACTATCGGCTTGTTCGGAGGAATAACCACTCTGGTTAGCTTCTCCACGAGCTTGGACGTGTCGTATATTCTCTTCATGTTTATCTTCGTCTTTATGCCGTAAAGAACCTCCAAGGCTACTACCACCTCTTCCAAAGCGGCATTTCCGGCTCTTTCTCCAAGCCCATTTACCGTCACATGGATCTCCTTGGCTCCTCCCTTTACAGCGTAAATCGTGTTTGCAGTGGCCAAACCGAAGTCGTCGTGTCCGTGGAAGGCGATCGGCACCTTGAACTCCGACGACAATTCTTTCATTATGGCTTCGCATCTTTCAGGCGTAAGAACTCCAACGGTGTCAGCGAAAGTCAATCTATCAGCCCCGGCATCGACCGCATGCCTGAACAACTCTTTAACGAACTCCAAATCGGCTCTCGAAGCATCCTCAGCACCAAATTCGACGATCAAACCTCTTTCTTTGGCGTATTCAATGGCCTTAACGGACATATCGATTACGTCCTCTCTCGTCTTATTCCTGAACTTACTCTTGATGTGGATGTCGGATGATGGAGCAACCATGAAAACAGAATCTGCATCGGCATCCGCAGCAGCATCTATATCTATCTCCTTAATTCTCGCAAAAGAGCAAATTTCAGCATTCAATCCAGCGTTGGCGATCTCTTTAATCGCCTTAAAATCGCCCTCAGACGCTATAGCCGTTCCTGCTTCGATTATATCTACTCCCAACGAATCTAAGGCTCTCGCTATCAGCAACTTCTGTTCCACAGTAAGCGAGACACCCGGAGTTTGCTCTCCATCTCTAAGCGTCGTATCTAAGATCTTCAGCTCCACGAACCGCATAGTATGACTGGTTAAAAATACTTTTGGTATTTGATAGCAAATTTCTATTGATTTATCAAGTTTATATTATTTTTCCTGAGTAATTGAAAGCTAACAAAAGATTTAAGTATCCGGCTCTAAACCGTATTATCGTTAGGGCCCGTGGCTCAGCCTGGTTAGAGCGTGCGCCTGATAAGCGCAAGGTCCGGGGTTCAAATCCCCGCGGGCCCACTTTTGATCTGGATAAACTTTTCCAAGTTACTTAGTCTTTATAGAAGGAACCCAAAATTTTTTATAGTTCATTCTAAGGTTAAAATGGTGGTTGTTATGAGAACTAAATACCTCCTAATCTTGCTGCTGCTATTATTGATCCTACCGGTATCAGCAGAACCGCTCGTGAAGGTTGAAATATTCAACAACACCTACAATGAAAGTCTAACCGTTCTAAAGCCCGAAAATTGGATTAAAATGACTGGTGGAAGTGATGTGCCCATCCCAACCATGAAGTTCGTGTATAACGGAATCAACAGTACTCAATACACGAAAGGCGACAAGACCGTAAGAATAACAACAAACGAAATTCAAAGATACGAAGATTATGTGGTAAACTATCCGTTCACAAAACATCCCATATACTATGAAGGAGATAACGTAACAGCCGAAATAGATGGAACGAAAGATATCGCAAATGAAACCGCTTACGTCTATTTGGTCAAAACGTATCCCACCCAGCTAAAGGATGCCTTAGCTTCAGCGGTTGATGGAGACACACAACCCTTAAGAGACTTGCTCAACGGTGCTGTTCAAAATAAGACTATAACTCTCGATACTAACGGAAAAGCAACCGTTTCATTTGACACTCTTAGCCCCGGAGATTACGTTGTCGTTGCGTTGCTCAACAGCTCTTCCGATAAAAACGTTACGTTCGTTTCCGCAACGGTGTTTGAAGTCTTGGAGCATAAGTCAAGCTTAAGCGTTGATTCTACGATTGAGAGATCTTCCAAGGATGAAATCAAATACTTGGAAGGAGAGTTCAAGATCTTGGGAGGAAATGACAACGCGAAATACACGTATGTGGCCGTATTAATCAGAAAAGATGCCACGGTTACATTTAAACTTAGCAGTGGTGGCACAAAGACTACAACGAACCTTACGGCAAAGGTGGGTTCAGCTTCACAGGAAGCGGAGCTGGTTAAGGGCTTTAAGATTGCCGGAGTTGGATTGAAAAATGTTAACGCTACTACCATAAGAGAGTGGCTCAACGCGTTCCCGTCGGATACCGTTGGTTTTAGCGTGGACAGGGGTGTTACTGGAACGACTTACAACTTTAAGATACTGCTAAAGGGAATGTCAGACGGGGAATACTATCTATACGTCGCCGCTTGGAACACGAGCAACTCTTCACAGAGGGTTGTGGCTTTCAACTGGGCATCAGTAGAAATTAAAACCGTTACTCCGCCTCCGCCGAGACACATAGGTGGTGGAGGCGGTGGATACGTAATCTCACCACCACCAAAGGCGGAGGTTACATATTCTGAAGCTTTGACGATTCCAGCAAACGTTGAAATGAAGATAGAAGTTCCATCGACTAAGGCGAAAGAGATCGGTGTGCTTTCGGTAGTCATCAAAGTTCCAGAAAGGATGACACTCGATGTAGTCGTTTCGAAGCTAAAATCACTACCGACCGGTGTGCCCAAGCCACCTACAAAAGATGTTTACGGTTACATTGACATAACGTTCAGGAAGTTTGGAACCAACATAGAAGTTGAGCCATCCGGATACGTTGTGTTTAAAGTTTCTAAGAGTTGGCTCGCAGAGAAGGGCTACGATCCAAAAAACGTAGTATTGATGGAGTATCGCAATGGATGGAAGGAGCTTAAGACGGAACTTACCGGTGAGGATGAAAACAACTACTACTACAAGTCCGAAATAGGATCGTTCAGCGTATTTGCTATAGCCGTAAAGGCTGTTGCGCCAGCCGTAACACCAACGCCAACACCAACCGTTACACCGGTTAAGACACCCATAGAAACTCCAACTGCTACAGCCCCACCAATAACTCCTGCACAGAAACCATGGTGGCAGATTCCGGGATTCGAAGCTGTGATAGCAGTTGTAGCTCTGGCAATTGTAACGCTGTGGAGGAGAAGATGATGAAGCAAATTTTACCAATAATTTTTATTTTTCTTATACTTGGTGCTACAACTGTTAGTGCTAAAGTCTTAGATTTTAGCATAAGACCAGAACATCCCGCCAGGGGTGATGTGGTTACCATATACGGCACTGCTACTCCAAAGGAGGAAGTTAGAATCGACATTTCATTTGAAAAAGTAGTGTCGGTCGAGAATGGAGGGTTCGTTTTCTCTATAGATAAAATAAAGATCCCTGAAGGAAAGAATAGGTTCACCGTAACTGCATACGGTTGTGTAGATCTGGATGTAAGTGCCAGAAGGTTGATTATAGGAGGTCTGTATACGCCGTGGATTACGTTGAGTAGGACTGCAACCAACGGCGTAGCGAGCATATCTCAGAGCGTTCCGCCCGGCACATACGATGTGATCATACATGGAAAGTCCAACCAAAGTTCCGTCAAACTCAAGATAGTCGCAACCGGTTACATAAAAGCCGACGAAACAGGTAAGTTTAGTTATTCGTATGATACATCCCCACTGCCTCCCGGAACTTTCGTTGTGTCGGTCGGTGGGATTGAGAAGACGATCACTCTCTCCGCTTACCACTACTCGACGAGTGAAAGTTCATCAGGTGGATCGTCAGGAGGTGGATCGTCTTCAGTGGTAACGCCCACCCCAACACCAACGCCAACACCGACACCAACCATCAAACCTACCGCCACGCCTGCCAAAGCGCCTACAGCAACACCAACCGTTATTACACCAACCGTAACACCACACAAAAATGTAACACCCAAGCATACCCCCACACTAACACCGACACCAACCCCAAACAAATTGACACCGAAAACATCGATCAAAATACCCGGTTTTGACTCACTCATTGCAATGCTAAGTTTGATTTTAGCTATTAGGATTTGGCGAGAATAGCTAAAATCAAAGACATTCAATTCTGTATTGGTCAAAATATTTAAATTCCGACCAGAATTCAAATCTTATCTGAGGTCTTAATAATGATAATTAATATTATCTCCGGCCAGCAGAGACTGAGCCACAAGGCGATGAGGGGGGGCTGGCCGGAGTTAGCTGGTATTGTCGTTGGTCACCTAAAAAAGTTATGATTTCGGAGGTATTAAATTATGGTAGAGGTTTCAGTGGTGATTCCATCTCTCAACGAGGAAAAGACGATTGGCATATGTATAGAAAAAATAAAAAAAGTTTTTAAAAATTATAATATTAATGGTGAAATAATAGTTGCAGACAACTCTACTGATAAAACCCCAGAAATTGCAAGAGCATTGGGTGCTAAGGTTGTCACTCCCGACAAGAAAGGTTATGGGTATGCTTACCTCTATGCCTTTAAATATGCTAAGGGGAAATACATCGTTATTGGAGATGCAGATAATACCTACGACTTTCTTGAGATGCCTAAGCTCTTAGAGCCCTTAAAGAAGGGAGAAGCAGATTTGGTAATTGGAAGCAGGTTTAAGGGTAATATCTTAGATGGTGCAATGCCCTGGCTACACAGATATATAGGAAATCCCCTTCTTACACGGTTTTTAAACCTCTTCTTCAAAGCTGGTGTGAGTGATGCTCACTCGGGCTTCAGAGCTTTTACAAGAGATGCTTTGGAAAAAATGAAACTAAGAGGAGATGGAATGGAATTCGCGTCGGAGATGATCATAAGGGCCGTTTGGGCTGGGTTAAGGATAAAGGAAGTGCCCATAACCTACTATCCTCGACAAGGATCAGAGCCAAAGCTTAAATCATTCAGGGATGGATGGAGGCATTTGAAGTTCATGCTGCTTTATGCTCCAAGTTATCTCTTTATTTTGCCCGGAATGTTTCTATTTATCTTGGGTATGGTTTTAGTTCTGCTGATTAGTGCTGGTATCTCAAAGTTTGGATTTATTAGTTTGGGAATTCATTCGATGATCGCTTCAAGCCTTCTCGCAATAACTGGCTACCAGCTCATCTTTTTAGGATTGGCTGGGAAGATATACAGGGCAAAGATGGATATGCGAAATGACGGAATTGCAGAGTTTATCGTCAAAAGGTTATCATTGGAGAAGGGGGCAACGATTGGGCTATTGATATTCCTTGCTGGATTTGTCTATACCGCTTATTTAGTGTGGAAATGGGTTGACAGCGGGTTCAAGGATTTACCCATGCTGAATCAGGATGTGTTAGCGTTTACGTTTCTCGTTATCGGATTGCAGACGATATTCTATTCGTTTTTCCTGAGTATGCTGAGTGAAAGAGTGTAAGAGGTGATATTACGGATCTCTTAAGCCATATCTTTCTACCTTTGATTCTGATATATGCTGTGAGAAGGAAGTTAAAGTTTTGCTATATAGTTCTTATTCCTTTCACAGTCCTTCCCGATTTGGATAAGTTCCTTGGAATGGTAGGATTGCTTCATTCCCTTGTTACGATTATACCGCTCTGTCTTCTATTGATGTTGCTCGAATGGACTGTTAGAAAGTTAACGAACAAAAATACGTATGAGTACTCTCTGATCGCATCCTTCTACATTCTCAGCCATTTGTTCCTCGATATACTAGATGGCGGACCTGTAACGCTCCTGTATCCTTTTGTGAAAGCAGGTATTGGTCTGAGTTTTCCAGCAACTCTTGAGCTTGGCAGCAATCCATTTGAGTTCAGTATTAACAACATCTCTCCACAGCTTATATACGAGGTTCCAGAACCTTCTAAGAATTATGGAATTCTCTCTGGATTTGGAGTTGCTTCAGCTATCTTGTTCTTGCTGATAATTTCCTTAGATAAGCTTGAAAAAATGGTAGCAGGGAGGTATAGAAATGAGGCATATAATCGGAATTTATGAGAAATGTTCATAACTTTTGTAACGGGATTAGTCTTGTTGATTGTTGGTTTGATTTTCATAAGTATCGGTCAAAATTCCTTCTTTCCAGTTGCTATGATATGTGCTGTCCTCGTGGGTTTGGCAGGGTCTCTTTCTATTTCTCTGGAGGGAGTGAGGAAGTAAAATGAGGATTGCCTACATTTACGATGCTGTTTATCCTTGGATTAAGGGAGGAGCTGAGAAGAGGATTTATGAGATCAGTAAAAGGTTAGTTGATAGAGGACATGAAGTTCATTGGTTTGGGATCGGTTGGTGGTCTGAAGATGGCAGTAAAACGATAGATCACGATGGTATAATATTGCACGGCGTTTGTAGGCCTATGCAACTTTACGTTAACGGGAGGAGAAGTATAAAGGAGGCTATCTACTTTGCTTCAAATTGTTGCCTAAGTTGATAAGGGAAAAGTCTTGTTATTTCGCCAGATGGGTGTGGACTATGAAAGACTTAGTTTCAATCGTCATTCCTACAAAAAACAATGGAGATATACTTGAAAAATGTCTTAGATCAATTCAAAATTTGGATTATCCAAAGGACAAGCTGGAGGTAATTATTGTTGACGGGTATTCTACAGATAACACAGTAGAAATAGCCAAAAAATACGGGTGCAAAGTTATCTTTGAAGATAAGGGGACAATAAGCTATGCAAGGGATATTGGTGTAAAGTATGCAAGAGGAGAGTTCATAGCTTTTACAGATGCGGACTGTGTCGTTGACAGGAATTGGATTAAAGAACTCATAAAGCATTTCGATGATGAGAAAATTGCCGCAGTGGGAGGCCCAAATATAACACCAGAAGATGACACAGAATTTGCAAAATGTGTGGGCATAGTTTTATCTTTTCTCAGCAAGGTTGGAGCTAGGTATGGGTTGGTTGGGGGAGAGGTCAGAGAAATTTACCACAATCCGACATGCAACGTAATGTATAGAAAAAAAGTTTTAGAAGAGGTTGGCGGATTCAATTACAGTTTAGTTACAGTTGATGATGAAGAACTTGATTATAGAATTAGAAAGAGAGGATACAAGATCCTCTATACTCCTTTTGCTATAGTTTACCACTACAGGAAGCCGACTTGGAAAAAGTTTATGAAAATGGCTTGGAACTATGGAATCGGAAGGATGCAGGCGATAAAATTGCACAGGGATATGGGAAGATGGTTTCATTTTGTTCCGTCGCTTTTAATTGTAATGGTGTTTTTATTATTGTTGCTCTCGTACTTCAATGCTTTCTTTCTCTTAGTTGCGTTGGGCATCTTAGTTATGGGGGGTATTGGTATAGGCTTGTTAAGCGCTTTGCTTACGATTAAACACAAAAGAAGGCTTAGAGACTTTATTACGATATACCTACTGATAGCTATTTGGTTTTGGGGCTGGGGGCTCGGATTTATAAGGGGCATTTTTAAGCCCGTAGAGGTGAAAAGATGAGAATTTACATGCTTAATCCGCCGTACTTTCCTCACTTTGGCAGAGAAATGAGATGGCAGGATACTGGAAGAGGGGGAACTCTATACTACCCCATCTGGTTGTCCTATGCTACGGGTTTACTTGAGCAGAAGGGTCATAAGGTTAGGCTTGTCGATTGTCCAGCTTGGAACTGGGATGTTAATGAGGTTTTAAGGGATTTAAAGAAGTTTAATCCAGATATGGTTGTTGTTGGGACGAGCTTTACGAGTTTGAACAACGATCTTGACGTTTCAAGGAAGATTAAGGAGGAATTCGATGTTCCAATTGTAATGGTTGGTCCGCCAACATCTCAATTTCCAGAGAAGATGTTGGAAGTCGTAGATATCGTTGCAAGATACGAATATGATTTTACCTTAGCTGAGTTGGCAGAAAAGCTTGAAAAAGGAGAGAGTATTCAAGATGTTTTGGGGATATCTTTTAAGGACGATGGTAAGATCGTCCACAATCCGAATAGACCTTGGTCTACATCGAAGCACTTAGATGAGCTGCCGTTTGTTTCAGAGGTTTATAAGAAGCATCTGAACATCTACGATTACTTCCTTAATTATTCTCTGTACCCGATGGTTCAGATCTTCACTGGAAGAGGTTGCCCGTATCAGTGCACTTTCTGTGCCTGGCCTCAGACATTTATGGGTAGAAAGTACAGGGTTAGGAGTATAGATAACATTCTGGATGAGCTTGAATGGATTGAAGAGAACTTGCCAGAGGTGAAAGAGGTTTTCTTTGAGGATGATACGTTTACGGTTAGCAAGAGAAGGGTTAGAGAGTTCTGCAAGAAGTATAGGGAAAGAGGGTTGGAGATTACTTGGTCTTGCAATGCGAGGGTTGATACACTCGATTTAGAAACGATGAAAGAGATGAAAAAAGCCAACTGTAGATTTTTGATAGTCGGTTTTGAGTCTGCTGATAACAACATACTGAAAAATATAAAGAAGGGATTTACGGTTGAGCAGGCGAGGGAGTTTGCGAGAAATGTTAAGAAAGCTGGGTTGTTGTTGCACGCTGATTTTATAATCGGTTTACCGGGAGAGACTAAGGAAACAATAGAAAAAACAAGGAGGTTTATCAAAGAGATAAAGCCCGAACAGTTGCAGGTTTCCGTGTCATCACCGTTTCCAGGCACAGAGCTTTACGAGTGGTATAAGAAGCACGGGTATTTGTTAACTGAAGATCCGAATGAGTATCTGGATGAGCAGGGGCATCAGAAGAGCATAGTTTCCTATCCTTGGCTTAGCGCTGAAGAGATCGTCAAAGAGGTTGATAGGATTTTAAAGGAGTATTATCTGTCTTTGGGTTACATACCAGTTGCGTTGAGGCAGGTATTTAGGAAACATGGATTGCAGGAGGCTAAGAGGCTGTGGTATTCGGCAAGGATGTTTTTGAAGTATATTAGAAACAGGGGAACAGTATGAAAGGGGTAGGATTTACTATGTTGTTGTAGAAAACAAAGAGTTTAAAATAATGATCACACGACACGCCGAAGAAAGACTAAATCGATGAAGTTATTGATATAAACAAACTTTTTGAGACTTTGTTATATCCTGATGAACCTGATGAAGTTTTAGCAGGACATCATAGTGGGTTTATTGCTCATAAAAGATATGAAACACATATCGTAAAAGCAGTTTATGAATATGAGAACGATTTACCCCGTAGTAGTTACAGTTTATTATCCCTTAGCAAAGAGATACTTTAGAGGTAGTAGAACTTATGCAGATAAAATACTCTCCTGATGCGGATATTCTCGTAATAAAGCTTAGAGAGGGTAAGTTAGTTGATTCCATAGATATAGCAGAGGGACTTATAGCTCATCTCGATGAAAATGGTAGGGTCATTGAAATTGAAATCATAGACGCATCCAAGTTGGTTGAAACGAAGGAGTTAAGACTTGTAGGTTTACAGATCGCAAAGATGTAATTATGAAGATCTTACACATCTTTGACGATTACGGAACTCCAGGAGAAAAGGCTTTGCCTGGAATAGGTTCAGTGCCCTCTGTAGTATACTATTTAGCAAAGTATACCGCTAAAAAAGGTCACGATGTCACGGTTTTGGAAAGAGGACATGATAAAAACGATCCTGAGGAAGAATATTTGGATGGGGTAAGATATGTAAGGATAAGGGCTGATAAGTTACCAGCAGCACCTTATAAGCTGATAAAAAGTCCTACTGGATTGATGCGTTTGTTTTCTGATGGTGTAAGCATGGCTTTGAAGATTAACGAATTTCTTAAAAAGGAAGATTTTGATATAGTTCATGTTCATTTTCCATTTGCTGCTTGCATACTTATTAACATAAACAGAAAGATTAGAGAAAAGATGGTATATACAGCACACATCGGTGAGGAGAAAAAGAGGTTTAGTTTAGATTCAAAGTTATCGTTGCTAAAACTTTTCTCTCCAGATCTTTACTTAATGAAACGAATTAAAAAAAGTGTCGTGTTGAATGAAAATCTAAAATCTATGCTCGTTGCAAAAGGCTTGAAGGATGAGAAACTTGAGGTAATTCCGAACGGTATAGACGTGAATGAATTTAACGTTAGTAAGGATGAGGTAGAAAGGGTTAAAGAAAAGTATAAGCTTAATGGAATCACAGTAATGTTTGCTGGCACAATAACGCCAAGAAAGGGTGTTGATCGTTTAGCGAGGGCAGCAGAGATAATTTTGAAAGATTTTAGAGATGTAACGTTTTTACTCGTTGGAAATCTGAAGCTCGATGAAGAGTTTGCGAATAGGGTGATAAAATACGTTAAAGATAGAGGACTGGATAGAAATATTAAATTTACTGGCTTTGTTCCTTATGAAGATTTGAAGGCTCTGTATTCTGCGTGTGATATTTTCGTTTTACCTTCATTTGGAGAAGGAGACCCGATAGCTTTAAAGGAGGCGTTAGCATCAGGTAAGCCTCTAATAGGTTCAAATGTTGGAGGTATTCCTATGCAGATAAGAGATGGTTGGAATGGATTTTTGGTTGAACCGGGAAATGAAAAACAATTAGCAGAGAAAATAAAGTATTTAATCGAAAATAAAGAAGAAAGAGAAAGAATGAGTAAGAATAGTAGAAAGTTGGCTGAAGAGGAGTTTAGTTGGGAGAAAATAACTAATAGATACGTTGAAGTTTATGAAAACGTAAATAGGTGTTAAAAATGTCTAAAAAGAAGTATGCTGATAGGTTTGTTGGAATAACTCCAGAAGACTTCAGCAAACTAGAAGATAGGCATCTTAAAGTCCTTGAAATACTTTCAAAGCTTAAAGCTGGGAGATTATTGGATATAGGCTGCGGTGATGGAAATTTTACAATGTTAATGGCTAAAAGTTGTGGAGCTAAGGAAGTTTATGGCGTTGATATATCTGAGAAAGGTGTTGAAATGGCAAAGAAAAATGGAATTAAAGCCTTTAAAGTTGATGTTGACGAGGAGGGACTACCCTTTAGTGATAACTATTTTGATGTTGTTACAGCTCTGGAAGTTATAGAACATTTGTTTGATCCTGATCATTTTCTTGAGGAAGTTTATAGGGTTTTGAAGCCGAATGGAGTTTTTGTGTTATCAACACCAAATCTCGCTGCAATACATAATAGAATTGCTTTGCTTTTTGGTTATCAACCATTTCCAATGGGAGTTAGTGCAAGAATGAATATAGGTCGAATATACGAACCAAACTCCGATCAGTCTTTGGATCATATACGTGTTTTAACATTACGGTCACTTAAGAAGCTGTTAGAATTCCATAATTTCAAAATTGTTGAAGTTAAGGGTTCATGTGCCCAGCTACCTGAGAATATGAAGTTTAAAAGATTGTTTAAGGCTGTGGATAAGATTTTAACAATGTTTCCTGGATTGAGTTATCGAGTTGTTTTAATTTGTGCTAAGGAGGTGATTTAGAATGACCTATAACAATAACGAGACAAAAAGAGCATATGTTGTAATTCCCGAATTACTAAAAGTCATAACTAATCCAAAATTAGCAAATACATTTTGTTACCATACATTTAATCATTTTGCAAATCACTTAATAAACATATTCAACGACGAGAACACACTCCTAACTGCTGAATTTAACGTTGTAAAGAATATTGAAAAACCTTTGTCCGATGAGTGGATAAAATATGGTCTCTACAAATATAAAGATAATAAAATCTACTTCGAGCGACGTATATTTGGAAACACTTTACAACTGATGTATGAAGATAATGGTAGTATATTTAATATTATATGTAATAAAAAATATTACAATTTAATACGTTTTACATTAGGTGGAGGATTATTTCCACCAGGTCTAATATTACAAAATATTGTTACTACCAAATTGTTGGAAAGGGGTTATGCACCACTTCATTGTGCATGTGTATCCAAAAATGGTAGAGCAGCACTCTTACCCGCACCACCAGATACTGGTAAATCTACAACGATGATGTTAGCTATGAAAAGGAATTACAATTTCATTTCCGAGGAGGTTGCGGTAGTAGATTCCAACCTAAATGTTTTTTCATGTCCATTAACGACATCATATGCAAAATACTTAAAATCATACAAAAACAAGTTACACAGCTTTCTTGCTGAAAAGATACCTATTTTTCCATTCTACACTAAGCAACCACTCTCCGAAATAGTAAATTTTTTAAGGAATATTAAAATTGATAAAAAATCTAAAATCGGATATATAATTCTACTAGAGAGAGGTGAAACAAAAATAGAAGAGACCGACAAAGATTCAATATTACATAAAATTTTGGCTATGAATAGAGCTGAATTTCCCTATTACCATGATCCTCTACTAAACGCTTACTCATATTTCAAATCTAATTTTGATTTATATAAAATAGTGAATAATGAAAGAAAAATACTTGAGAAAGTTGTTGAGATAACCGATTGTTATGTTGTAAAGTCAAAAAATCCAAAAGAATACATAAATTTAATTGATAGAATATTTATGCTATGAAAGTAGTCTATATCCTAACGGTTAGTTGGGGAGGAATACCTCACTACACTGCAGAATTAGCTAATGCTATGTCTAGTTATGCTGATGTAATTGTGCTAAAGCCAGAGGATGAAAATGATAATATTTTTAATAAAAATGTGCAAATCATATGTACTTTCAAGCCAATAATATTTTCACGTAAAAATCTTCTAAGAATACTCACATTAAAGAATGTCAGCAATTTTGCATCATATAAAAATATTTATAATGTGCTAAAAGAATTAAATCCAGATATAGTTCATTTTACAGAGCTATATCCACATTCAGCACTTTTTACACGATTATACAACATCGATAAGAATTATCCCGTAATATGCACATTCCATGCAACATTCAAATCATTCCTATTTTCTCCAAGACAGTATGGTCTGACTAAGGCTATAGTTTTCTCTATTGCTGAGTTATTAAAGAGATTAGTTGATCCAAAGAAGATAATAGTTCACACAGAAAACGATAAGAAAACACTTATCAGCAGAGGTTTAGACCCAAGCAAAATAGAAGTAATACCACACGGAGCATATTCATTCTTTAAGAACTTTGTTAGGATTAATGAGGATAGTAAAGAAAAAGTAGTGTTGTTCTTTGGTTATATACAAGAGAATAAAGGTTTAGAATACCTGTTAAAAGCTATGAAAATTGTTATGAGAAATATAAAGGATGTTAAATTAGTAATAGCTGGTGAAGGTGATCTGAGAAGGTATAACACTCTACTTGATAAATTAGATAGCTCAAGATTGGAAATTTATAACGAGTTTATATCAAACGAATTTGCAGCTCAACTTTTTAAACGTGCAAGTGTCGTAGTTTTACCATACACACACCATAGAGGTCATAGCGGAGTTTTAACAATAGCTTTATCGTTTGGAAAGCCCGTTGTTGTTGCCAATGTTGGGGATTTGCCGAACATGATTGAAAATGGTAGAGAAGGATTCATTGTGCCTCCAAGAGACTCAAAAGCTCCTGCAGATGCAATAATTAAAATTCTAAGAGACGATAAGTTAAGGAAGAACATGTCAAGAAATGCGTTAAAGAAGTCAGAAAAGTTGTCATGGGATAACATTGCGAAGATGCATATGAAGGTTTATGAGGGTGTTTTGAATGAGCGAAGGAGTAGAAGTTAGAATCCCAGACATATTTAGGCTGAACGATTGGCAGACAAGAAGGTTTATTCTGATAGTCCTCTCTACTTTAATAGCCTACGATGCTACATTTCCTGCAGACAAATTTCTGTTTGAAATCCCTATACTGCCACAGTTACTGGGCTTTGTTATCTTTACGTTTATACCGGGTTTCATAATTATTAGGATATTAAGAATTCACAACATTGATCGTATTCTTAACATTCTCTTAGTAGTTGGATTGAGCATGGCTTTTAACACTTTTTTGAGTTTTTTCTTGAATGAAATAACTTTTATATTTAATTTCGTGCCAATATCTTTTATATCTCTTTTTGTAACATACAACTTAATCTTAACTATATTGTTGACTATCTGTTATTTTAGAGATAGTAGAAGTCTGAATGCTATAAATGATGCCAAGGACATAGAGGTAAGTCTTTTACAAATTAGTTTATTAGTTTTAATACCATCTTTAAGTGTGTTAGGAATATATCTCTTAAACTATTATAATATAAATTATGTGAATATTTTACTTACCATTATAATTTCATTGATACCGTTTTTGTACAGATTTAGGGAATTTCATGTTATATTGATTTGGATATCAGCAATTTCAATACTTTTTAGCACTCATTTAGTATCAGACTATTTATGGTCTTGGGATATACATTTTCAATATTATGTTGCAAATTTGATAAAAGAGAACGGTTATTGGAAATCTGATTTACCTCAAGGAGCAAATTCGCTTTTAGCGATTGTACTCTTAGCTCCGATTTATTCTATTTTGCTTGATTTAGATTTGGTATGGGTATACAAGATAGTATACCCATTTTTCTTCTCATTAGTGCCAGTTGGAATATACTACTTAGCTAAAATGCAGTTCAATGATGACGTGATAGCGTTTTTCTCTCCATTCGTCTTTATGTTTTATTACGGATTCTTTAAAGATATGACAGATAAACAGCAAATAGCTGAAATCTTCCTTATTTTATCTCTTATAACAATGTTTAATGGTAATACAAGAGTAAGGATGCTAACGATACTTTTTTTGAGTATGCTTCCATTGTCACACTATGGAGTAAGCCATATTTTTCTATTTTCGCTTATCTTTACTTTGGCTATCTCATATATTTTTAGAATCAAAAACGCATTACCGATAATATCCGTGTTCTTATTCGCAATTTTAACTATTGCATGGTACATCTACACCTCGAAGATGTATATATTTGGTACAATAGTTAATGTAGGATACCACACAGTATCGAGTTTGATTGAGATAACTAAACCTGAGATACGTTCAGGTGTGGATTATCTAACCGCACCAGCACCAAATGTATTGTGGATAATTTACAAAGCAATTAGTGCAATATTAGTGCTATGCATCATAATAGGGGTTATAAGATTAATACATTCATATCTTACCAGAAAGCCTATTTGTAGAGATTGGTGCTTTGGGTTGATTGCTATAGCATTTACAAGTTTTATACTAACTTTGACATTTAAGGGATTTGAACTTGGTATGGACAGAGGTCTACAAATAGCTCTAACGGTCCTATCCCCCTTCGCAATTGTAGGATTTATGACTATATTCAATACGATTAGCAAGGTAACTGATATAGCAACCGCTACTACAGTATATAAGTTCATAGCTATGTACTTGTGTATCTTCATACTCTTTAGTTCAGGATTAATCCATGAATTAGCAGGAGATCAAATACAATATGCAATTGCCTTGAATAAAAACCCTAAGTGGAATGTTTATGACATAAGTGAAGTGGAGGGTGCAAGATGGCTTAAAACTAATTCAGTTGGTAATGTAGCTGTAATTAATCCTTGGTATGCCATTAAAAGTAGAGATGGAGTATTACTGGCAGGATATTATTCATCGAAAACGATAATTAAATTATCTCAAAATACGATAAAATTACCTAATGATGTTTGTATATTTTTAGGTAAGGTTACAATAAGAGAGGGCATTATTAGAGACAAAATCGATGAGTTAAATAAAATTTACAGTAGTGGAAAATCCTGTATTGTATATTTCTCACCCTAACTAAAGATTTCATAAAGGGGTGATGATTATAAAGAAAGGAAAATCAATCAATGAAGTAAAGAAATTAATTCTTGATATTGGCTGCGGAGATAGGAAATTGAAAGGAGCAATAGGAATAGACATTAGAAAGACGAAAGACGTTGATATCATCGCTGATGCCCGCTATCTTCCTTTCAAAGATGAAGTCTTTGACCATGTCTATTCATCTCATCTCATTGAACATTTTAGTCATCGGGAGGTCAAAGATGTCGTGCGTGAATGGGTTCGAGTCTTGAAAAAAGGTGGAACAATCGAAATAAGATGTCCTTGGCTTCGTATAAGAGCTCTTATATTCTTCTTAAGGCCAACTTGGGAAAACATGAAACACATCTATGGAGGACAGGAGCACGAAGGAGATTTCCACAAATGTGGTTTCTCATTCAATCTTCTAAAGGAACTATTGGAGGAGTGTGGAATTACGAAAATCAAACGTGTAATAAGAGGGTATAAAGGTATACCGTTTATTCCTGATTGTTTACATGTTAGAGGTATTAAGAAATAAATATAAAATAAAATTAAAAACATAATTATTTATAAAATTTTTAAAGTAAAAAATAAAAATCATTAGAAATATGCTCCACGCAATAAGATGAAAAATGTTACGATAAAATTAGCCAAAACCCACGCAAATCCAACCCCAATAATACCATACTTAGTCATTAGTAAATAACTCCCTACTAACGTTAGTATGGATATACAACTATAAACAAAAATTACGGGCTTGATTTCTTTCTGAACACGCTTAACATAAGCATATATTGTATTTGCAGAGAATGGAACCGCCCCAAGCACAAGAACTTTCAAAATATCAAAACTTTTTTCAGCGTATTTTTCACCAAATATCCATAGTATACGATCCCCTAAGATAAAGATCGTTAGTATACCAACTCCAATCAAAACAAAAGTAAACATCACAGCTTTCCTTATATTCCACTCAAGTTTCTCATATTCGTAGGAACCTTCAGCAAGCAATGAAGTTGAAACGGCACCGGGGATAATAGCCAATAAGTTAGAAACCGACCATGCTATAAAAAAGTAGGCGTTTTGTTCAGCTCCTAAAACGTTTAAGACCATTATCGGAAGTATAACATTCGGCAAGAATTGGAAAATCCCGGCGATGTAATTTCCCAGGGTGTAGTGAAAGATTTCGTTGATAATGTCTTTTCTTACTGTTGGAATTGGTTTATATGGTAGAATCCTTGAAATTAAGAAAATTCCAATCAGAAAGGCTAGAAGTGGTGTTAAACCATAAGACAAATAGATCCCCAAAGCTCCAAAAGTAGTCAAGAAAGGTAAAATTCCAATTCGAGCAAAGGTTACAACGGTTAGTATAAACGAATATTCTGCTTTTCTAAATCCAACAAATATACCTCTACTTTGTAAAGATGCCAGAGGTATTACGGAAGTATATAAAAAAAACAGAAAGAGAAACATCTTTTTTTCAATCATGATGCTTAAAGAAGGACTCCATATGTTTATTCCTGTAATAAATATCAATGCTAGAGAAAAAGAGACGATGGAAGAAATTGTAAAACAAGTATTTATAAATTTTACTTTATCTTTTCTTTCAGGTAAAAATCTAATTAAGGAGATATCAAATCCAAGTAGTGAAAGTATTAAGATGAAATTCATGGCGGAGATTATAGCTGATGCTAAGCCAACATCCTCAGCAGAATAAAACCTTGCAGCAATAAGCCAGAAGAAGAATCCTGAACCGGCAGATGTTATCGATGACAGCATCAAAAAGTATGCGTTTTTGAAAAGAGGATCGCTTAAGTGTTTCCGTAAGTCTTCTCTGTTTTTAGGTATCCAGATTTTCATTCTATTTAACCTCCTTCATTTTTTAGATGCTTTTTGTGGTTTTTAATAATAGTTCCAGCTCCAGTAATACTCGAAAGCATTAAGAATATCGAATTTTGTAAAGAGGATCTCTGAGCTTTCGAATTAATCTATGCATAACCTCTCAATTCAAAGAGAGTTTAATAAAACTGTCGTTCTTGTCCTAAAAAGATGGCATTACATTACGTAGAATCCATCACTTGTGTGGTGGATAAAAACCAGTCCCACGGCTTATTACAGCGAGGATCGTCTCTTCTTCCGTTTATAATCTTGGGCACAATCGTTGGATCGTTCCAAGGTTTTCTGATTTCATCTGGATTCTCGTAATCGTATAGTCTGTTTACAAAGTAGACTAATATTGCTGGCTCATTTCCAACAACCTTAAATCCATGCCAATAATGTCCCGGAACTCTCACTATCTGAGGATTTTCACCAGTCGAAATAATTTCAGCTAACTCTTGCGCTGTCTTGTCATCATAGGCACAGATCTTGATAGCTCCCTTAATACAAACGAAGTAATCAACCTGCCCCCTCTCATGCTTGTGCCAGGCTCTTACAATACCGGGATAAGTAATTGACAGATTGGCTTGAACTATTTCATTCTGGAATATATCCCAGTCCTTACGCATTATCTCGGTGAAAAACCCTCTTTCATCTGCAAATCTCTTCAAAGGTTTGATAACAATTCCGGGAAGCATGGTTACACCTCCACCACATCAAGAAAATTGACCCTCTTAAAATCCCCGTCAAACGTGGCAATCTTCTTTATCCCGTAGTGCTTGCACGTCGCAGCTATCAAAGCATCGTTCGGTAGGAGGTTGTAATTTTTCATTAGCTCCCAGACTTCAGAGGTATTCTGATAATCCCTCAGAACCGTGATGCCTAAATCGTCCAGTAGGTTAAAGAACTTCGTTAATTCTTCTAAGAAGTGTTCATAACCGTTGCTGGACACGAACTCTCTAAATCTCCTGTAAGATCTGATGCCAAACTTTCTTTCGGCAATCTTTCTTGAGATTACGTAAAGTGTTTCGTTTATCACCGTAAAAGACGTGAAGAGCGGTTCTTCAAGTTCAAATATTCTGGTTGCCTTTTCGGTCAACTCCGTTTCGAACAGAAAATTGTAGAAAACATTTGTATCTACCATTATCACATCATAACCTCCTCTTCAAACTCCTTTAATTCGTCAACCTTCGCTTTCCCAAAAATTCCCCTGTATAAATTCACAACATCTTTCCTGTCTTTTGTAATCGCGATCTTCAGCCTCGTTTTATCCTTTAAATCAACCTTCTCAAGAGGCCTAAAAACTCCATTCTCGTATATAACTTCGATAACTTTCGGCATATTAATCACCTAAATATTTCTTCTTTCAACACTTTTAAAGCTTTTTTCAACTCGTAGGGTTTCTCATTCAAATATTTTGTGGCTTTTGATGTATCAAGAGATGAATCCTTAGGTCTTTTTGCAATCCAGTTTATCTCATTCATCCTTGAAGGAATAATTAAACTCTCGTCCAATCCAAATACTCTTGCAATTTCTTTAGCAAACTCAAACCTTGAAACCCTTGTAGCTCCAGCTAAATGGAAAATACCCTTAAGTCTTCTTTCAGCAATCTCTAACGACATCTTAGCAAGATTGGTATTTAGTGTTGGTGTAATATATTGGTCGGTGACGATTCTAACACTTTCCCCTTTCTCAAGCTTGTTGATCAACCATAAAGCAAAATTAACCTTACCGCTTGCTGGCTTAGCTCCATATATAACACAAGTCCTCGCAATACAGAAGTCTTGACAGTATTTTTCTCCCAACAGCTTTGTATAACCGTAATAATTCACAGGATTAGTTTCATCATCCTCCTTGTATAAGCCTTTATTTCCATCAAAGACGTAGTCAGTTGAAATATATATTAAGAAGGAATTAAATTTTCTTGCCATCTCTGCTATAATTTTAGTCCCTTCAACGTTTATTTTGTAAGCTAAATCCTTATCGACCTCGCATCTATCAACATCTGTTAAAGCTGCCGTGTGTATGATCACATCTGGCTTCACATCGTTAGGTGCTGACCCTTTAACAGAAAGATTTATATGGGGTAGTAATAATTTACTACATTATGGATTTAAGGGAGAAGTTAGAGGGATTAGAGAAGATAGCGTTAGAATCTGGATTATTTAAGAGATATAGG
>JAMOPJ010000033.1 GCA_027064525.1 Archaeoglobaceae archaeon
TTGACACGATCACTACGGGAGCCATGATCCTCAGGTTCGCCAATCCTCTCTTAACGAGCTGCGGAGCGGACGAAAGAGCACTTGTGAGAGCCATTATCAGTCCGGCACCTCTTATGAAGTCCACGTGGAACGGAAAGAACGCTGTCGTCAGCGGAACGAACAGAACTCCTCCTCCAACTCCAGATATCGGCGCCACGATACCTATCGCCAGAGTTAGCAGAAATAAGCACAGAGGCCAGAACCACCATACCATAAGCTCACCTCCGATGTTTTTAACTCCGAATTTTACTCCGTTTCTGACACCTTTGTTAGTGGTAAATAAATAATTTAAGATTAACTATTTATAATTTAATCAACAATAATTTAAATAATTAATAGGAATAATATCCAAGTAGCTCCAAGTATTGATGTAACGAGGTATTTAAATTATCCACAACGTGGCGTCACAACCAATATCCACAATCGTGTTAGAAAAACGTGCAGACCGGAGATCAGAAATTTGACACTTGATGGTGAGAATAATCAAATTAAAAATTTATACATAAGAACAGGTATCTTCGAGTATCTTATTACAGAATCCGTGACTGTTCCGATGGGTAGGCTATCGTCTAAACCCCTAGAGCCAACCACAATTACGCTCGCTTTTTGTTCTTCAGAAATTTTTGGGATTTCTCTGTGCGGGACTCCATACGCTATGATAACATCCGCATCTATACCCAAATTTTCAAGCTGATTTTTGATGTAATTTATTTTCGACTTCACTGCCGATTGATACATGTTGTTCTCCAAAACGTGTAATATTATTACTTCACTCTCATTCTGAAGTGCCACACGCTTTACACACTCAAAAATTTCGTTGGAATATCGAGAAAGATCGTGAGCATATACTATTTTACTGAACAAATTTGATAACTTCTTAGGATTCTTCACGACTAAAACGGATGTTTTAGACTTTCTTATAACGCCCTCACAGACACTTCCTATAAGAATATCCTTGGTTATGCTCTTTCCCCTGCACCCTATTAGAATTACAGAAGTATTTTCCTTTGTAGCGATGTTTACGATTTCCGTTGCCGGGTCACCTACCGACAGTGTGTATTTAGCATTGAAACCGTGTTTCTGTAAAAGTTCGGCCAACCTCGATAGGTTTCCCAGTTTCTTCCGTTCCTCACACTTTATCCACGAACAGAAATCAAAATCGTTTCCAATACCGAGTATCTTGGCTATGTCTATTACATGCATGAGGATGATCTCACCAACGCCCATATTCTTCAACTTAGGAATATTCTTAAAAACATCGATTGCGAATTTAGAAAAATCTGTTGGAAAAAGAATTTTTCTGAACATATAATATCACCTCGAGAATACTAAGACTGCAAATTTTCTAACCGATTTAAGCCTGAGCTCAAAGAGATATTCGAACAGCTGTTTTTGTTCCTTTGGAAGTAATGGATAGCAATCCGTCATGAAGTCCTTCCCAAACGGGCATAAACCAGAAACGCACGGAAAACAGTATGAGCCGATCGAACATGGGAGAGCCAAAACCATCACCTCTTCCAAACGAAGATCGGAACATTCGACATTCTTACGATGATCTTAGTCGTGCTGCTGAGAGATCCTCCTTTGATCTGTGGCCTAAGTGCGATCATAGTCACTTTTTCCTCTTGGGCAGTTCTTAGTATTTCCCTAGATGGCCGTCCAAATTTTACGATAACCTTTATGTCTATGTTCTTCTCCGCAAATCTGTCTTTCAGCTCTTCCAAAATCTCTTTGGCTCTTTCGTATTCTCTGATCATCAAGTTGCTCGTGGATTCGGGAGGTAACATTGGAGCAACGACGTTAAGTAGCACGATCTTCTTATTTCCCGCTTTAGCCATAGCGTCTATATGATCCAGCACGCGTTCGTCCACTTCAAGTGGATAATGGACATATAAAATTTTATCAAATATATTTGGATTATCACCTCTGACGATTATCACGGGTGTTCTCGACTTTCTTAGAACGCCCTCCGCAACGCTACCAAGCAGAATAGTTTTCAAGACGCTGTTTCCTCTAGAACCCATTATGATCAGAGAAGCTCCAACCTTTTCGGCAACGCGAGCGATTTCGGTTGCGGGATCTCCAACGGGTATGTAGAACCAATCGACGCTGATACCCGCCTCTTGCAATCGATCCGCTAGCTCGAGTAGCCTATTTTCAGCGATTTCCTTTTCTTTACGTATCCACTCATCGATTTCACTGAATATAGTTTTCACCGTTTTATTTATATTGACAACTCTAACCGGAATAACTTCCCCGAATAAATCTTTATACGTTTTTAAAATATTTGTTATTTTTTCAGTATATTCCGAAAAATCCGTAGCGAATATGACCCTATCAAACACATACCTCCCCTCCCCCGAGTTTTTAAACTAACTATTTACACCGGAATTAACTCCGAACTTTATTCCGTATTTAATACCGTTATTGACGGCAACATATATAAATTTTTCCAAAAAAATAAAACGATTAAAAATTATAATGATTGAAGGATCGAGTTCGACGAAAGGATTTAAATTACCTAAAGTCGAGCACCTTGGGATGAGCGAGGAGCAGAAGTTGATGATAAAGAGGGACGGTTATCCTTCACCCGGTGAGATAGTTATAGGGACTGTTACGAGGGTTCTCGATTTCGGTGCTTTCGTTTCTTTAGATGAGTATGAAGATAAAGAAGGTATGGTTCACATAAGTGAGGTTGCACCGGGCTGGGTAAAGGACATCAGAGATTACGTCAAGAAGGGGCAAAAGGTCGTCTGCAAGGTTTTGAGCGTGAATCCTAAAAGAGGTCACATCGATTTGTCCATTAAGGATGTTACCGAAAGGCAGAAGAAGGAGAAGTGGCAACAGTGGAAGAGTGAGCTTAGGGCGTTTAAATGGCTTGAGATAGCCGGGGAGAAGGTTGGCTTGAGCCATGAGGAGCTCGTCAAGGTTGGTAAGAAACTCATTAAAGAATATGACACCATTTACGAGGCCTTTGAGGAGGCGGCTTTTGAAGGTTATGAGGTTTTGGTGCCGATAGTTGGAGAGGAGCTCGCTAAAGCGATAGCGGAGATAGCGAGAGAGAACGTAAAGCCTCCGAGGGTTAAGGTTAGGGGATACTTCGAACTGAAGAGCTTGGCTCCGGATGGCATCGAGAGGATAAAGAAGGCTTTGATGGAAGCTTACAAGGCGGCGAAGGGAGGTGTAAAGATCACAGTTGAATACATCGGCGCTCCGAAGTATAGGATCGTGGTCGAGGCTGAAGACTACAAAGTTGCTGAGAAGACGCTTAAAGATGCGGTCAACAAGGTTCTAAAGACGATTAAGAAATTGGGAGGCTACGGCAACTTCGTGAGGGAAGCGGCATGAAGGTTAGAATGAGAAAGTGTCCGAATTGCGGGAGATACACTCTCAAGGATGTTTGCCCGAAATGCGGCAACAAAACTTACATGCCGATCCCGCCAAAGTTCTCCCCCGAAGATCCTTACGGTAAGTATAGGAGGAAGCTTAGAAAGGAGGTCGGATTTTTTAGCATAGGGAGGTGGCATCATGCTAAAGAGAGTTGATGTTCGCTATTTGAAGCAGCCCGAAGACGTGGGCTTGGAGAAACCGGTATTCATCGAAGGGTTGCCGGGAATAGGGCATGTTGGAAAGCTTGTGGCGGATCACTTGGTTAAGGAGCTGAAAGCTGAGAAGGTTGTCGAAATATATTCGCACCACTTTCCCCCTCAAGTCATGGTGAACGAAGACGGAACGATAAGACTGCCGAAAAACGAGGTCTACGCTTACAAGTCCGATAGAGACTCGCCCGATCTCCTCATACTCGTTGGAGATTTCCAAAGCATGAACGGAGAAGGTCACTTCGAACTCGTGAACGCTTACATCGATGTTGCGAAAAGGTTCGGAGCGGTTAGGATATATACATTGGGAGGTTATGGAGTAGGTAAGCTCGTCGAGGAGCCATACGTGATCGGAGCGGCAAACAGCCTCAAACTCGTTGAGGAATTAAAGAGCTACGGCGTCAAAATTGAGAGAGGAGAGCCGAGCGGTGGGATAATAGGAGCTTCCGGTCTGCTTTTGGGAGTCTCACAGCTCGAAGGAATTGAAGCAGCATGCCTTATGGGTGTCACATCTGGCTACATGGTCGATCCAAAGAGCGCGAAAGCCGTTCTCGAAGTGCTGATGAGGATGCTCAACCTCAAGGTGAGCGTTGACGCGTTGGATGAAAGGGCCAAGGAGATGGAGAAGCTCATAGCTCAGATAAAGGAGATGCAGGAAGCAGTTATGCAACAGTGGAAGAGCGACGAGGATCTGAGATACTTCAGGTAATTAAAATTTTTCATGATCTCTCAATTTTCGATTATTCAAGCCTTTTCAATCCGAACAGAGGTTGGAGTCCAAGTTCCTTTACCTTCTGTCGCTAAGAAGGTTCGCTTTTTACAGTAAATGGAAAAGTTGGCAACCAACAAAGTCTATGAGTTTATAAGGCTTTATAAAGACTTGATTGCCAAAATTCGAACTTTGTCATCTACTGGTTAGGGCGGGGAAGGGTCACTTACTGAACCATCAAGCTTTTAGCTTTTAAATAGGAATTTTTATGATGCTTTCAGCTCACAAGACGAAGATAATAGCTACGATAGGCCCATCTTCAAACTCAAAGGAGGTTTTGAGAAAGCTTATAAGGTCGGGAATGAGCATTGCAAGGATAAACTTTGCCCATGGATGTTTTGAGGAACATGCCAAGGTCGTTGAGAGAATAAGATCTATTGCGGAGAGGCTTGAAAGGAGAGTTGCGATTTTGGGTGATCTACCCGGAGTAAAGATAAGGATCGGAAAGCTTGAAAAAGAGCCGATAATTCTGAACAGAGGTCGGAGGGTTGTGCTCACTACAAGGGATATCGAGGGAAACGATACTGAAATACCGGTGGAGTTCAAGGATTTTCCGAAGATCGTGAGTAAGGGTGATGTGATCCATCTAAACGACGGATACATCAAGCTGAAAGTTGAAGATGTCAAAAACGGGGATGTTATCTGTAGAGTTTTGGTTGGGGGCAAACTGTTCAGCAGGAAGGGGATAAACGTTCCGAAGGCAGAGTTGCCCCTCGAAGCCTTAACTGAAAGAGATTTTGAAATCCTCGAATTCATGATCGAGCTCGGTTTTGATGCAGTAGGGGTTTCTTTTGTCGGATCTGCTTACGACATAATCAAAGTCAAGAGATTCGTTCAAAAACGTTCGGAGATGTTCGTAATAGCAAAGATTGAGAGGGTTGATGCTGTCAAGAACTTCGACGAGATCCTGAGTTCTTCGGATGGCATAATGATAGCCAGAGGCGATTTGGGCGTCGAGATCCCGATCGAAAAACTCCCGATAATTCAAAAGAAGTTGATAAGGAAAGCTAATTATGAAGGAAAGCCAGCGATAACCGCCACGCAGATGCTCGAATCGATGACTACTGATAAGATGCCTACGAGGGCTGAGGTGACGGATGTTGCCAACGCGATCTTGGATGGGAGCGATGCAGTGATGCTTTCCGAGGAAACGGCGGTTGGAAAGTATCCTGTTGATGCTGTTAGGATGATGGCTAAGATCGCGAGAACTACGGAAACGTATCTGAAGCCAACTCTGGATGTTGAGGAGATACGGAAGGGTGGAACGATAAAGGATGCGATTTCCGTAGGGATAATCGAGGCTTTGAGAATCGTTAACGTCAAGTTCATAGTTACGCCTACTAAGACAGGCAGAACTCCTCGCCTTATCTCTCGATTTAGGCCAAAGCAGTGGATATTGGCATTCAGTGATAACGAAAGGACTTGCGGAGGTTTGATGTTCTCATACGGCGTTCAGCCATTTTTACTTGAGGAGGGGTTTGATGAGACGAATATTATGAAGCTTCTCAAGGATCTTGGTCTGTTGAAGTCGGGGGACACGATTATGATAACGGAAAGCAGGCCGGCTGAGGTTGGGACAAACACTATAAGGATTCTGAGAGTAGATTGATATGGGATGATGATGGACCTCCTTACTGATGCGTGATGAGAGAGTCCCGTTCTGACCTCCACACCTTCTCCAAATCTTCTTTAAATATCTTTGGGAGAACTATCGGTATTCCGATGTGCCTCTCAAGCACCACGAAATCCCCTTCGGCCCTTATCCTCTTGAAGTTCTTCCAACGGATGAGTTGCCCGTTTATTCGAATACCAGTCGAAGTGATTTCGTAGGTTTTAGGTTTCGTCGACTGGTAAATCAATATGATAGGATATATCACCGTGAAATAGCATGCATAGAATATCCAGAATGCCGTGGATATGCAGAATCCGTATTTGGATATGAGATAGCAGTTATACCAGAAGGCGAATACTCCAAGGACGGGTATTATAAAAATCAGCTTCATCTTTCCGGAGAGCTCGAACCTCTTAAATCTCTCGAACTCAAATCTCCTGTCACTTTTGAAAACTACTCTCACAAACGTAAATATAACTCCTCGAAGATAAGAATTTCGTGAGCGTTGAGGATAGAATTACGCTCGCAAAAGTCATTTATAATCGATTTGGGGACGAGTTGAAGAGTAGATACAATGAAATCCTACGCAAGCTCGATGAGGCAATAGATGAAACTTGGAGATACATGCGCTCCACTGGAATCACGGAAATCTGCAAGCAGTGTGCGTTGGAGACTGGAAGTTGTTGTCGGAGATGGGTTGAAGATCTATACGATGAGATTATCTTGGTGATAAATCTGCTGTTGGGCGTTGAATTTCCAAAGGAAAGGTTTAAAGAAGAACTTTGCTTCTTTTGTGGGAAGAACGGTTGCATGCTTAGGGCAAGGGAGGGGACTTGTGTAACCTATCTATGCGATAGGATCGATGTGGATAGAACGGAGTTCAACAAAGTTTGCTCGTTAGAGCTTGGATATCTGTCGTTGTTAAAGGTTAAGATAAGGAGATTCATCGATCAGAGGGTTCCACGATCCTCATCGCCTTAGCTCGGATTCTGGCGGTTTCATCATCCTCAAAGTTTATTACTCTTAAAGGTTAAATGTTTTCGATGATGAGGGTAGCTCTACGCTGAGCGATCGCGATGAAGAGCTCGAACCCGCTGATTCAAACTATGAGACCCAATAGCTCTGGAGATCCATTCTTGATCTCGCTGTAGTTCATGTCGTGGGAAGAGCATTATAGGTCTCTTGTATTTTAGCATCAGACGATTGGCTCAACTATAGGAATTGCCTTAGACTCATGACTTTTAGCACGTTGTCGGAGAAGGCGGATGCGATAAAAGAGATACAAGCCGGGTATTATTCTCCGCTACAAATGTCCCGGCTTTTAGGTTGGGATTGGACATCCGTTGTTGCTCTGGGGAGCATACCATTGCTGATTTTGTCTATTCGATAAGTATTTTAATCGTCTGCCAGAGCTTAGAAAGCATGTTCCCGAGCATCTATTCACCCAAAGACATTGAGAGGGAGATTAGCGAATTCTGGGATTCTCATCAGATTTATCGCAAGGTAAAAGAGAGGGGAAAGGAGAAATTCTTCTTCGTCGATGGACCACCATACACGACCGGCAGAATTCATTTGGGAACCGCATGGAACAAGGTGATCAAGGACACGATTCTGAGATACAAACGAATGTGCGGTTTTAAGGTTGCAGACACTCCGGGCTGGGACATGCACGGTCTGCCCATCGAAGTTAAAGTCGAACAGGAGTTAGGTTTCAAAACGAAGAGGGATATAGAGAGCTACGGAATAGACAGATTCGTCGCCAAGTGCATGGAATACGCTTTGAAGAACAAGGACATGATGACCGAACAGTTCAAGGCCTTGGGCGTTTGGATGGATTGGGAAAATCCATACATGACGATAAAGGCGGAATACATTGATTCCGCTTGGTGGTGCATAAAGCGTGCATACGAGCAGGGTTTGCTTGAGAGGAAGTTGAGGGTTGTGAATTGGTGTCCTCGTTGTGAGACAGCTTTGGCTGATGCTGAGGTGGAGTATAAGGACAAGACCGATCCGTCCATCTACGTCAAGTTTCCGATTAAGGGGCAGGAGGACACGTTCATAGTGATCTGGACAACCACACCTTGGACTCTTCCAGCCAACATGGCCGTTGCTGTTCATCCCTCATTGGAATACGCCAAGTTCAAGGCTTTAAGAGATGGGAAGATAGAATACCTAATTTTAGCAAAGGAGCTTGCGGATGATGTTCTCAGAAAAGGGGGTTATGAGCTCTGGGAGATCGTGGAGACGTATTTGGGCGAGGATCTCGTCGGACTTGAATATGAGCATCCTTTGGCTGATGAGGTGCCAATTCAGAAGAACTGGAGGCATGCTGTCTATATCGCGGACTTCGTTACCGCTGAGAACACCGGTTGTGTTCATATAGCTCCGGGGCACGGTTTGGAGGACTACGAATTGGGAGTTCAAGTAGGTTTGGAAGTCTTCAATCCTGTTGACGACAGAGGTGTTTACACCGAAAAGGCTGGAAAGTATGCGGGAATGCACGTTTTTGAAGCTAACAAGGTTATAATAGAAGATTTAAGGCAGAAAGGTTTGCTTTTGGCTGAAGAGACGATTACGCACAGATATGGGCACTGCTGGAGGTGTAAGACGCCCATAATTTATCGTGCAACTGAGCAGTGGTTCTTAGCCGTATCAAAGCTGAAGGATAAGATGCTTGAAGAAATAGACAAGGTTAGATGGGTTCCAGAATGGGCTGGAGCGTCGAGGTTCAAGGATTGGGTCAGCAACGCGAAGGATTGGTGCATAAGCAGGCAACGTTACTGGGGAATCCCGATTCCCGTTTGGATCTGCGAGAAATGCGGAAAATGGAAGGTAGTTGGAAGCATAAAGGAGGTTCCTTGGGAGAACGATCTCGATCTTCACCGCCCGAAGATAGACGAGGTCACGTTCGAGTGTGAATGTGGAGGAACGATGCGTAGAGTTAAGGACGTCTTCGACGTATGGTTTGACAGCGGTGTTGCTAGCTGGGGAACGCTGAAGTTTCCGTTCAAGATGAGCGAAGAGGAGTTTAGAAAGATTTGGCCTGCCGATTTCATCACCGAAGGACACGATCAGACGAGAGGATGGTTCTACTCCCAACTTGGGGCGAGCGTGATAGCGTTCGGGCAAGCTCCATACAAGACCGTGCTAATGCACGGATTCACTTTGGATGAGCAAGGCAGGAAAATGAGCAAGAGCTTAGGCAACGTGGTGGAGCCGGAAGAAGTGGTTGAGAAGATAGGAGTTGACGGATTCAGACTCTATGTTCTCTCATCTGCATTGTGGGAGGATTTGCGCTTCAGCTGGGAGGATGCGAGGAATGTTCTCAGAATGCTCAACATATACTGGAATGCTGTTAGATTTGCCTACACATACATGAGTCTCGACAAATATAGGGAGCTTCCGCTCGATGAGGTCGAGCTTAGCGTGGAAGACAGGTGGATCCTATCGAGGCTTGAGAGCTTCAACAAGCTTGCGGTTGAGGCGATGGAGAACTACCATCTCCACAAGGTTGTCAGGGCATTCTTCGACTTCGTGGTTGAAGACTTCAGCAGGTGGTATATCCAGCTCATAAGACCGAAGGTCTGGGAGGAGAAGGATTCTCCAGCAAAGCTTGCGACATACACGGTCATACTCAGGATAGTGGAGAAGACCGCAAAGATAATAGCTCCGTTCGCTCCGTTCTTGGCTGAGTGGATATATCAACACTTCATAAAGGAGTTTAAGCATGCTGAGGAGTCGATATTCTTCGAGAGCTATCCGAAGCCGGACGAAAGCTTGATAGATGAAGAATTGGAGAGGGCAATGGACATAGTGAGAGAGATATTCGAAGCGGCGAGCAACGCGAGGCAGAAGGCCAAAAGGAAGCTGAGATGGCCCTTGAGAAAGATGATCGTGGAATCGAAGGACGAGGACGTCAAAAAGGCGGTCGAAATGCTTGAGGAAATCATCAAGTCACAGTGCAACGTGAAGGAGGTTGAAGTCGTCAGGGAGTTCGAGAAGGATGTGGCGGTTAAACCGAACTACAAAGCTTTAGGACCGAAGCTTAAGGGAAGAATTAAGGACTTTGCAAAGTTTGTCGATAGCTTGGGCAAGGACGAAATCGCTGAGATACTGACGAAAGGTGAGATCGAGTTCGATGGTATGAAGTTTAGCGTGGATGAAGCTCTGATTGTGGAATACAAGATTCCCGAAGGGTATGAGTACGCCGAATTCTCAAGGGGTATGGTTTACGTCTACACTGTGCTTGATGAGGAGCTAAAGAGGGAAGCTTTTGCGAGAGAAGTCGTGAGAAGAATACAAGAGATGAGAAAGGAGCTCGATCTGAATGTCGAGGAGTTCATAGAGAGCGTTGTAGACATCGATCCGAAGCTTGTCGAAGGGTGGGAAGATTACATAAAGCACGAAACGAGATCGGTCAAGTTAGAATTTGGTAAACCGAGGGAAGGTTACATCAAAGAGTGGGATATTGAGGGAATGAAAGTCGCAATTGGAATAAAGAGACTTGAGAGTTAATTTTTAATTTTATGGACATTGAGATCTGGTTAAACCATTTTTACCCTAATATTCTATCAGATTTTGGATTTAGTAGAGAATATGACGAAAGAGCAGCAGAGCTAATATACGAATTGGGCTGGGGGAAACTATTGGATAGCTCGATTTTGCTTGAAAAGATCAAAGATAAAGAAGTTCTCATAATTGGCGGAGCAGTCGATGAAGCCGATGTTGAAACTTTGAAAGATTCAAACTGGGTCAAGATTACGGCTGGCAAGTCTATCTTAAAGATTAGAGATCTCATGCCTAATTTTATTTCAGACATTCACGTTACGGATATGGAAGAACCGGATGAACTTTTAATCGAGCTTGAAAAGCAAGGATGCATCTTGGTTCTGCACGCTCATGGTGATAACATCCATCGAATTCAATCTGTTGTTCCAAAACTCAGTAGATTCGTAGCTACAACGCAATCCAAGCCCTTCGATAGAATATACAACTTTGGAGGCTTTACGGATGGCGATCGTGCTGCTATTATTGCAAAAATGTTTAACGCTAAATGCATAAAGCTTGTAGGCTTTGATTTTGAGAGAGCGGAAGGAATTAAGCTAAAAAAACTAAGATGGGCTAAGAAGATTTTGGAATTTGAAGGATTGCTCTAATAATAAAAATGGTGGGCACGCCTCGGGTCGACCCGCCTAACGGAAAGCAGTCCGATCCGACCTCTCCTCCCCGCACCCCCGAAAGCGCCGGTCGTCCGGGGTAAGCCTGCTCCCTTCCGGGCCTGGGCCGGTCCCCCCGGCAAACACGGCGGTGCATTCCTCCAAATGCACCTACCGTGACCGCCGACCCTTCGGGACGGGGACTCTGCGAGATCGGATCGGACTGGTGATTTCCGCTCGGCGGGCCTTCCCTCGGCTTCGGCCCCCGCGTATCGACGGTTTCGGGTTACAGGGGACGCCGAACCCCCCGGCCTAGCCCACCAATCCTTATGAACACTGCAAGATATTAAAGCTTTTTGAGAGAATATATTAAAAATATAAAAATTATAAATATTTAAGGGGCAAGAGTTAAATAGTTTGGCTGAGACATGATTATGTGGCAGGGCTGAGAAGGCTCGTGCTGGATGTTTTAAAGCCCCACGAACCGAGCAACATAATACTCGCTTTAAGGCTCAGCGAGGTTGAGAACGTGGAGGGTGTGAACCTCAGCCTTTCTGAGATGGATCAGAATACCGAAACGCTCAAGATCACGATAGTTGGCGATGATATGGACTTCGAAAAGATAAAGAAGGTAATAGAGGATTTGGGAGCGGTTATCCACAGCGTAGATGAGATAGTTGCCGGAAAGATGATAGTTGAGAGGGTTAAAACTGAGCAAGATTAAAATTCCAACGCATTTTTTATAGCCTTTGGAATTTGGCGGATCAGATCCATTGCCGTATAGTTGTAGCCGAGCTCATCGAAGCATAGCTCTCCCGCCTTTCCGTTTACGAATGCCGAAGCGCATGCACTCCAAAACGCATCGTTCAGAGCGAAGAACGCACCAGCTATTCCTGCCAAAACATCCCCAGTCCCACCGACGGTCATTCCAGCGTTCCCGCTTCTGTTTATCCTAACCCTACATCCGTCCGTAACTATATCCTCTTTGCCCTTGAGCAGGATCACCGCGTTTATCTTCTCCGCAACCTTCTTAGCATTTTCAACGCTCGCTTCCAATCCGAAAACTCTCTTGAACTCTCCGGCATGAGGCGTTAGAATGCACTCTACATCCTCCGGGATGTCTGAAATTATCCCATCCGCGTCGAGCACCGCCTTACTCACATGCTTCAAAAATTCCACAACAAAGTCTTTGAACTCCTCGTTCTTTCCAACCCCCATACCCAAAACGACGACGTGGTGCCTTCTGGCTATCTCGACTATCTCGTCCAAATGCCTAAGAGTTACCGCATCACCTTCAACCTTTCTAACGATTAAATTTGGCGAGAAACTCGCAATTATGGGGTATATTCTCTCAGGAACAACCAAAGTTGCTATGTCCGCTCCGGCGTATAACGATGCGAGCGCGGTGAGAGCTGGTGCACCCGTATATTCTCCGCCTCCTACTATCAGGATTCTACCATGATTTCCCTTATGTCCTGCTTCAAATCGCTTGTAAGTCAGCTTTACCTCTCCCGGCCCGATCAGCATCTCGAACTCTTTGGGAATACCTATATCTTTGACTATCAGCTCCCCAACGACTTCTTTGGCTTTTAGGAGCCCCGGCTTAGCCCTGTGAAACGTGACGGTGTAGTCAGCTTTAACAGACTCCTCATACTCCCCAGTGTCGGGATTTAATCCCGTTGGAACATCCACAGCGAAAACCGTAGCATCCGACTCGTTTATGATCTCGACAGCCTTAGCGTAAGGTTGTCTCAACTTTCCCCTTACCCCTGTTCCGAGCATACCATCTACAACTATGTCTGCATCGACTTCCTTCAGCAAAGACGAATCCCTAACCTCGATTATCTTGAAGCCAGCATTCTTTAAAATCTGAAAGTTTCTCATCGCTATGTCCGTCTTTATATCCTTAGCCGAGCCCATGAGGTAAATTTCGACGTCGTAATCCTTCAGAAACCTCGCCGCAACGAAAGCATCTCCACCGTTGTTCCCCAAGCCTGCGAATATCGCCACCCTGCAAGGTTCCGATCTCCTGAGAATTTCATCCGCAAGCCCCCTTCCAGCGTTTTCCATCAGCTGAAGCCTCGAAAGACCGAAGTATTCGCAGTTCGTATCGATGACCGCCATCTCCTGCGATGTGATAGTTTCCATAAACAATATTCGTAATGGTCGATTATAAGCGTTAACTATATCGGTTGGAATTTCAACTGAATCATGATGGACGAATACGAAAAGCGATTGCGAGAATTCAAGGAGCACTTCGGAGATCTGATCGATGAGGAGACCCTAAAGCTTTTGGTCGATTACAGCTTCGGCAAAATGCCCACGACTAAGCTCAGCGAATTGGTGAACAAGAGGGGAAAGGTGGTCGTTGAAGGAGTGATAGAAAAGGTTTTGAGCGTTAGGGAGTTTCTGAAGAACGGAAGGAGCGGACTTGTTGCTAACGCAATTCTTAGGGATGAGAACGCCAGAGTTAGGGTTACATTCTGGAACGACTCGGCCGAACTCGTTAAAGCTGGAGATATTGTGGAAGGTTGTAGGATTAGGCTGAAGGGATTCGTAAAGAGGAGAGATGACATCGAAATATCTGTTAACGATCCTTCAGACGTTGAAATCTTGGAGGATTCGAGGGAAAAGATCAGGGGAATCGTTTTAGCAAGAAACGGATCAAAGATAGCTCTGAAGCATGGTGGCTCGGTGAAGGTCTGCTTTTTAAAATGTAATGCAGAGCTTAAGAAGGGAGATGTGATCGAAGCTTTGGGCTTTGGAGGTGATGAGTTCGTTGTTACAGAACTTAAGGTTATCAATCACGTCGATATGGATTTCTCCAACGTGTTCACTCCTATAGCGAAGATCATCCCTTTGCAGAAGGTCAATCTGAGGGGTAGAGTAAGTGGTCTAAACGGACTGAGGGTTGTTAAAGGAAAGGATTTGGCTGAGATCTTCATATCAGATGAAACTGACAGAATTAAGGTTTTGCTTTGGGGTGAGCACACTAAGCTTTACAGGGAGATCGATATTGGTGATGAGATCGAAATATACAACGCATACCCTAAGGTGGGCTGGGATGGAGAAATAGAAGTCCACTGCGGCTGGAGTTCTCTATTGCAAAAGCTTTAATTAGTATTCTGCCAACTGTTTGCTATGGATCAAATAATCTACATTGGCCCAGTGATGCTCGATGAGCCAGAAGAGTTCAGCTTGGACGAGTTCGTCCGGCAGGCGATTGCGCTTGAGGCTGAGAGGCTTTTTTATTCGAACGGAAGACTTTTCCTTGTCGATTACGATACCCTCCATGGTATAATCGACGGAAAGTTTGCGATAGTAGAATTGATAAGCTACGCATCCTTCTGTGAGGTTGGAGACTTTAGAAACTGGGTTCTCTACTACGGCAACGACGACACCGTTGAGTATGTTAACAGGATCAAGGACATAAGGGGGGACACTACCATTCTGCCGGTAATAAGAACAAATGATAGATTTATTAGAAAAATTGAAGAATATATAAGTAAAGGAAAATATAGATCTTTTTCTAAGACGAAGAATATTGAAAGTAAGATTGTGCGTGAGGAGAAAATCGAGCTTAGATGACACATTTGTATCGGCTGATTGTATATTCTCCATGATTTTTCGTTATATTTTTGATATCTCACAGTTTTCGTTGAAATATTTAGCAACTAAAAAATACTCTTTATTTCATCATCTCCTATGGATTTACTCTTGGCCCTCATAATTTTTGCAGGATTGTATATGGCTTGGAACATCGGAGCGAACGATGCCGCGAACTCCATGGCGACATCCTATGGCAGTGGCG
This sequence comes from Archaeoglobaceae archaeon, assembly GCA_027064525.1. Lineage (GTDB taxonomy): Archaea > Halobacteriota > Archaeoglobi > Archaeoglobales > Archaeoglobaceae > WAKM01. The sequence goes on from JAMOPJ010000033.1 coordinate 14,987, forward strand.
CGTTAACGTTAAAGCAGATCGTCGTGATAGGGTCGCTCTTGGAGTTCTGCGGTGCTGTTTTCTTTGGAAAGAACGTTACTCACACCATAGCTAAGGGTATAGTTCCGATAGATACTCTCGACTACCATTTGGTCGTCATAGGTGCTTTAGCAGCTCTGCTCTCGGCGGGCTTTTGGATCACGCTTGCAACGTATTACCAACTCCCTATCTCAACATCTCACTCCATAGTTGGAGCTATGCTCGGTTTCGGATTGGCGGCCGTTTCTCAGGGGTATCTTGATCTTTCGGACATACACTGGAACGTTATGACTAAAATAGTTCTGAGCTGGATAATCTCACCCATCTTTGGAGCCATCTTAGCGTTCTTCATATTCACGCTAATTAGGTTGCTCATTCTTGAAAAATATGACATCTACAGAGTTGAGCGAATCTTTAAATACCTTCAGGTTGGAACGGCTTGCTACGTAGCGTTCGCACACGGAAGCAATGATGTAGCAAACGCAACTGGGCCTATTGCAGCTGCGTTAGGCTTCATGGGACAGCAGATGCCTCCATGGATTCTATTCATTGGAGGTCTCGGTATCTCTGTGGGCATCGCCACTTGGGGTTACAGGGTAATAGAGATGGTAGGTAAGAGAATCACCGAGCTAACTCCTACGAGAGGATTTTCTGCGGAGTTCTCGACAGCCACGACTGTGCTCATTGCATCCTACTTCGGTATGCCGATTTCAACAACCCACACTCTTGTAGGAAGCGTTATAGGTGTCGGTTTGGCCGGTGGTTTGGCCAGCGTAAACTTGAAAATAATTAAGAAGATAATCACCTCTTGGTTGCTCACCGTGCCGGTTGCAGCCGCACTTGCGATAGCCCTCTACACTGTGATGGTGATATTCCTATGAAGTTCGTCAGGAGCGTTTCGGAAGTCTTTGGGTATTCCCCTTTCGGAGCCTTGAGAAGGCATGCTGAGTTATGTGGAAAGGCGATAGGTCTTCTCCAGAAGCAGTTCGAAGCTTACAGAAGGGGTGAGTTCGATAAGGTTGAAAGGTTAAGAGAGGAGATAGACGAGCTTGAATATAAGGCCGATATGATAAAGGAAGAGATTAGAACGAATTTGACAAAATCTTTGCTTTTGCCAGTCGATAGGCACGATTTGTTGCATTTCTTGGAGGTTCAGGATGGAATAATAAACTACTGCGAGCATGTCGGGCATATGGTAACCTTTAGGCGTGTCAAGGCGCCCGAGAAAATTTGGAGAGAACTCGACATACTGCTTGCGAAGATTATGGAGACTGTCAACAAGTATGAGGAGCTCGTGGATCACATTTCGAGACTCGTGGCATCATCCTTCACGAGGAAAGAAGTGGAAGATGCGATGATGCACGTTAAAGAGGTGGAACAGCTTGAGCACGAGTGCGATCTCGTTCAGATCGGTCTCTATACTTTGCTCTTCAACGCTGAAGGGATGGATCCGCTCGACGTTCATCTGATGGTGGAATGGGTGTCCCACTTGGGTGAGATAGCGAATTACACTGCAAGAGCTGCTGATAGATTTAGAACCATGGTTTTGGGGAGAGGTTAATCCTTTCCTCTATACATCAGAACCTTGACCTTCTCCTCTGTTATGAGCCCTTCCTTAACGACTTCGAGGATCTTCGGCTTTATCCGCTCTATGTTTTCCTTCGTATCGACGATCTCGATGACTATCGGCAGATCGATGGAAAGCCTGAGAATTGAAGGAGATCTGATTATGCTCGTCTTTCCGAACCCGTAGATTCCCCTTATAACGGTTGCTCCAGCTATCCCCTCTTTCTTCAAGAACTCCACCAGATACTTGTAGAGCGGTTTGCCATCGTATTTGTCGGATTCTCCTATGAAGATCCTGAGCAGGATGGCATCCTCCATACTCAACGCCTCCAGATAAGTAAGGCAGTGGCTCTGCCGAGGTAAACTGCAAGTAATGTCAGCGATACAGTTGCTATGATGTTGAGGACGAATAAAAGGGTTTCTCTTTGTTCCAAAAGTCTAAAGGATTCGTAGCTGAAGGTTGACATTGTCGTAAAAGATCCCAACAATCCGATTGTTAGAAATATCCTCTCATCTCTGCTGAATAAGCCCGTGTATTCTGATAGGAACATTGTTAGGCTTAAAAAGTAACTTCCGATCGTGTTAACAGCTAAGGTTCCAACTGGAAAGGTTACGAACCCATCCTGCACGATTCCGCTAACTACGTATCTCAGAATCGCCCCTACGAATCCACCCAATCCTATAAGCAGTATATTCAGCGTTCTTCCACCTCCATGAGCCTCAAGCTCGCTATCGCGTAGTAACTGTCTTCAAGCGTGGATATTCCTCCGTATATGCTTCTCCTAAAACCTCCATCCGGGTTTTGAAGCGAGAGGATGTATTTAACAGTTTTTCCGCTTTTATATCTATGATCCAACAAGTTCAAAATCGAAATGGCGTAGTATGTGTCTTCCAAATATGGTGGATATGAATGCGGATGTTTTGAAAAACCACCGCTCTCGCATTCGTGCTCCATGACGAACTTCACAGTGTCGCCGTTCTCTTTCAAAACGGAAACGGCATAAAATGTGTCCTTAAGGGTTGCCCTTCCTATCCCGTATCCTCCGTTTCGCTTGAAACACCTGACGAAATCCTTCACCTCTCCGCGGACATCTCTCCCCAAAAATCTCAGGCATGAGACTATCATATATATCTCTCTAAGGATATTTGGATTCTCGAAGGAGTATGTAGCGGTTATTCCGTGCTCTCCCTTCAGCTTGGAATTAGGATTCCTTTTCGCCGCCTCATAGAGTCTCTTGAGCAAGAATTCGGAGTAATCTGGTAGATCTTCGTTTAAAATGGAGAGGGTGCTGTAAACGTAAAAGATAGAGTAAATGTCTGGATTTAGCTTTCCAAGCAGGAATTCGACGAGCCTATCTTTGTCCTCTATCTCCTCGCCTATTGCGTTGAGTATGTAAACAGCATAGAACGTTTCTGGTAAAGAGGATGGTAGGGGATTGCAGAATGCAAATCCTCCATCTTTTGATTTCCTTTTGAGCACGAATTCCCTCAGTCTCTCAACGTCTATACGAACTCACCCCGTTATTATCTTAGACCTCTGCCTGAACTCTATCTCGAACTCAAGCTTCTTAGCATCAGCATCGAACTCGACTTCCACCTCTATCGGCTCAGTGAAGGTGAACCTTATCACCCAGTCCTCCGAAGATATCTCAATCTCGTTCCCTTTCTCTATCTGATCTACAAGGCTTCTCAGGAATCGAACGAGCTCATCTTTGCTCAGATAGGTCTCAAACTCGAACTCTCCAGATTCAACAATCCTCTTATCCTTCGAACTCGGAAGCTCGACCATATCGTATAATTGAACAAAAATAAATATAAGTTTTCTTAGGAATATTATACTTGATGATCCTCGATGCGATAGGTTCGAGAAAGAGGTTGGAGATCTTGAGATTGCTATCAAAAGGAGAGAAGTGTGTCAGTGAGATAATGGAGGAACTGAGAATTGACGGAAAAACCGCTAAACACCACTTGAACGTCTTGGAGAGAGCCGGAATGGTTGAAAGCAGGATTGTAGGAAAGAGGAAAGTCTATAAGTTGATAAAGGAGATAAGAATCGAAATATCTCCTCCACCGAAGAGGAAGTTCATGGTTGTCATCAGCTCAAAATGTCAAGCTTAGGCTTTCTCAGAATACCTTTTTCTTCCGCCATATCGTAGAGCTTTTCAATTGCCTTGACGACTTTCGGTGGCATCTCCAACGTGTATTTGTTCACATACATCAGGGCAAATCTCTTTACAAGCTCTCTGTTCATGCCTCTCGAATATTTCATGGCATGCTCTAAGGCTTCATCTACGTTCTCCAAAGCGTAGCGGATGCTCTCCTTCATAATCCTCAAAAACTCTTTCTGCTCTTCCTCGGGAATTCTTCTGTTTATCACGTTCACTCCCAATGGAAGAGGTAAACCGGTCTGATCATGCCAGAACTCCCAGAGATCGAGGATCTTCTTGAGTCCGTGCATTTCATACGTTATCTGTCCCTCATGAATGAGAAGACCGGCATCCACCTTACCAGCATTAACCGCCGGAATGATCTCATCGAACCTCATTTCTACCGCCTTAAAATCGCCGATTGCGAGCTTGAGCAACAGATTTGCCGTTGTGTATTTTCCCGGAATGGCGATCTTAACGTTGCGAAGCTCTACTTTCTCCTTAGCGACGACTATCGGACCATAGCCTTCTCCAACGCTTGCCCCAGCGGAGAGCATGCGATACTTATCGTCCAAATAAGCGTAAGCGTGAACAGAAAGGGCAGTTACATCCAGCTTTCCTTCGAACGCCATCCGATTGAGTGTTTCGATGTCTTCGATGAGATGTTCGATTTTGAGCCTCGTTGCTATCTTGCCGGCGATCATCGCATAGAACATGAAAGCGTCATCCGCATCTGGCGTGTGGGCTACGAGCATAATCCCAGTTGGACATAGATGATAAAACGGTTACCCTTAAAAGTTGCTCAAGCGAATTATCCATATGGAGATCGAGATAGCTGGGAGAAAGTTTAAGGCTGATATAAGGTGGGCTGAAGATCTCAAACCTGTTTTAGCCTTTCCTGAAGAGCTTAGAGAGAACTTTCCTGCTTACTACATGTTCAGAGACCTCTATTATAGCAAGAGCGATAGAGAGAGGATCTTGGAGCACCGCTTGCGATTCGATCTGACGGTGATTCCTCCAAACAAGATCGGCAAGGAATTCATAAAGACATTCGGTCACTACCATCCGCCAGCTGAAGGAAATTTAAGCTACACGGAGATCTACGAGGTTCTGAGTGGGGAAGCGATATACCTCCTTCAGAAGGTTGAGGATGGCAAGATAACTGATGTCATCGTCGTTGAGGCTAAGGCTGGAGACAAGGTCATAATCCCGCCGAACTATGGGCACGTAACTATTAATCCATCCAACAAGGAGCTGAGGATGACGAATTGGGTTTGCAGAGACTTTAAATCGGACTATGAACCATACGAAAGGCTTAGAGGAGCATGCTACTATTACACTGAGGATGGATGGATAAAGAACGAGAGGTATGGTGAGGTTCCCGAAATAAGGTTCATGAAGCCCAAGATTCCGAAGGAGTTGGGGCTAAAGAGGGGCGAAGAGATGTATAAGCTCGTCAAAGATCTGAGCAAGCTTGAATTCCTTGTTAGACCATCGAAATATTCTGGGCTGTTCGAAGAGGCTTTCGAAGAAACTTAATTTTTGAGAAGGTCTCTCTTGATCATCTCCACAACCTTGGGTATAGCTTCTTTCACCTTGGGAGTGCACTCCTCTCCGAAGCTTTCAACATCTTCAACCTCCACAGCAATCAGTTTTATCTCTTTTGGCATTTTCTCCGGAAATATAACGTAACCAAGCTTCAGAGTTGTGGCGAGCGTTAGGTTGTGGGTGTTCGTGTATGAATACGTTAGGAATATATCTTCGATCGTCAGTTCGTAGATCGTCCCTGGCTCGTTTCCCATTCTTATTGCATCGACGATTATTGCTCTGTCGTATCCCAAAATCTTGTCCAAAACATCGAAGTTCGTTGCCGTTAGTATCGCCGTGTCTACATCGATCTCCTTGCTGATCATCTCTACTATCTTTATCCCAACAGAATCATCTCTAAGTATGGGGTTTCCAATGCCAACGACGATAGTCTTCACGCTTCAAACAGGGACTTCTGTGTATAAATACGTGCGGTCATCAAAAACAAAATAAAAAAAGTTAGAAGTTTCTTAGGGTCTCGTAAGGTTTCCGTCGCTGTCGTAGATGTTTATATCTATTGGCAACCTGCCCGGCAAGACGTGTGTTGCACAAGCCAGACAGAGGTCGTATGGTCTGAAAGCCATCTCGAAGTAGTATTTGTTTAAACCAGCCTCCTCGCAAGCTCTTCTAAAAATGGGCTCATGCGTTTTCGGAGTGCAAGCTGCTACCACCACTCTGTCAACAAGCCCCTTCCTAATATCTTCCTTGATCAGCTCTTGCCCCGGATCTGAGCACATGAAGAGATAGTCCCTCACTACAACAACATCAGGCAGTTTCCCAGCAAACTTCTTAACCTCCTCGATGTTTACTGCACCAGCTATGTTCTCTCCACTGTGACAGATGTAAACACCTATTTTAGGCACGTAACACCACCTCTACTGTAAGCGGAATACTACTACACAACACTAATAATTGATAATAGGTGGGTTTATAAGAATAAAAAATCTTGCGGAAGGTAGAGTATTATTAATAATCTAAAATGGTAGCACATCTTATAACAAATATGTCCAATTACTAAATAACATGAAAAAATAATTATAAAAATATATCAAACTTTTATCCTCTCGATTAGGATGAATTTATTCTTACCGTTTGAATTCTTATAAACAAATAATTGTCTTTTTCTAACGTTTTGTGCCAGTCTCACAGCCCTCGCGATCTCAAACATCGGTAACTTCCTATCATCGACTATCGTAACTAAGAATTTCGAGTGAGGGAGATCTTCAACACTCTCTACTCTCTCATAAACTCTGAAATCGCTCCCGAATTTAAATCCGGTCTTTACGACGAAGTTCCTGAGCTTTAGATCTTTATACACCTCAAATCTCCTGTCGAAGTTCGGATCGAACGATCTCGCAATTTCTCTGAGTTCTTCAATCGAAACCATTTTCCCCGAACTGTAGACCTCTAAAACTCCAATCTCTACGAGATACAAACCTTCGAGCAGTGAGAGACTTACGACCCCATCTTTAATGCTTCCGTAAAAGAACCTCTCGAATATCTCCGTATCCTCGCTTAAGATTCTGTCTTTAATGAGGATTCCTCTTATCTTGCCGAGTTTTTCGAAGTGATGTCCCTTAACGTCCACCTCCTCCACCCTGTAATACGTCACCTCGTTCTCCTCGTCAACTACTGCAATGACCAAGTTTTCAACCCTCTTTTCAGCTATCTCCGCTATTGATACCTTCTTCGACTCCGCTATTGGCAAAAACACGTGTTTAGCTATTAAGAACTCATTCATCGGCCTGACCCTGTATCCTCTCCTTCTGAGGTCTTCGTAGGCGTAGTAGAACGGGATGAAGTCTTCGTCTATTGAGACCGCCCAGCTGAAGAGTTCAGGCAGATTTAAACTTCTTCCTCTAAATCTGACATCCGCTTTGTTCTTGATGGCAAGATAAACGACCTCCACGGGATGTAAGAAGATCTTTCCACCCCTCTTGGTTCCGAACCCCCTCTTTTCCAAATTTTTTGAATAGGCCGTGTAGGCCTGATCTCCATCGATCACTATTTGCATCGGGGAGATACCTTTGAGAGGATATTTGACCGTAACGCTATTATCCGTCCATGCTGAATATGTTAAGTGTTCGTTCCTATTGAATTGAGGAAAGAGGACGGAAGGCTCATATATGTCAGGGGAGAGATAAGGAAGATTCTGCCAGAGTGTGAGATCATAGTCAATCCTGTTGAGCCGATAAACCTTCCAAAGAACGTTACGAGATACCTTGAAATAGACTTTCCACCAGTTCTAATCAAGCCTAACGCCATTGAGACTATCTACCTAAAATTTCCGATCGAGATTGGAGTTTTTGCCAAAGAAGGCGATAAGATTACCGTTGTAGATGTATTCACCTTTGATAAGCCCAAATATACCCTATACGGGACTCCAAAAAATGGAGTGGTTTGTAGGTGGTTCTGGAGCGAAGTTTATTACGAAATTCCGGAAGTTGATCCTTTAAAGCATGGGGTGCTGAAACTCGTGATTAAGAATGGAGGAGACTGGGTTGAAGTTGGAAAGGTCGTTTTGGACTGCTATGCAATGAAAATTTATTATAGCGAGTTTGCATCGTGCTGGGCTGAGATGAAAATTCTGAGTAAGATTTCAGCAGAAACGACGTTCGTCGACAAGCCGATAATTGGAGGTATGAAAAAGGCGATAGAACTTTATACGACGCGAAGGCTGATAGGAAGATCGTTTACGATGGAGTGGGGATTGAAATGACCGTTTCCATCGAAGGGCTTGTAATATTCGCATTTGCCGTTGTTTTGGGAGTTATAGTTGCAAAGATAGTTGGCATTTATATTCGAAGATCTCTTGCGGACAAGATTCCAAAAAATGAGCTAAATCTGATCTTGAAAATTGTGAATGTCAGTATGGTTGCCGTTTTTGTTCTATTTGCCCTTCCGTTCGTTGGAGTTAATCCCTCAGGATTGATCGCTGCTGGAGGTTTTGCTGGGCTTGTTGTTGGTTTTGCGAGCAGAAGTGTTGTAGCAAACTTGGTTTCCGGAATCTTTCTGATGGCCGAGAGACCTATAAGGATAGGCGATCAGATCATGGTTGGAGACATTGCGGGTTTTGTTGAGGATATCCAGATCCTATCGACAATCATAAGGACTTACGACGGACTGTTTGTCAGAATACCAAACGAAAAGATGTTTACTTCGGACATAGTCAATCTGGTTGCAAATCCGGTAAGGAGGTTCGAATACGTCGTTGGTATCAGCTATAAGGATGACGCCAAAAAAGCGATCGAAATTATAAAAAAGGTAATTGATGAGCATCCCTTCGCGCTAAAGAATCCCGAGCCACAGATATTCGTCAACGAATTGGGGGAGAGTAGCGTTAATATAGTCGTGAGGGTTTGGAGTCCTTCGTCGGTGTGGTATGACGTGAAAACAGAACTCCTCTGGAAAATAAAGGTTGAGCTTGATAAGGCTGGAATAGAGATTCCGTTTCCGCAGAGGGTCGTTTGGCTCAGGAGGGAGAGGGATGAGCTTGGAAAAGATGTTTCTACATGAAAAAACGGTTGAGATCATGATTAAAATATTGGAAGCTGAGGAGAACGGGAAAAGTGTTTATCCTCTTATAATTTCAAAGGAGATCGGTTCTCCTTACAGCTACATCTCGAAGGTTCTTAGCGAGTTTGAAAAAAATGCACTGATTGAGAGTGAAGTTAAGGGGCGAGTTAGGATTGTCAGATTCACTGAAGACGGAAGGAAGATTGCTGAAATGTTGAGGAATTTGAGAAACGAGCTTAGAAAGGATTTTGTTGCGAGGAGAAAGCTTTCAATATTGAAGAATATAGTCAACAGCGTTGATGAGAATGGAGATGTTTTTAGAGTTCTTGCTCCTGTGATTGCGGAGCTTGAGGAGCTTAAGAAATCGAAGGATGCCGAAGTTTTGGAGGAAATTAGAAACTTGGAGAAAAAGATAGATGAGCTTTTGGGTGATACCTATGGATGATCTGCTGAAGATCGTTGAAGATCTTAGGGAAGATATGGTCAAAGTGATGTGCGATCTGATTGAGATAAAAGCCATTAGTCCAGATTCTGGTGGAGAGGGAGAATTGGATAAGGCCGAATACTTGATGAAGTTGCTCAACGGTTTTGAAGTTGAGAGATTCGATGCAAAGGACGATAGAGCTAAGGGAGGAGTTAGGCCTAACATCGTAGCAAAAATAGAGGGAGAGAGTGATAGGACCGTTTGGATCGTTTCGCATATGGATGTTGTGCCTGAAGGCGACTTATCGCTTTGGAGGACACATCCCTTTAAAGCGGTTGTTGAGGATGGGAAGATCTACGGAAGGGGCGCTGAGGATAACAATCAAGCCATAGTAAGCTCTCTTTTCGCTGGAAAGGCTATACTGAAGCTCAACAAGACTCCGAAGCTAAGCTTTGGGTTGGCTTTCGTTTCAGATGAGGAGACTGGAAGCAGATACGGTATTCAGCATCTGCTGAAGCAGAACGTGTTTAAAGAGGGGGATTTAATCGTAGTTCCAGATGCTGGGAATGAGAAAGGAGACGAGATCGAGATAGCGGAGAAGAGCATTCTGTGGTTAAAGTTTAAAGTTCATGGGATTCAGTCTCACGCGAGCACGCCGAAGCTCAACGCTTGCAGGAGGGCTATGAAGTTTCTGCTTGAGCTTGATGAAGAATTGCACAGGAGGTTCAATGCTAAAAATGATCTTTTCAGCCCTCCGAATTCGACTTTCGAGCCGACAAAGAGGGAAAAGAATGTCGATAACGTTAACACGATTCCCGGATTGGACGTAAGCTACATGGACTGCAGAATACTGCCCGAATACGATGTGGATGATGTGCTTAAGGTTGTTGATGAGATCAAAGCCAAGTTCGAGGAGAAGGATGGAAAGCCTATTGAGGTTGAAGTCGTTCAAAGGGAGAGTTCTCCTCCTACGTCTGAAAACAGTGAAGTTGTTATAAAACTCAAAAAAGCGATAAAGCTCGCGAGAGGAATCGATGCAAGGGTTGTTGGAATTGGCGGAAACACATGCGCTGCTTTCTTCAGAAAAGCTGGATTTCATACTGCAGTCTGGGCTACCTTTGTAGGCAACGCTCACAAGCCGAACGAGTTCTGCCTGATTGATAATATCGTCAACGATGCAAAGGTGTTTGCAATTCTGCCTTTTGTTGAATGATTTCCAATATAAGCATAGCTTTTGTTTTATCATAATCCTATTATATTCAAATTAAATATTTGGAATTTGAAAATAGAGGAAGCATAAATTCTCAAACTGTTGAAAGATTTAGCCCAGTTCATAGACCTCCAAATCTTCGTAGATCGGCCCCTTTGATGTTAGAGTGCTCTTCTTTAGCCTAAAATCTCTAACATCCATCCAGCCGAAATCCTCGTTCATGTAAGGTTCCAAAGCCTGCAGAAGTTTTCTTTTATCTTCGGCAGTGATCTTCTTGACCCTCGCTATCGTCGCGTGTGCAACGAACGCTTTGTCTCTCTTGAATCCAAGTTTCTTCATCGATGCTCCTACCAAATCGGCGAGCTTCGATATCTCGTCCTTTCCCTCCTCAACACCAACCCATATGACCCTGATCTGACCTGCAGAAGGGAAGAAACCCAATCCTCTGAGATGTAGCTTGAAGGGCTCAACTTTGACATCCCTAAGCATCTCTTTGACTATTTCAACCCTTCTGTCTGGAACCTCACCTAAAAACATCAGCGTGATGTGGATATTCTCCTTCTCAACGGGCTTAACGCCCTTAAATTTCCCAACGAGCTGGCAAAGTTCGTTCAATCTTTCCCTAAGCTCGTCGCTCATATCCACTGCCACAAACAGCCTCATGCAAGAACGTTCGCTCCACGATTAAATTTGTTTTCTCGTTGGAGAGTTCATTATCAACCAAACTAAAACCCAGAGAAACTTCAATAACACTTATTGAATTCCTCATCTACTTCAGAAATATCGGTAACACTTGTATAGACCATCTCCAACTTCTCCAATTACTACGCAGAGCTTAAGATTTCTGAAACTACCAGCTTCTTTATCTTTTGCAAGTCTGTGTTTAACGACATGGTAATCGATAACTCATCATCATCGAGCATGAGTGTAAACCCAAACCCACTACGAGCGGATCTTATGATTGTTCGCTTGGGTGAATATTTATCACCCTTAGCTATAAGAATCTCCCCAACTCTGATTATCTCCCTCCTATCCATACTATCGAGTATTGGCTTTAATATGTCGAGGATCTCTAAGATCCCAATTGTATCACTCAAAAGCTTCTCTACATCCATACTTTCACACGAAATTGACAGATCTCCATCTCCACGCTTAATACAACAAGATTTCATAGAAGATAAATTTCTAGGGGTTCTATACGTTACTGTGATAGAATTCAGTTTTAGTTCAATCATAGCTTTGAGGAGGTATTCCCGTTTCGACATCATTTGGAGATTTTATCATGATTTCTTTTAAATTTACCGTGCTGTTATTTCAATGAAATGTCAATTACATAATCTATCAAGCCAACTGGTCTCTCTGTAAATTTGTTATATATTTGTTGGTTGCATAATGTAATTGTATGGGTGTAAGCATAGAGGAATTTAAGAGATTGGCTAAAAAGTTATATCTATTGGGTGATCGGAAACCGTTAATTCTCTTAGGTCCGCCAGGTGTTGGTAAAACTGAAGGCGTAAGGCAGTTAGCAGTGGAATTAGCGGAAGCTAAGGGTTTAGAGTTTATTGAATACGATGAAAGCTTAGCAGACAAGATAATGGAAAATAGAGAAAAATACTTTCCATTTCTTGAATTCAGATTGTATGAGACCGATCCTTCGGATTTTATAGGGATTCCAAGGGATGTCAATGGATATGTAACTTATAAACCGTTGAGGTGGGCTCAAGTTTTTGCTACCGGAGCGGGATTGCTCAGCTTAGATGAGATAACGAACATCCAACGTTTAGACCTTCAGGCGATTGTTTACAAGATCTTCGAGCGTAAGGTTGGCTTTATAAGGTTTCATCCGGACGTTATGATAACAGCTACCGGTAACCGTCCTGAGGATTCTGCAATAGCAACGATGCTTCCAGCCCCTCTGATAAACAGGGTTAGGGTGTTCAATATAAAAGCTCCAGAACTTGATGAATGGATAGATTACATGCACAGAACGAGAGGAGATGACTGGGATAAAAGGGTTGCGGCTTTTATAGCCAGATTTGGGCAGTTCTTCTTAGAAAAGCCTGAGGATGTTGAAACCCTTAACCAGTATGCAACGCCAAGGGCTTGGACTGGATTGGCGGAATACAGCCACAAGCTCGACGGTATTGAGGAGCTCGAGTTGTTTGCAAGATCATCAGTTGGAAATAAAGCTGGACAGCACTTTGTCATGTTCTGCAAACTCGATTTGCCAGATGTTGATAGAGTAGTAGAAAATCCAGAGAGTTGGAGTTATTTAGATGTAGATCGTAAATATTTAGCGATTCTTCAGATATCGTCCATGCTGACCGACAATATAAGGAAAAGGGGATGTGATGAAGCCATTAGGAGATTTGGGGAGCTCATACTTCATCTCCATACCACCGATAGAGAATTTCTAACGCTCATGATGCTTTTAATCCCTTCTGAGGAGAGGGTCGATTTGTTCATGAGTTTTTTAAAGAATCCCAAGTTCAAGCCCATAGCCCATTCATTTACAAAGCTGTTCTATAAGGTTAAGAAGCTCAAGTTGTGATGTCTATGACAGACGTAAGAGAGGCTTTTAATGAGGCTTTGCTCATCCTACTTCGCAGGTTTATCTCCTTCTATTTTCTCATAAAGTCACTGAGAGTCGTATATATCGATAAGGATAAGATATACACATTCGGCGGAATCAGGCTCAGAATAGTAGCTGAAACCGACGGAAGAACGATATACCTATACCGTGAATGGCTTAATCAGGATGAGAGGAATAGAATACTAACTCTGATACACGAACTGTTGCACGTTATGCTGCTACATCCCTTCAGAAAGATGGAAATGGTTAAAGAGAAGGTAGTAAAGGGTTATAGACGAGAATTACTTGAAATCCTTGCAAACATGGCTATAGATGCAAAGGTGAACTTTTACATGACTAAACTTGGAATAAAGGTCGATTTACCGAATTATTTTTCCAAACACGAGTTGGAAAAGTTGTCTGCCGAAGATCTCTTTGAAAAACTCATAGAACACAATCCAAAAGAGATCATCCCTCCGGACCTACTTAAGCCTACGAGCGATTTTGATGGTATCGTTCTTAATGAAGGTAAGGAAGATCTTATGACAGTTGATACCGTCGACGATCTTAGAGATAAATTAGAGAAAATTGTAGCTGAATCGCTAATAGCTGCAAAAACAGCTGGCAAGCTTTCGGGATTTGAGGAGTGGATATTGAACCAGCTTCTTAAAAGTAGAATACATTGGACGATTTTACTTAGGAGGACTGTAGCGGGTAGTTTAGCAAAGAACTACGTTCAGACTTGGACTAAGCTGAATCGTAAATCTCAGTATTTTCCCGGATATAAAAAGATTACAAAACCCTTAATCTGGTGTTTTGTTGATGTTAGTGGAAGTATAACTTACGAAGAATTTAGGCAGTTTATGAGTGAGATTTTAAAGGCTTCAAAGGAATCCGGTGGAGTCATTTTGGTTTTGTGGGATACCGAGGTTAAAGATGAGCGTAAGATAAGAAGGTTGAACGATTTGGTTGGAGTTAGATTTAAACATGGCGGTGGAACTACATTTGCGCCAGTAATTGCCAAATATGTTCGTAGGATAAAGCCGCATGACGTTATGATATGCTTAACGGACGGAATGTGGTTCGATTTTGATAACGCTTCAAAGTTGGTCAAACAGGTCAGAGCTACCAGCAAAATACTCGTTTATACTTATAAAGATGTCCCGGGATTTGATGTGAAAATTAAGCTTGATGTTAGTAAATGAAGTAAAGAATATGTGCCTGAATCTGAAGTTGAGCTAAATATTATTTAAAATGATAATGGGATTTGACCAATCATTCATTAAAAAAACTGGTGTTAAAGATGATCGTCAATCGTGTTACTTTGTGAACTACTGGCTCGCAGTGCTTCACAAAGTGATGATGACTTAGTATAGGTATCTTAATATAATAATAAATAAAACACAAAATGCATAGTTAAGTTATGTTTGATAGCCTGAAGGGATAGCCTAGTGTTAAAATTTGTTTGACAGTTTGAGATTCAATTAAGTTATTAGCCTCTTTAATCTATCTACGGCATTATCAAACTCTTCTATTAAGTAGTAAGCTTCAATACCATATTTCTTAGCGTTGTTTGCCATTATTCTATCGTTCGTTATTAAAATTGAATTGGTTATCTTCGCAGTAGCAATGAAGTATGCATCAATTGCTCTACATCCAGTTTCAGATGCTACAGAAAAAGCGTTTTATCTAATTCTTTCAATATCCACAATATCAACATTACCTGTTATACCGTTGTAAATTTTGAAAGCATCGTCTCTCTTCGTTCTTCTAACTAATTGGCCTATTAATTCAACTTTAAAGACTTCTGGAACAATTATACTTAAACCAGAGTTTTGAACAAGCCTAAAAAATTTTCTCATCAATTCATATCTGTTCTCATCGAATCTAAAAATTGCGTCGATAAAGACAGATGTATCCACGACTATCATCGTCTCTCCTCTAAAAATTCTTTTAACACGTCTTCATTCACTTTTCTACTGAATTTCTCCAAGATGTCCGCTATACCTTCCTTAATCTCTATTAAGACCTTTGCACCCTCCTCAAGCTCTACATTCTGAAGAGGTTTAAATACTTCTTTCTCATATACAGCCTCAATCACCTTTCCCATGTTCTTGAATCACCTCAAATATTACAAATAGTTTTCTAATCAAACGGAATTTAATACTTTGACGAAAATTTCGAACAATAGTATATGTTTAGACGAGTTCGTTAACCAAGACGAATGCGAGAAAAGATTGCTCCACCTATATCATTTTCATTTTCCCTTCTCTTCATCCTTTAAATGTTTACTAAGTTCCTCAGCCTCTTCTTAATGTTAATTTTCTTTCCTCATACTCTATTCTTTTAGTAATTTATATTCCTTCTAGTGTTTGATGCTCAATGAGTGTCTTGCCAGCTTTGTGTATTGCCTTTTGAAGTTCTGAGTCTGCAATATCCACACCACTCGTAACCTTTAATATAATCGTCTACAATGTTCTGAGCAACATCTAAGGCAATAATTTTAGAATAAAGTATCATGTAATATCTAGTCTTTATTTTAAGATTATTCACTATAAACGCATTATACAGGGGCAATATAAGCAAAAGCAATAATATAGCAATAGCTATACTAAATTCCAAAGTAAATAAACCTCCAGTATATGCTACAATTGAGCCAACTATTAATACTACACGGTTGTGACTCCACATTGTGTATGATTCAAATATTCCATCAACAGTGTTGCATCAACACCTACTACACTTGGTTAGGACTACTATAATCTATAAAGTTCTCACGACTTTATGATTAACATTGCATTGCAATGACTATTTAACCTTTTTAATATTCGTTTGATAGAATAATTTTACTGGTTACATCCACAAAACGAAACTTAACAAAATCACTTAAGATTTATTTACCAAATAAGTGTTAATAAATTGTCAGCTAAAAAGTTGATCAGTGTCGATTTTAATCAATATTGACTACAAGTTAAACAGTGTTACCTTGTGATCTACTGACTCGACCGAAAACTTTAAGTATATTCTCTAACAAACAAATAAATTGCCTTTCGCAAAACTTAAATAGGAGGCACTATGAAACTGCGAAAGATCGGCAGGGTAAGTCACGTGTCGAAATCGGGATTTGTTGTGGCGATAGCTGATCCGAAGAACCTGCCTAAAGTGGGTTCGGAAGTTTACACTCGAAAGATGGAGAAGATCGGTTTTGTCTATGATATAATCGGCCCTACTAAATCACCGTTCATTCTGATCAAACCCAAGAGAGATGTCTTGAAGAGGATAATTTTGGATGATTTGTTTGTTATAGGAGGTGAAGCTCATGCCGGAAGTAGAGAAGGTAAAGGAGGTAGAAAAGGAAAAAGAAAAGGAGGTAGAAAAGAAAGAGATAGAAAGAGAAGAAACCATTGAAGTTTGCCCCGAGTGTGGCTCGCCCCGTATCATTAGAGACTACAAACGCGGTGAGCTCGTTTGCCAGGATTGTGGTTATGTAATTGAAGATAGATACATCGATGCTGGGCCTGAGTGGAGAGCTTTCGACAGCGAACAGAAGGAAAAGAGGAGCAGAGTCGGGGCACCTGTAACTTACACGATTCACGACAAAGGATTATCCACTATAATCGACTGGAGTAACAAAGACTTTTACGGGAAATCAATTTCGATTAGGAATAGAGCTCAGCTGTTCAGGCTTAGAAAGTGGCAGAGAAGAATTAGAATCAGCAACGCTACCGAGAGAAACCTCGCATTCGCTTTAAGCGAATTGGATAGGATGGCTTCCGCCCTAGGATTGCCCAAATCTGTTAGAGAGACAGCTGCGGTCATATACAGAAAAGCCATAGAGAAGAATCTCATCAGAGGAAGAAGCATCGAAGGTGTGGTGGCTGCTGCTTTGTATGCAGCTTGCAGACAGGCTGGAGTTCCGAGAACTTTGGATGAGATTGCGCAATATTCAAGAGTTGACAGAAAAGAGATCGGTAGAACTTACAGGTTCATCGCAAGAGAACTTGGCCTAAAGCTGATGCCGACAAGCCCGGCCGACTATGTTCCAAGATTCTGTGCTGCATTAGGTTTAAGCGGTGAAGTTCAAAAGAAAGCCATTGAAATCATAAAGAAGGCTGAAGAGAGGGAGCTTACGAGTGGAAGAGGTCCGACCGGCGTTGCAGCTGCTGCAATCTACATAGCTTCAATCCTTTGCGGAGAGAGGAGAACGCAGAGAGAAGTTGCGGAAGTTGCGGGAGTTACGGAAGTTACGATCAGAAATAGGTATAAGGAACTTGCAGAGAAGTTGGGAATTGAGATAATTCTATAATTTTTTATTTATTATTCTATTGCAAAGATTTCATTTGTTTTTGGTTAGTGCTCATCGCTTATGTGGACATGTTCCTCAAGCAGTATTGCAGATTCTCCATAAACATTTCTGAGCACATCTACAGTAAGAATTTCTTCTGGCTTTCCAATCACATAGTAGCTTCGATTTAGCAAGATTATCTGATCAGTGTAGGGAAGAAGTAGAATCGGATCGTGGCTCGTAACCAGTATCAGCTTGCTTTCAGCCAATTCCCCAATAATTCCAGCCAATTCCACCTTGCCCAAAGGATCTACCGCTGAAAGTGGCTCGTCTAAAAGGAGGATCTTCGGATCGTAAACCAAAGCTCTTGCCAACAAAACCCTCTGTCTTTCTCCACCACTCAATTCAAAAAACGGCTTGTGCCATCTATCTTCCGGCACATCTACGAGGTTAAGAGTTCTTTTTACCTTTTCGATCTCCTCTTTCTTTGCGAGTATCCTCGGGAACTTTCTTCTATGCAGAAGCAGAGAGTTTAGAACGACCTCCCACGCTGTAACCGGTATGTGGCTGTCGAGAGGCATGAGCTGAGGAACGTAACCTACCAAGTTTCCGACTTTGTCGGGCTTTGCGGTGGTATCGATGCCGTTTATAGTTATCTTTCCACTTATAGGTTTGATTAATCCTAGTATGGCTTTAAAAAGTGTCGTCTTTCCGGCACCGTTTGGACCTATTATCTGGATTAGAGAAGGTCCTTTAAGCTTGAGCGTTAGGTTTGATAGGATCTCTTCATAGCCGAGCCTGACCGTAAGATTATCTATCGTGATCTCAATAGTGTGCACACTCATTAATAAATTTTATAAGCAGTTGTGCACATTTAAACTTTGTCATGCGGTGGATTCTGATTCTGGTAGGATTTACGCTCATAGTTTCAAATGCAAGTGGTTTGAACATCGTCGTGACTTTCTCAAATCTGAAGGAAGACGTTAAGCTGATCGCTCCAAACGATACTGTGATCTCGATTACAAAGCCCGGAGTCGATCCTCACAGCTATCAGCTCACTCCAGAGGACGTTGCTACGCTGAAGCGTGCGGACGTAATCATCTCCACCGCCCACGCACCGTTTGAAATAAAGATAAGAGAACTTATTGAATCCGGTGAAATAAAAGCTGAGCTGATCGAGATTCCGAAGATTCCGAGAATTAAGATCTTGAAAAATCCAGCTACAGGCTTGCCGAATCTGCACATGCCTATTTACGATCCCCACAACTACGAGGTGTTCTTGAGGTTCGTAGCAGAAAAAATCTCACAGCTAAATCCAAATGAAAATTATAGGGATAGAGCTGAAAGGGTCTGCAAAAAAATCGACGAAATCGTGGCAAATACCAAGAAACTCAACGCTATCGCAGTTGCGGATCTTCCGGTTGTTCAGTATGCTGTCAGTTGGCTCAACGTGAGCATACGCTATTTGCTCATCAAAGAACCGGGACTCCCAGCATTGCCAGAAGATATTCAGGCGATCGAGAAGGCTATGAACGATATTCAGCTTGTGGTCGTTACGGATACGAACTCCAAAGCATCTCAGATGCTTAGGAACCTCGCAGAAGAAAAGGGTGTCCCTATTCTGGTTGTGCCTTCACCCATAGCGGAGGAAAGTATTTTGGAGAAGCTTAAGTATATTTCGGAGGAGGTTAGCAATCTGAAGGTTCAAAAGGCTGAAAAAGGTCCCGACTTTGGAGTTTTGTCTGCTTTACTTGGACTGATCGTTGCCGTGGGGTTGAGGAAGCTATGATCGCTCTGCTTGCAATAATTACAGCTATCATTTCTGTGATTACACTGTATCAGTATCCCAAGTGGGCTATCGTTGTTTTGTCGGCATCTATAATCTACGGAGCTCTGAGCACTCTTATATCTGCGAGAAGGCTGTATTTCCTTTCAGCAGCATCAGCTCACATAGCGTTGTTAGCTGTGGTTTTGGCGATTCCGCTTTCCAAGCTAATACTAAACGAATACATCTGGGCTGTGATAATCGGGCTGATTCTGCTGTATGCAGTTGGATACTCCATTCATAAAGGAATGGATGAAGACGTCGCAACGGCGATTTTCGTATCTTTGACAGCTTCTTTGAGCGTAATTGCAATGTATATCGTTCTTACAAAGTTTTCGATCGGATACAATCTTTGGGTTGTAATTTTGGGAGACCCCCTTCTTGCGAGCTGGACCGACGTATATTATGCTGTTCTTGTAGCGGTAATAACTCTCACAGCGACGATCTTGACTTACAGAGAGCAGGTTTGCATAGGAATTGAGAGAGATTGCGCAGTTCTTTCTGGAATAAACGTCAGACTTTACGACTGGCTACTCTATACTCTTCTGGGCATTGCAACCGTTGCAATGATAAAGATCGTCGGTTTCGTCCTTCAGCACGTCTTAATCTTACTTCCTTCCGCAATTGCGATGTTGCTTGCAAAAGATTCAAAAAGCATGCTTTTTATAAGTGTCTTTATAAGCATACTTTCGGGTTTACTCGGCTTGCAGATCTCGATACTAATAAATCAAGCCCCTTCGGGTGTTATAGGTTTGCTGATGTTTGGAATATTTGCGCTGGCATTCGTTGCAAAGAGGTGTTGCCATGGCTAAGAAGAGAAGATTCGGAATCTCGATTCCGGAGGATGTAGCAAGCGATTTGGATATTTTAGCAGAGAGGCTCAATGTGGATAGATCAAAGCTCGTATGTGAGGCTATAAAAACATACATAAGGGATCATGTTCACTACCTCTCCCCTCACGAATGCTATGGTGTCATAACGCTCATTTCCGATGACAACATTCAACTTCTGAGAGTTATTGAGGAGTTTAAGGACATAATAAAGGAGTTTACGCACATACACATTGACGAGAAGTGCATAAATGCGTTGGTAGTTTCTGGCTCATCCACAAAAATTGCGGAGCTTCATAAAAAATTGCTAAGTGTCTTTTACAACGTCAGATTTGTCCCGCTTAGGGAATGCAAGATCAAAGTTTAAATTTCGATTGCGATGCTTAGACTTAATGGACTGGTTCATCGAATATTACAACGGCTCAGCATTGATGATCAAAGTTAAGAGGAAACTTTTCGAGAAG
Organism: Archaeoglobaceae archaeon; assembly: GCA_027064525.1. Lineage (GTDB taxonomy): Archaea > Halobacteriota > Archaeoglobi > Archaeoglobales > Archaeoglobaceae > WAKM01. Next base: position 35,431 of record JAMOPJ010000033.1, read on the forward strand.
AGGAGCTTACAGCATATTCAGATATTCGAAACCGTCGATTTTGGCAAGATGCTCGTTTTGGATGGTAAGATTCAGCTTACCGAGAAGGATGAGACGTTCTACCATGAGATGCTCGTCCATCCAGCCATGTTCATGCATGAATATCCATCAAAAGTTCTTGTAATTGGAGGGGGAGATGGAGGGGCAGTTAGAGAGGTTCTGAAGCACGAACCCAATGAGGTCGTAATGGTTGAGATCGACAGGGATGTGATAGAAGCATGCAGAAAGTTTATAGGAATCGATAAAGGAGCCTTAAACGATAGCAGAGTGAACATAATTAATGAGGATGGTGTAGAGTTTGTCAGAAATGCAAAGGAGCACTTTGATGTTATTATAGTCGATGGAACGGATCCAAATCCCGTCAGTCAGTCTCTAATTTCCCAAGATTTTTATTCTTGCTGCGGTAGGATTTCGGATTATTTTGTCACTCAGAGCCAATCGCCGTTCGCTCAGAGAGAGTATTTTGAGGCTATTCTGAGAAATGCCCAATTTGAGAATAGGAGGATTTACATTGGATTCGTGCCGACATATCCGCTTGGATTGTGGAGTTATCTCATAGGTTCGAACACTAGAAAGATTGAGTTAGATTTGGACACCATTAGGGGGAGATTCGAAGAGAGAAAGATCGAGACGGTTTATTACACTCCGGAGGTGCATGTTTCGGCTTTCAGCCTTCCGAAGTGGCTCGATGATTTGGTTAAATTATTTTAATAGATAAAATACTCTGTGTTTAATCTAATAGGAATTATTCATGTCAAAAGACATTTGGGGGTGGTGATGCAACACTGTTGATGGTATTATTTAAATCATACACAATGTGGAGTCTCGACCCTCAAGGTTTATAACCTATAACCTCAAAGGGCTAGCACCAGCTATCGGAACTTATAGTTATTAAAGCGTTTATAACCTATTTAAGATTAGACCAATGCAGGATCCTGTAACAGGATCCAATAGATCTCAAAGCTTGTAAGTTTTCGGTATTCATTATAAAATTAAGCTACAAATAAAGGAAAGACTTTTATTGGGTTTTATGAATTCTGAATTAATGAGCAGTGAGATTTTAGAGATGCTGAAAGCGATCATGGCGAAGCTTGAGGAGATAGACGAAAGGCTAAAGAGGATTGAGAACGAGTTTTTTGACGAACTTAGTGAAGAAGAATTGAAAGAACTCGAAGAAGACATCAAAGCTTACAAGAGAGGAGAGTTGGAACTTATATCCCTTGAAGAGCTAAAGAAGGAGCTTGGGATTGATGAAAAAGTTTAAGTCATTTCTAGACAGCTTTCTAGTTTAGCATAACTTTTTTTAATGTTTTAATTTTAGAGAGATTTAATGCAAAAGGAAGAGAAGATAAAAGAGATTATTTTTCTTGTGGAGGAGACAGATGAAGGTTACATTGCGCAAGCATTGGGACATTCGATTTATACTCAAGCGGACAGCTTAGAAGAGCTAAAGGAAATGATAAAGGATGCAGTAGAATGCCATTTTGACGAAGAGGATAGACCTAAGATAATCCGACTGCACATCGTTAAGCAAGAGGTTATAACCTTATGAAGTTGCCGAGAGATATCAGCGGAGAGGAATTGGCTAAACTTCTTAGGAAATACGGTTACGAAATCACAAGACAAACTGGGAGTCATATTCGTCTTACAACCCATTTAAAGGAGGAACATCATATAACTATTCCACGACATAAACCCCTCAAAGTCGGAACTTTGAATGCAATCCTTAAGGATGTAGCAAACCACTTAGGAATTTACAAGAAAATACTAATTAAAGAGTCGTTCGGTAAGTAGAAGATTAATTTCTCACCTCTTCTAATTCTGGTGGCTCCTCTAAATGCAACTCAACAGCTTCCTTGATATTCTTCAAAGCCTCTTCTATTGTTTTTCCCTGAGTAGTTACTCCCGTAAACACCCCTTTTACTATAAACATACTCTCTTCTTTCCAAATCACAACGTTAAGTTTCATTTACTTTCCGTTATGCGGATCAACGGGGTAAAAGGGTTTAGTTTGATAGCTTTGGTCATCAGCCTGTCAAGGAGAAAAAACATTAAACAATTTTTAACATATAAAACATCTATCGCCAAATTAAAGTCTATAATTATAAAAATCCACTAATAACAATTGAGTCACTCGACCACTCCTACATATTCCAAAATAGTTGGAATATACACCTCATGATGTAAATAGGCTTGGTTACACATGCAAAATCCATTGAGATTTTGAACATTGACCAATTTAGACTGAAGAATCTTCAAGATTTGATTGAAAATATTGAAGATTCTTCAAAAACAAATATAAAAAGATCAGTTTTAAGCTTTTGTGGACACACCTGGAACCTCGAGTTGTGGCCACAACAAGAGTTTCTAAATGTGTGGTCACAAAAGGTCGATTGGCCCTATGACTGTGACCACAAGGATCCGGAAACTTGTGTCCACAATATTCCTGGATCCATATGTGTCCACAACAAGAGCTCCGATTGTGAGCACATACAGGATCTCAATTGTGGACACAAAACAGATGATTCAGATGTATGGTTGGTGAAAAATTTCGCAATCTCGCAAATTTACAAAAGCGTTTATTAAAATGAAATTAATAATCAAATTTTATAAATATCAAAAAATTAATTAATATTTCGAGAGAGATTACTTTTTCTGGACTGCTTTATGTTTAGGTTTTTCATCTGAAACGATAACGACTTCAACGTGCTCGATACCTTCAACTATTACGCTTTCACTTTCTTCAAGCTCAATTTTGGCTAATTCTCCGAGATCTTTTAATTTTCCGACTTTTTTAGCCATAATCATCTTTCCATCTCCTTCCTATATAACCTTTTTTCAGCATCGGTTGAATCTCTTGCAGTTACCAGTTCGTATATCTGTCCCTTCTTATCTACGAATAGCGTTAGAAATCTACCAGCAAATGTTTTCCCTATAATCCTGTATCTGTTTCCTTTTACTCGAGTGTATAGAAAAACTCCCTCAAGAACTTCAAATACCTCCTTCACTGTTACATTATGCTTACTCTCGATCTTTGAGGCTATATGATGCTTAATGATAAGTCTCATTCTTTCACCTTTAGTAATTCCTTGCCTTTCTCCGTAAGCTTGTAAGTTTTACTGTATTCATACAATTTCTCGATTATTCCCAATTCCTCTAGATCTCTGAAGGTTCTAAATTTGCTTGTTCTACTTAATTCATCGGGATTCAATCCCATCCTCCTGGCAACATCATCGGCATCCTTCATGGTCACGTAAGAAACTTCTGAGAATGCTTTCAATATGCAGATGACATACTTAACACGGTTCATATTTGAAACTTTCAGCTATATCTTAAAAATGTTTCGCATTTGAAACATTTGGGACCTATTCCAGGGTTGAACATGGAAAGTTACAATAAGACCGAAAAGTTCCAAATATGGAACATTCGGCTGCAAATACATAATGTTTCAAATATGAAACTTAGAGTCAGATTCCTGAATTCTGGTGGATAAAACCAAATTCTACATTTTCACTTTTCTGCAATTTTATAATTTTTAACTATGGGGGCACTATAGTACTCCTATATTTTAATTTTATAAAACTGAACTGTAAAATGTTTTAACCCATGTTATATAACATGGGTTGAGGACGTCCTCAGCTTAAATAGACAACTGTTCTCTGAGATATTCGACTAAAGCTTCTAAAGCCTCCGTAAGCCAATAGCTAACAATATCAGCTATGTAATTGGTTATTTGACTTGG
>JAMOPJ010000034.1 GCA_027064525.1 Archaeoglobaceae archaeon
TCCAAAACCTCAATAGCTTTTACCTGAATCTCAAAGGTTTCGAAGTCTTCTACAATTTCTTCAGATTTCATCAATCTTTAAATAATATCCCAGCTACCTCAATTAAATCATAAAAGGGTCAGCATCATTCCAACCATCATAACGCTTTTAAAACCTAATCCAACTTCGTTTATCTCTTCTGCAAGCTTCATTCTAGCTTCGAGACTATCTCCCGGCTTAGCCTCTTTGAAAACTTTTGGATTTATGGTTTCAAGACTGCTACATACCTCCTTAACGCCCAACTCTTTTAACCTGATAAGGTCGTTTTTGTTTAAGGCAGGACCTACGTTTATCCAGATGTCCATTGACGAGACTTTTTTAACGGCTTTCACGGCTTCTATAACCTTCTCACCCGCTCCGTTCCATAGCGTTCCTCCTCCAAGCTCGACTCTCTTTGTGCCTGTGCTGTCGATTAACTTCGCACCCAACTCAATCTCTTCAATCGTCAGTGGTTTTTCTGCAAAGTCTGGATGGTTTCCAGCCGATCTACTGCAGTATTTACACGGTGGATTCGTTGTGCACGGAGTTATTGAACCTATGAAACCGTCAAACTTGAAAACAGCACCTACCTCTTCATCTCTAACTTTTGAAGCAATCTTTGCAAGTTCTAAAAATTTATCGATTGTTTGAACTTTTTTAAGAATATATAGTGCCTCCTCTTGCGTTATTGATTCATATTTTGCCCTGAACTCCTTAGCTGAATAAGAGAATTCGATTGAACCAATTCTATAATTGAACATAACTGGAATCTTACCGTTTACGGTTGGTAAGGAAGGTTCTCTATTTCTCAGCCTGTAAAGTTTGTGTTCCAGCTTTCTTTTCTTACGCTTGTCTTTGCATTTCTTAATAGCCTTCTTAAGCTTTGCAACCGATCTCTTCCATTCTCTGTATTGTTGCTTGTAAGACCTATACATCCACAAAGCTTTGTCTCTGCAAGCCTGAACGAATGCCGATGGCAATCCTGTTATTGATTCGATCTCCTTCCTGAACTTCTCAGCCTCTCTTACAGTAGTTACGTCGTTTTCTATAATTCTATTTAAGAACAGCTGAACGCCGTAAGTTAAGCAAGCGGTTAGCCTGTTCAGTTTCTCCAACTTTTCCTTAGTTGTCTTGTCCGAGATCGGTATTTTGATAGTCTTTTGTACTTTCACTGATTTTATGTTTAACCTTTATTAAAAATTTAACTACTCACCCGCCTCCCCTTGCGTATCGCTTACGCAAGGGGTCTTGCAAGCAATGGAAGATAAAACCGGGCTCTCTGTAAGCTATCAGAACTGCAGACTTCATTCGATCATCTTTTCCAAGTTTTCGATCTCTTTTATTATCTTGGATTTTAATTTTCTCAAAACGTTTATCGGATTTTCAGCCTTGTAAACGTATCCTATCCACCCCTTTTTGACTATCTCTCTCTTTACAATTCCTTTTCTACAAAGATCCTTCAGCCTATCCCTTACGAATCTTGTGGATAAACCCAGTTCCTTTGCAATCTCGCTCACCCTCATTTCTCCTTTTTCTAACAGCAAAGAGTATATCTTCGCATCTGACGGCTTGAACTTCAAATCCTCAAGAATATTCTCGATGTCAAGTATTATGTTCCTCATGGAACTCACCATCCAGAACTTTGAAATAAAGATTTTCTATTCTTTTTGCCACGACATCCCACGAGTACTCCTCTTCAACAAATTTTCTTCCCTCCTTCCCAAGTTTTCGTATTCTGTCCGGATCCGAAAGAAGATTTGCAACGGCTTTTGGAAATTCCCACAAGCTTGTGGTTACTCCACCGCTTCTGATTATTTCTGGTAAAGCTCCAGCTTTTGTTGCGATCACCGGAGTAGCACAGGCAAGAGATTCAATCGCTGTTATGCCGAAGGATTCCATTGTGAGGGATGGCATGAGAAATAAATCTGCGTAGTTGTAAAGTTCTGGAAGATTAGCATCTGGAACAAAGCCCAGAACCTTGACGTTCTTGCATAACTTCCCTTGAAGTTTTAGCAGTGGCAGCATAAACATTTCGTCCTTTCCCGCTATGATCAATTCAGCATCGTGCTCTTTCAGACATTTGAAAAGCAAAGGAATTAGCAGCTGCACACCCTTTCTTGCAGAAAGTCTGCCGATGTACAGCAGGGCTTTGCTCCGCTCTTTGCTTTTCATTGGCCTGAATTTTTCCACATCAACTCCATTCGGAATTACCACGATGTCTTTGGACGTAAAATTGGAGATGAATCTCTTTGCAGCATTGCTGACAGCTATTATTGCGCTTGCGTCATTCAGGTATTTGAATCCGAGTTTAAGCAATTTCCAGAAGTAAATGTCATGAAGTGGTGCTATTGAATGGTTTGTAACAATCACCGGAATTCCCCTTTTCTTAGCCATCTTCAACGCTTTGAACGTTAAGGGTGTAAAAGCATGGTGTATATGCACGATGTCAGGTCTTGCGTTCATGCTTTCGATATTGTTGCTCAGAATGACCTCATGCCTTAAAAACCTGCTGAGTTCAGTCATGTGCGTATTTATTCCCCCAGTTCTCCCGTAAAATTCGCTTAGCATCAGGATTCTCATGCGATCACCTCAACTATGAACTCATTTGTTCCCATGTATGAACCGAAAAGAGCATATATCTTATAATCCTTTCGCAGTATGGTGAGAGTATGAAGGAGATAAAAATCAAAATCCCAACTCCAGATGACTTCCTCTGCGGAGAGTTTGGAAAGCACATGCTGAAAGCATACAAGGAATTTCTACTCGCTGTGGCAAGCATTCCTCATAGGCATGTGAAGAGGATAGAAGAACTTGAAAAGCGGATCGAAGAGAAGAGAGAAGGCTGATTTTCTGAGGGTGGAAAAATGATCATAGGTGAAATCGTAAACAGGCTGTTCAAACCGAACATAGAAAGGCTAAAGGCGATATGGGATGTTGACGGATTGATTAAAGCTTTGAATCACAGAGATTACAGAATCAGAAAGAAAGCAGCGGAAGCTCTGGGGGAAATGAAAGCTAAGGAAGCTGTGGATGCACTAATCAAAACTCTGAAAGATGAGAATTCTGAGGTCAGAAAAGCTGCCGCTTACGCTCTTGGCAGAATTGGAGATGAAAAAGCAATAAAGCCACTTGTTGAGGCTTTAAAGGATGAAAGCCTGGATGTCAGATTTGAGGCAGCAAAGTCGCTTAAGGAGATAGGTTACAAAAAGGCTGCAGAACTGCCGAAGCTCGTTTCCGATGCGCTAAACATTTCCAGAGATGAAGCTTTTAGGATTCTGGAAAATATCAGAGCAGGAAAATTTGATTTTCTCAGAAGGTGAGGGCATGAATCCGGTTACGCTGTTCAGTCTGATAGCTACCAATCCTTTATCCAAGAGAGCAATAAAAAAGCTTCTCGAAAAAGATGGTGAAACTACAAGGCTGGATAAACTGCTAAGAGCTTACGCATACGGAGAGGATGTGGATGGGGAGTTTAAGATTCTCCGCCGCCTGATAGATGCTGGCTTGAAAGCGTTTGGAGGCAGAGAAGATGAGTTGAAGGAAAAGCTGAGAGACGCATACTGGCGGAGAGGATTTGCGAGCGTTTTGCGGGGCATCGCTGACTTCGGAATCCGCAAACCCTTCGTTCCGGGAGCGCCATTCCTTGTTGTCTGGGATTTAACGTACGCCTGCAACCTTCGCTGCAAGCACTGCTACTCCACTGCCGGAAAGCCGTGGAAAGATGAATTGAGCACAGAAGAAGCTTTAAAGGCTGTGGATGTGCTTGCTGACGCTGGGGTTACGGCTTTAGCATTCAGCGGTGGAGAACCTTTAATCAGAAAAGACTTCTTTGAAATAGCAAGTTACGCAGCAAAGCGAGGCATGTTTGTTGCTGTAGCAACAAATGGCACGATGATAACAAGGGATGTTGCAGAGAAGATGAAGGAGTGCGGTGTCGGCTTCGTTCAGATAAGTCTTGATGGTAAAAAAGAGACGCACGAGCAGTTTAGAGGTATTAGAGGTATTTATGACAGGGTTGTTGAGGGGATAATAAATGCGAGAGATGCTGGACTAATAACGTGTATCTCCACAACGGCGACAAAGGTAAACTATCAGGATATTCCCGCGGTGATGGATCTCGCTGAAGAGCTTGGAGTTGAGTGGTTCATGCTTTACAATTTCATTCCGACAGGCAGGGGTAGCTTTGAGATCGACTTGACGCCTGAGGAAAAGGAAGAACTGCTGAGAGAGCTATGGAGAAGGTTGAAGGCAACGGGAATAAACTTCATGTCTACCGCTCCCTATTACGCAAGAATCGCGATTCAGGAAGAGAGCGAAGTAATTCCAACGCACTTCTACAATCCAAAGCTTGAAGGAAGGCTGAGAAGGCTTGCAGATTTCATAGGCGGTTGCGGATGCGGCAGATTTTACATTGCAATGAAAGCTAATGGTGACATAGAGCCGTGCGTATTTTTCCCGCTGAAACTGGCGAACATCAGGGATTTTAGCAATGGTAGCGATTTCCTGAGGTTCTGGAGAGAAAATGATGTTCTCGAAAAGCTGAGGGACAAAGACAGAATAGAGGTGTGCGGGAAATGCAGATACAGATACGTTTGTGGTGGTTGTAGGGCGAGAGCTTATGCCTACTTTAAAGATTACTTAGCCCCAGATCCCGGATGTGTTGTTGCTGCCCGATTAAGAGGTGATTGAAATGGAAGATTCCATCGGGAGGTTTTTGGGAGATGTCATTGCTCGCCGTATGATTGAAAAGTTTGGTGACGACTTTGAAGGTTTGAAGAAATCCTTGGAGTACTTGTTTTCCTGGGAGAAGGATTTCAAGCTTGAAATAGAAGGAAACAGCATAATATCCTCCGGGCTATGCCCCGTCAAAAGGTTCTATCCGAGGTACTGCGAGAAGGGTTGTGTGGCATTTGCAGAGAAATTTGCTGAACACTTTAAAGCCAAGGTTGAAAGGATAGCAACTGAACCCTGCACGTTCAGGTTTACTTTAGAACGCGCGTAGTAACTTGCATAATTATGGTAATCGACAACGACATCGCCGCAAAGGGAGATGGTCTTATGAGTAATAGAAATACTGCCGAAATTGTCCTGACAGCTCCAGCAACTGAGATGAGCACCCATCACGGTAAAGAGTTTATGGGCTTTGGAACGTGCACACCTCCAGGAGTTGTTCCCAGCTGGTTTGTAAAGTTTTTCTTCTATCCGAAGGTTAAAAACAAAAACGGAGTAGTCAAGTTTGCCCCCTATGGGTTGAGAAAAGTTGAGGCGGCTTTAATTGAGAATGGCTTTAACGTCGTTACAGTTCACCCATACGATATAGAAAAATACTTGGGCAATGCAAAAGTCGTTGGAGTTTCCGTCATGGATCCGCTTGGTTTCGGGCCGGTTAGCGTTACTTTTTCATCACTGCTTGGTGGAACTCCGTCTACAAGGCTTGAGTTCGTGAAGCTGATGGAGAAGTTAAGACCATTTAAAAATAAAATAAAAATAATAGTTGGAGGGCCCGGTTCTTGGCAGCTCGAATGGGATGAGTATTGGAAGAACTTTGTTGATTGCATAGTTATAGGGGAAGCAGATGAAGTTGTTCCAGATTTGTTTAGAAAGGCTTTAAGAGGAGAGAATATACCGAAAGTAGTTCATTGCAAAAGTCCAGATGTTGAAAAGATACCAACGATAAAGAATCCTTCAGTAAACGGTTTAATTGAGATTTCGAGAGGATGTGGAAGGGGTTGCAGGTTTTGCAGTGAAACTTTGAAGAGGAGGAGGGACATACCGCTCAATAAAATACTTGAGGAGGTGAAGCTGAATATAAGAAAGGGGAGTAAAGGTGTAATTTTGCATGCTGAAGACGTGTTGCTTTACGGCTGCAAAGATCCGAAGTTTGTCCCAAACGAAGAAAAAGTTATTAAACTTTTTAAAGCTGTAAAAACGATTACGGATAACATTGGCATAAGCCACTGTTCTCTTGCAGCGGTCTCTTCAAAACCCACCCTTGTTGAAGAAATAAGCCACATACTTGAGGTAGGTGAGAAAATACCAATATTCGGTGTTCAGACTGGAGTGGAGACTGGAAGTCCGAGAATTATGGAGAAGTATATGCATGGCAAATGCCTTCCATTCCATCCGAACGAGTGGCAGGAAGTGGTCGAGCAAGCCTTCGCAGTTATGCACGACAATCTGTGGGTTCCGGCTGCAACGCTTTTGATCGGTCTACCTGATGAGACTGACGATGATATCGTTAAGACCATTGAACTTGTCGAAAGACTTAGAGATTATCGCTCCCTAATAGTTCCCCTGATTTTCATTCCGATGGAGGTTTGTGCTTTGAGAAGAGAAAGGATGTTTGCTAAAGAAAATCTAAGGGAAACGCACTGGGAACTCTTAGTAACATGCATGGATCACGACATTCGCTGGGTGGATGATTTAAAGAAAAGCTACCTTGCTGGATTTAAGAATATTCCTGTGAGGTTAGGATATCAGGCTTTTGCGTGGTGGGTTAAGAGAGCGTGGAGGAAGAAAAGGAGAGAAATCTTAAAGTTGTATGCTTGAAATTGAACACTTTAAAGGTTGAAAGGATAGCAACTGAACCTGCGTTTAGGTGGGTGAAAGCCTCGAAGGTTCAGATATGCGGCGCTGGAATGGCTGGAAGCTACCTTTATATGCTCCTCAGCAGGGACTTTGACATCGGCATTAAAGATGTAAGAGCGGAGCCAGACTGCAGGTGCGCGTGGGGGATTGCATATAAACAGGCGAAAAAGCTGTACAGGGAGATCGGAATGAATACGTCTTGCTCAAACCGTTCTCCGAACCGCCCCTTTTAAGGAACATTCATTAAGGGACGGTTCGGTCATCACGGATACCCGACGCCTCTTCGGCTACTTCGGATTATTTAGCTTCGAAGGAGAGACCGTGCACGTGTATGCAAAAAGATTGAGGGATTTAGTGCTAATAAAAGCCGATAAAACATATCTAATAGCACCAGACAATCCAAACGAATTCATAACAAATTTAAATCAATTAAGAATAAATAGTGCAAAATAATAATGAGAAATGGAGATCAGCTAAGCTTAAAATTATTTAATATTTTAATAATTGATTTAAAATCTAAATATATCGAGTTTACGTTCTCAAAAGAGTCGTTTATTAAGGATATAACCACTGGATGGCACTGATCATCCATTAAGATTGGCTTTAGACTTGGCTGATGGGAGATTAAAGGTTGAATACCGCCTTGCACCGAGAATCGAATCAGTTACTTAAACTATTTTTTAGCATGGCCAGTTGCACATGACAGTGCTAAAAGGAACCTCTGTGAGAAATGAAAGAAGTGTTAGAGTAGATCGGTTAAGCTTGTAGATAGTTTTGGCTTCAATTTTCTGAATTCTAACCCGTACTCCATTAAGAGTTTTCTTGCCGAGCTTGTAATACTTGGAGCGACCAGAATTCCTCTCACACTTTTGCCCATTGACTTGTAATAATCAACGTATCTTTTTAGCTGGGATACTGCTTGAAGCTGTGCTGTGGATCTCTTAAACTCAATTATAACGATATTACCCTTAGAATCTTCTCCTATTAGGTCGATTTTACCGTATGGTGTCTCAACCTCACTCCTAATAGGCTTAAAACCTTCCTCTATCAAGCTTGGATTCCTCATAACCTCATTCACCATCTCATTCTCAGAACCCCAGAGGACGAATTCGCTCTCACTGCACTTACAGGCTAGAGCAGCGTAAACACATGGAGAATAAACCCAAACATTCTCTCTAGGATTGGATCTAACACTCCTAATAACGAAGAGATCGTTCTCTATTCTTGCAGTGAGGATGCAACCCGGCGGCTACCAGTTGATGGGTTCCCTCTTCGTCCCGGAGTGGATTAGGAGTGAACCGTCAGGCTTTGAAATGAATATTCTGTTACCATAGTCCAGCACGCTTCTAGCCCTACCATCATAAATAACCTTGCAGTTGAGGTAGAGGATTATGACGTGTGTTCTCGAGTGATCCTTGATAAGCTCAACAACTTCTGATAGCTCGGGCTATCGAGCACGATATAGTCCATACTAATGAGACCTTAAAAAGAGAAGAAAATAGTTTCGAATTTTCGCTCTTCTAATTTAATTCTCTCCTCTTCTACCCTCATTTTCCAAACGAGGTGATCTTATGAGAGTTTGCTATTTGGATTTAGAAGTTGTAGATTGTACGGCAGATCCGCACATCGTAGGATACGATGCGGTAGAGAAAATGTTAGAGGACGTGCTTAGGGTTTGCGAAAGCGATGTAGTCAGAGCAATAAACGTTGTAAGGCTGTACATGGGTAATATTCTAACAATAATTGGAGAGGATGGAGATGAGCTTGAAGTGTACGAGGAGGAATATGAGTCAGACTACTACTCAGATCCGATAACGGAAGAAGATTTTAAGAAGATCGCAAAGGGCCCATACGCTAAGAAGCATAAGGTTGAAGGGTTAGTGTACAAGTATGACCCTCCGTTCGATAAACTAACCAGAAAGACCTACAGAACTCCGAACGGTGAAACAGTTGAGCTAGTGAGAGGGCTGCTACCGATAGGACTTACCGGAGTCAAGAAGGCTATTGAAATGATAAGGGAGAGACTGAGAAAAGATCCGACTTTCAGGGATTTCAAGCTTGAGATTGGGGTTGTATGGGATGAGTTCGGACAGCACAATTGTAGCGATTACATTACAGCGGAAGGAGCAACGATGACAGTCGATTACTCTAACCAGGATTGGTATAAGGGTGAAAGCAATTACATGAGGCACATTAGGAGGCTTGCGGAAGTGCTTGGTGTAGATCCAAAAGTTCTGCTCAGCGAGTGATGCAAAATGATAGCCAGAATTCCCTTAGAATCTCTTAAGAGATGTCCAGCAGTAGTTCATATCTCAATAACGAAGAAATGCAATTTAAACTGTAAGCAGTGCTATTACATGGGAGAAGAGAATCCAGAGCTTATCAGGAGGATAATAAAGGACATAGCCCTAAGCGATGTCAAGGCAGTTGCGATTGGTGGCGGAGAACCATTGCTTCACCCGGAAATCGAACATTTCATCAATTTTTTAGCTGAATCGGGTAAGATCGTATCCGTTACGACGAATGGTACGATCTGCAAGCCTATTGATGGTGTTAACAAGTACGCTATAAGCTTTGATCCCGTTCACGATCAGACATGGAG
>JAMOPJ010000035.1 GCA_027064525.1 Archaeoglobaceae archaeon
CCGTCATCAATTTCCTTCTACCAGTTAGCCTATCCTTCCAATAACAGGGAGGAGAAACCTTACGAATGTAAGAAGGAAGCTTACCTTGCTTCTTTAGTCTAAGCAAGGAGAAAAAGCTTCTCCAAGCTTCGTTTTATATGGGACGTTGCAAATCGCACGGAACCCCGCAACAACACTTTCCACAGACGTCCGTGAGCGGTAGATCCGAATGATGCTTATCGTTCTCAAGCAGGACATCGTAGCATTTTCGCTTATCCAACCCGTTCTCGGTTAAAGCCCCGAATCTGCAGTTTTTCACGCATTCTAAACAGTCAATACCCCGTTTGTGCAAGCAAAGCTCTTCATCAAGCGGTTCACCGTATTCAAATTCTGCTTGGGTTATGAGGCTGCCCAGCCTCCCACAGCAACCCTTTTCAGTTATAATCAAAGAATGAACACCAAAAGACCCCAACCCGGCTAAGTATGCTATGTGTTTGTGAGACCAGTCGCTGACCAGCCGAACCTCATCGAAGTTGTGCGTCGGGGGCAAGATTACCGATTTGAAGCCTATGTTCTCAAGCTTCCTTGCAAGATATTCGTTCAACCCAACTATGAGCTCGTTCGTCTTGACGTAAGCCTTTGCCCAAAGTTTCGAGGAGAAATGTCTTCCAACGTTACTCTTAACGACTTTCTCGGTGAAGGGGATGAAATAAACGATTACGGATCTCGCAGAATTCAGAACTTCGTCCGGCATGAGATGGTTTGGCGAAACAACTTTCCGCAACATTTCAACGTCATCAGCATCACAAAATCCTACCAAGGGCTTTCTCCAAAGATCTCCTTTAACGAATTCATCGATCCATTTTCTAACCATCTTTTCCACGACCAAAATTTGCCAGAAAGACAAAAAGCTTATCTATTCTCTCGCCGAATTTAAACGGGGGTGATATTCTGATTATTGAAGATGTCAGATACAGAATCGTTTTTGATAGCAGAGGTAATGAAACCGTCGAATGTGAAGTTTTTGCTGGAGATGCAATTGGAAGGGCTATAGCACCGAGCGGAGCTTCTACTGGGAGCGAAGAAGCGATAGTAGTCGATCCTTACAAATACGAGGAAATCGAGGAGAAGGTTTCGAAAGCTTTGGTTGGAATGTCGGTCTTCGATCAGGTGAGCATAGATGAGAAGCTGAGGGAGATCGATGGAACGGAAAACTTCTCAAACATCGGTGGCAACTTCGCAATAACAGCCAGCTTGGCTTGTGCAAAAGCAGCTTCAAACCTTTTGGGAATCCCGCTTTACGAATACGTAGGTGGAATATTTGCAAAGGAGATCCCCTACCCCCTGGGAAACGTAATCGGTGGAGGAGCTCACGCTCCCGGATCAACGAGCATCCAAGAGTTCTTGGTTATCCCAGTCGGAGCCAAAAACTTCTTCGAAGCTCAAAGAACGAATGCGTTAGTTCACAAAACTCTGAAGAAGATATTCAAAGAAAAAGGGATTTTCGCAGCCAAAGGTGACGAAGGAGCTTGGGCAGCCCAAATTACGGATGAACAAGCTTTCGAGCTTTTGAGCGAAGCCATAACGAGGGTTAAAGATGAAACTGGTGTTGATGTTAAGATCGGGCTTGATTTCGCCGCAACCGAACTTTGGGATGGCGAGCGTTACGTTTACAAGGATAAGAAGCTGACGACCGAAGAGCAAATAGCTTACGTTGCTGAGCTTGTTGACAAGTATGGAATAATCTATGTTGAAGATCCGTTGCATGAGAATGACTTCGAAGGTTTTGCAGAGCTTACAAAGCAGATCGGCAACAAGTGCATGGTATGTGGAGATGATATTTTCGTAACGAATATAAAGAGAATTCAGAAGGGTATAGAGATTGGAGCGGCCAATACCGTGCTAATAAAGCCGAATCAGATCGGAACTCTGACAGATACCTTCAGGGCTGTTAAGCTTTCCAAGGATAACGGTTATAAAGTCGTTGTGTCTCATAGAAGTGGCGAAACTGAAGATGAAACAATCGCCCATTTGAGTGTCGCTTTCAACGCAACATTAATAAAGACTGGTGTAGTTGGTGGCGAAAGAATTGCCAAGCTTAACGAGTTGATTAGGATTGAAGAGGAGATGGATTCATCAAAAATGGTGCGGGTGATGTGATGGAGGCGAAGGTAAAGGAGGAATACGAGTATCTAATTCCGCCGGATGAGTATTTAGCTGCGGGAGTTCATATTGGAACTCAGATCAAGACGGGAGACATGAAGAAGTTCATCTACAAGGTCAGACCGGACGGTCTATACGTTTTGGACATAAGACAGCTTGACGAGAGGATCAGAATAGCTGGCAAGTTCTTGGCAAGATTCGAGCCGAGCAAGATCTTGGCTGTTGCAGCGAGGCAGTATGGACAGAAGCCGGTCATGATGTTCGCAAAAGCGGTGGGTGCGGATTACGTAATCGGTAGATTCGTTCCCGGAACTCTGACGAATCCGATGCTCAAGGAATACAAAGAGCCAGACGTAGTTCTTGTTACAGATCCGGCCATAGACAGACAAGCGGTTGAAGAGGCCACGGACATAGGCATTCCGGTTGTCGCACTGTGCGATTCCAACAACTCCGCTTCGAACATCGATCTGGTAATTCCAACAAACAACAAAGGTAGAAAAGCGTTGGCGTTGGTTTACTGGTTGCTGGCTAAGGAAGTTCTCAAGAACAGAGGTATAACGGACTTCCCGTATAGCGTAGAAGATTTTGAGGCCGAGCTTTAATTTCGTTTTTCATCTCTTTGGATGTTCTCCACCCATATTCAACAATTTTTTGGCTTAATGGCAGTAGCTCGCACTTCAAAGCTGTTATTGACTGAATATACGACACGATTAAAGAAGTGTCGAAAGAGAGCATGCAAATAAAACGATTTCGCACGTGGGAGCTTAATGGTATCGCTAAGTTAATGTGCACCTTTGGCATCTTAAAATGAGAAAAAAGATCGGATTTTGGGAGGCTTTCAGCATAGGCGTTGGAGGAATGATTGGCGGTGGTATATTTGCCGTCTTAGGTTTGAGCGTTCAGCTATCCAAAAGCGCCGCTCCTATAGCCTTTCTACTAGCCGGTATGATCGCTCTCACGACAGCTTACTCCTACGCAAGACTTTCGATTCGTTATCCAAGCGAAGGTGGGACGATGGAGTTCATAGTTAGAGCGTTCGGGACGGGGTTGTTTTCCGGAACGCTAAACGTCCTACTTTTGGCGAGCTACATCGTCATGATCTCCCTCTACGCTTATGCGTTCGGTAGCTACGGTGCAAACGTTCTTCCATTGAATCCTGCGATCTCAAAGCATATTCTAATATCGCTGGTGATTGTCGCGTTCACGATCTTAAACGCGTTCGGAGCGGTTGTAAGTGGGAAGACTGAGGATTTACTCGTAGCGTTTAAGTTGGCGGTTCTTCTTTTGGTGGCCGGAGCCGGCATGACCTTCATCGATCTTTCAAAGCTTTCGCCGTCCAATTGGGCGGATCCGGTAAGCGTAGTTGCTGGAGGGATGATGATATTTCTTGCCTACGAGGGATTCGAGCTGATAGCGAACGCCGGTAATGATGTCGAGGATCCGACCATACTGCCCAAAGCCTTTTACGCGTCGGTTTTGCTCGTTGTGGCCATATACGTGATGGTGGCGATCGTCACGGTTGGAAATCTTCCATACGACACGATAATCGAATCGAGAGATTACGCGTTGGCCGTTGCGGCGAAACCTTCGCTCGGCGATGCGGGTTTTTGGCTTATAACGTTCGCAGCCTTGGCATCTACGAGCTCGGCTATAAACGCAACGCTTTACGGAACGGCGAGGGCGAGCTACATGGTCGCGAAGTATGGTCAGCTCCCCGAAGCGATTGAAAGGCCACTCTGGAAGCAGGCTTACGAAGGTTTGATACTCATATGCCTTATGTCGTTGTTGCTCGCAAACGTATCGAGTTTGGAGTCGATATCCACTGCCGGAAGCGGTGGCTTTCTGCTGATATTCTTCTTCGTAAACTTGGCCGCTTTAAAGCTTCGCAACAGAGTCAAGATCAATCCAGCAATTCCGGCGATCGGAGCGATCTTCACGTTCGTCGCTCTGGTGATACTCACCTATAGGATGGCACAAACAAACATAAAAAATCTGACGACGTTCGCGTTTATGATCTTTGCGTCCTTTTTGATCGAAGCCACGTATCGACTCCTAACGGGAAGAAGGATCGAGGAATATTTGGATGTGAGGCTCAGGAAGAAGGAAGAAAACTTGAAAAACTGGCATATGTGGATCGATAAGCTCATCGAATGCTTATCTGAGAAGTTCGAAGATGCAGAAATATATTTAGTCGGAAGCTTGGCCCGAGGCGAAATGGATAGAGCTCACGATGTCGATCTGCTCGTTCTTACCGATAAACCACTGGCTAAAGATGAAATAAAGTCCATCGTGAGCGAACTCAAACGAAAAGCTAGACTGACAGCCTACCATTCTATCGATATTCACTTCGAAAGCTTAAAGAAGAAGGATGAAGCTCTAAGAAAAGCCATGCATTACAAACCGCTGTCACCAAAAGCTACATAAACTTCAACGATCAATCATTATATATGTCGTCCGAAGATCGTGAGATAGACGAAGACGAGCTCGAACGACTGCTTGAGGAGCTTATGGAAGCTCAGCTCAGAGCGAACTACAGGAAGTCGCTGGGGAGAGAATACGTCAGAAGAAGTTGGGATTTGGAGATAAAAAAGGCTATTAAAAAGGATTAAAACATCAGATCTAAAACCTCCCAATCTTTCCCGAGCTTTTCGACGAGTTCTATTTCATTGGGCGTTATCGATGTAGCTTCCTTTATCTCGACGTAGCGGAAGCACATTCACAAGCGATCGGTGTGCATTCTGCTAAACCGTAGTAGTCTATCAGCGTTATGTCCCCTCCAAAAGCATCTCTGAGCTTATCCTTGTATCCTCCTATTGAGGAGAATGGCTCTCCGGAGGCTATGAGTATTCTTATATCTTCCAAACCCTCTTTGGCAAGTTTTAAGGCGAAACTTGGATTCGAAACCAATACCGTCGGTTTAACCTTCTCGGCTATTTCGAGGGTTTTCTCGGTTGAGCCTGGCCCTACGGGAACGATCTTCGCACATAGTCTCTCCAAACCACTGTGAAACATCAGTCCGGCTATGAATATGTGGTATCTGAACGTAATCAGAGCTATGTCGTCCATCCTAATTCCGGCTCTTTTGAAAGCTTCGGCGTTTCAAGGAATTGCTGGATTAACTCTTCTCTTGTCATAAACGGTAGCTTTTGAAAGTCTTCTATTGTTTTAATGTCCTCCGGCTTTAATCCAGCCTCTTCAAACTTTTTTCTGTAAAAACGGATGGTTGTAGTTTTTGGTAAGTTGGGCTTTAAGCTTTTCAAGCATGTTAGCTTCTTCCACGGAGAAATTAAAAGCTTTTCAAATGTTGTTTTAAATTAAAAATTATTAAAATTTTTATATTAATTCTTTTAGATATATTTTGTATTTACCAAGTTTCCCACCGTAGTTGCCAGCTGAGATTCTAACAACTCCATCCACTTCGGTTCCAACCTTTATGCATATTGCCATAGCCTTTTTTACTGCTTCCAAGCTCGTTCCGTTGATAACTATTTCTGGAATCGCTTTAACTCCTTCTGGCACCTTTGAGTCTGGAATCTTTCCCTTCAGAGTCGGACAATAGGGATGGTTAGTAGTTGGTCCAATCTCTGGGAACTTTGTTTCAGGCTTCGATCCCGCTGAGCATATGTCGAAAGGAGTAATGACTTCTTCAACGTCCTTCAAAGCTTCTACAGCTCTTTCTCCAACCTCTAAGGCGGATTCCTCACTCTCGCAGAAGAACCAGATGTTTCCGCCAGCTACACCTTCTGCGTATCCCAAATATCTCTCGATTGCAAATTCACCGAACATTATCGGAACTATGATCATCTTTCTGTCCCATCTTTCGTCCTCCCACTCGTAGCCATCTCCACATCTCCCAACGTTTATCTCGGCATCGATCTTGCTTTCGCTATCGCAGGCATTGAATACCCTTGTAGTCGGAACGACCAATATCCCCTGTCTTATCCTTTTGCCCGTTTCCCTCATTAGAATGTCCATGAACCTCTTAGTTTTCGGAACCCATATCTGAATGATAGCTCCAACTCTCCCGTCTGGGGTTTCGGTTGGGCTGAGCCATTTCTCCACTCCAGCTTCGGATTCCCCAAAGACGGTTGAAGGCAGTGCTGTGGAGCCATAAACAGCCTTCTCCAAAAGCCAGCGATGCTTTGCGGTTACGATCAGCCTGACGTATATGCCTTCAAAGGCCTCGCAGTATGTGTCCTCAATTGGAACGCCATTCATTTCGAGCATGGTTTGAGGTTGGTGAGTTTGCTATTTAATCTTTGGTTAGTTTTTTCAGTTCAGTTATGTATCTTTTGAATCTACCTTCGATCCATTTTAGCGGATCTACCGGAATTCCGGTTTGTGACCAACCCATGTCATCCAAAATCAATTCTTCTATATACTCCTTCCACTCTTCTACCGTTCCATTCCAATCTCCAAGAAACGACAGAACGGTATTGACGGCCTTTACCAAATCGTCGTCGATTTCAACTATCATTTCAACGCCTCCACCCAATTTTCAGCTATTAGCGCATCATTCTTATAAAGTTCTCTATTATCTGCGTTGAACTCAGGCTTCATGCTCACATATATTTTTGATAGATCCACAATTTTCCAACCAACCGTTTTGAACACTTTTGGTTCCACTTCTTTAATTACGAATCCGAGCAAGATATGTCGCCCGTTATCAGAAATTTTATCTTTGGTATTTTCGAGTGGGGTGAAAAAGAAATCCCTTGGAGATCCCTCATTCGGACGTGTTGTGGCCTTGATCTCTATGAATGTCGTTCTACCGTAAACGTCGGTTACCTTTTCGTCGGGATATCCGGTTTTGGTCAAGTGTTCAACATTTTTTATAACCTTAAATTTATCTTTATTCTCATTAAATATTTTTGGAAACACGTATTCCAAGTAGATGCTAACCTCGTTCGGTCTGAAGTTCTTTGGAACTTTTCCCCGAATTTCACCATATTTTGATTTATCTATTGGATCTTTATTAAATTCTAGAACTATGATATCGGCTAATGTTGCGAGATCTCTTATCAGAAATTTATCTTCATTTTTATGAATGTCAATCGGTACAACCTTCTTATTGGTCGCAACTTCAACTATTATTGGAAATGGAACGTTGTTAAATGCTTCCAATATCTTTTGAACGATTCTCCTGTATTCTTCAAGTCTCCAAACATCATCTAGCATTCATTCCACCTTCCTGAATATCAGTATGTTCTCCTTCTGCATCACATTATACAGACCATAAATTATCTTATCAATATTATTTACCAATTTAAATCCAATTTTTTGGCAGTAATCTATGACGAACTCTACAGTCTTTATTTCCCTTCCCTGATACGTTGCGTTTCCAAGAATTATGACACAATATCTGTTTGGCTTTAGAACTCTATACATTTCGTTTAGACATTTTATCATGTCTTTATTATACAATTCAATTCTTCTTGATCCGGTTCCTCTAACGCCTATAAACTCCTCTCTAATTTTTTCTAAGTCGTATCCTAAAGCTTTGAGAGCATGGGCATCGTTCTTAACGTAATCTAAAGCTATAGAGTATGGGGGAGATGTTATGATTCCGTCGACGCTTTCATCTTTGAGAGGTAAGCTTCTTGCATCGCATCTCATTATCTTAACCATACCTAATTTAAGGTCTAATTCTCTGACGACTTTTGCATAATACTCCACTGATTTTATCATCAAATCCAAATTCTTTATGAATGAATCCAATATCTTTCTACTTCTTCTAACCTGATCGCTCAAAGCGACCAACTTCGCAAGCAAGTAAAAATTTTTAACCCTTTCATCGTCGATCGATTCCAAAAAACCGTTATAATCTGCCGACTCTTCAAGAAATAATGATAATCCCCCAGAATTGCTACTACTGAAAGCTCTTATGGCATCGTTGCGTAGGGCTTTGATTTTATCTAGCACATATATAGATTCAACTTTAACTTTCGACTGTAAAACACATAGCGGTGACACATCTATCCCGATACAATTTATCCCCAGCAGTTGTGCTTCCACGGCAGTAGTCCCACTACCGATAAATGGATCCAATACCGTATCACCTCGATTTAACCCGATTATATTCAATAAGGCCCGAATCATTTGCGGATGAAACTTCCCTTTATACGGATAAATCCAGTGGGTAAGATACTGATTGACCGATTTAGTAACATTATATTTGATAATTTTATAATAATCCGTTACCTTACTGTTTATCGTTTTAAAATATGCCAATCGTTTTACAAGCATATTTTCTTTTTCAAAATTTAAATTTAACAATTCAAATTCTCTTAAATTGTTTAATATTTTATATTCAATTCCGAACGATCTTAACTCCATTTGGGCCAAGGCTAATTCATATATGAACTGAACGTTGTCTATTAGCTTTGCTTTAGTGATCATACTTACCACTCTGATCTTTCACACTATTAAAACGTTCGCGCTTTAAATTTTAAAAAATTAGATCATCAACCAAAATACTTCTCGGCCCTCTCCAAGGCCCGTGCAATGAGCAGAGCTCCATTCTTCAGATCTTCCAAGTCGATAATCTCAACTGGACTGTGGATATATCGAGCTGGAACGCTTATGACTCCCGTGGGAATTCCGGCCTTTGTAAGATGTATGGCTGTTGCGTCGGTAGTTCCGCCTTCAGCAACCTCAAGTTGATAAGGGATGTTGTTCTTTTCTGCCGTTTCCCTCAGCCAATCCAAAACCTTCCTGCTTGCTATCAAACCCCTTCCGCTCGCATCAACGATCGTTATTGTTGGTCCTCTGCCCATCTTTACATCCATATAGGCTGACTCGGCTCCGGGAAAGTCTGCCGCTATACATACGTCTGTAGCTATAGCGACATCCGGCTCTATTGCGAATGCAGAAACTTTCGCTCCCTTCAGACCGACCTCTTCTTGCACAGTTCCAACAGCAAATATCGTGGCATCGCTCTTAGTCTCTTTCAACGCTTGGATCATCATCGCCACTCCCGCTCGATTGTCGAGAGCTTTGCCCGTCACCTTGCTTTTTCCGAGTTCTACAAGCTCTCTGTCGATAGTGATGGGCGTTCCGACCTCTATTCCCATATCGAGCACCTCATCCTTGCTTGAAGCACCGATGTCTATGAACATATCCTTGATCTCTATCGCCTTCTTCCTTTCATCGCCCTTCATCAAGTGGGGTGGCTTACAGCCGATGACCCCGTAAACCTTACCTTTATTTCCGTGCAAAATGACTCGCTGTCCCAACGCAATTTGATCAAACCAGCCACCAATGGGTGTAAAGCGGATGAAACCTTTATCGTCGATATACTTGACCATAAAACCGATCTCATCCATGTGTGCGGCAATCATCTCCTTGAATTCACTTCCGTTTTTGATGCAGATGATGTTACCCAACTTGTCTACCTTAATCTCGTCCACATAATCCTCAAGCTCCGCCTTTACGATCTCCCTGATGTCATCTTCATAGCCGCTTATTCCGTGCGCATCGCTGAGTTTCTTCAAAAGAGATTTGAGTTCCTCCATATCTTTCACTTCTCATCGAGTAAAAAATAGATTGCGGAATCGATAATAAATCGCAAGCCAAACGATATCTATGCATCGAGAAGGGCACATCGGCTTCTCGTTGGTAGTCCTATCGATTCTCATGAGCATTCTGAACCACTGGGATCTTTTAACGGCGATCATTGCCTTGGGGTTCTCGATCTTCCCGGATATCGATCTAAAGCTCGGGATAGCCCACAGAAAGTGGACTCACAATATCTTTTTTGGCCTCATCGCTGGCTTAGCGTTCGGCTACATAACTGAGCTGTCGGGCTTGGGCTTCAAAGCGGGATTCTTAGGAGCTTTCGGAGGTGTAATCCTCCACATAATGGGTGATCTCCTGACATACAGAGCCTTTGCGCCACTCTATCCATTTTCAAAGCGTTCGATCGCTTTGGGCCTTTTCAGATCCGACAATGCCATCGTGAACAGACTGATGCTGATCTTGGGAATTTTGATTTTCAGCGTTCTCTATCTCCATCGAAATTCCGGAATATTTTTAACTTCGCCTTGAGAGTTCGTTACAATGAAAAGACTGCTGATCGTTGCATTGGCCTTGTTTCTGATAGGATGTGCAAGCGTTAAGCACAACGAAACAGTTCCTACAACTCCCGTTGAGGAATCAACAATGCCTTATCTTAAGCAGGCCGTCGTGATGAAGATAGACGGAGATTACAAGGTAATGGTGTTCTTCGAGCTTCCGAACCCCTGCCACAAGATAGAATTCGAAGGCATGAGCATCGAAGGAAACACGATAACGATAAACTTCGACTACACTCCACCAAAGCCCGGAGAGATATGCATTCAGGTTTTGCAGAAATACAACAAAACTATCGACTTGGGCAAGCTTGCTAAGGGGACTTACACGATTCTGATAAAGGTCAACGGTTCAGTCGTTAAGGTTTTGAGGTTTAAGGTTGAGTAACAGCAAAATTGCAAATATCCCAGCCAAGATCTCTGCTATAATTGCGTATATCCAGACAAGATTCGGCGAGATATCGTATATGAATCCGATCGCTGAGCTTCCGAAGAACAATCCCAACCCATAGACGAAGTTCAGCAGACCATAAGCTGTTCCTCTCTTGCTCACCTCACTCAGATCCGCTACTGCGGATCTCATCACAGTTTCATGGATCGCCATAACCAAGCCGAAGAAGACGATGGCGATCGGATTTAGGAATGCCAAGGGTATCAGCACTGTTAGGGCTGGAATTAGTAGGAGAACTTTAAATCCGATTTTATCGTAAAGCTTTCCGACCGCTATTGCAAACATTGCATCGACTCCCATCGCTATTGCATAGAGGATGGGTATCAGCTCATCTTCAACGATCTTTGTAAGTTTGAAGTGGTAAGAGATGATTTGGAAGTTGACGAATCCCGCAACTCCGAAGAACACGAAGACCAAGTAAAACCAGAACACCTTATTTGGATTTGAAATCGTTTTTTCTTCAAACTTCTGCGGATTTGGAACCTGAAAAAATGAGTAACCTAAGATTGCGAGCAGAGCTATTGTTGGTATCGCCAGAATTGCGAAACCGAAGCGGTATCCTAAGCCAAGATGTAGGGCAAAGAATATTACGAGCGGCCCCAAGAAGGCTCCTATTTGATCTAAAGCCTCGTGAATACCGAATCCCAACCCTCTACCAACCTTCTTTGTTGCAAACGACAAAATCGTGTCTCTCGCTGGAGTCCTTATTCCCTTACCCAGCCTTTCAAGAATTATAAGCACTGCGGCTATTTTCCAATCGTATGTGAGAGCGAGGAGGGGAATTGCTAAGATTAAGCCGTAGCCCAAGAACGTTGCGAACCAATACCTCCTGCTCCTGTCAACTAAATAGCCAGAAACGAGCCTGAAACCGTATCCGGCGAATTCCGCAAATCCTATGATCAAGCCCAATGTGAAGGCGCTAACGCCCAACGTAGCAAGGAAAGGCCCTAAAACGCTCCTCGCTCCTTCGTAAGTCATATCGCCGAGTAGGCTTACGATACCCATCAGGAGTATGAACTTCAGAGGTCTCACGGGTCATCGTGAATGCGTAAGGTAGATAAAATTAATGAGCTTCCGCTTGCAAAATGAAGGTCGTTCTAACAACGCCCTACTACCCTCCACACATGGGTGGTGTGGAAGTTCACGTTCGCAACTTGGCTCTGAGACTGAAGGAGGGGGGGTTCGATGTAGAGGTCATCTCATCTTCAGGTTATGACGATTCTGTGAGGGTTAGAACTGTTCCGTCCATCCCGATACCCTACTCCCCAATCCCGCTGATTTTTCCGAGGGTTTGTGGAGCTGTTTACCACTCTCACATTCCATCACCTTTTTTTGCCAGAGAGATCACTAAAAGAGGGCTCAGACCGCATGTTGTTACATATCATAACGATGTGGTCATTCCCGAAAGGGTGAACGGTTATAGAATTCCGGCCAAAATAGGCTCGATCGTGGAAAAGATAAACGAGGAGATTACAATTCCAATACTCGAATCCGCGGATGTGATAATCGCAACGACTAAGAGCTATGCCAAAACATCGCCAATCTTAAGTAAATTCGAAGTTGAGATTGTCCCCAATGCTATAGATGTCAACAGATACGAGTTCTGCGAGGATAAAGAGGATTACGTGATTTACATTGGGAGGTTGGTCGAATACAAAGGTTTGCCGATCCTGCTTGAGGCTATGAGTATCGTTCAGAGGGAGATTCCGCTCAGACTCGTTGTGGTCGGAGATGGAGAAGATAGGCAGAGGTTCGAAAACCTCGCCAAACGCTTAGGTGTTGAGGTAACTTTCACTGGAAGAGCATCTGAAGAGAGAAAGATCGATCTACTCAAAAGGGCAAGGATACTCGTTCTTCCATCCCAATCGAGGCTTGAAGCGTTTGGGATAGTTCTGCTTGAGGCGATGGCCTGTGGAACTCCTGTTATCGGATCTAACATCGCTGGAGTTAGAGATGTCGCAAAAGAAGGTGGGCTGGTATTCTACGATGTTGAAGATTTGGTGGAGAAGATTCTTAAGCTTGCGACGAACGATGCTCTCGCAAAATCGCTTGGAAGAAAGGGTAGAAAGGCTGTTGAAGATAGATACGATTGGGATGTTGTTATTGAGAAGATCAAAATGATATATTCGGCCGTCGTTTAACCGTTTTGGATCGCTCGCATCGTTGATAGTATCTAAATCACGCACACATCAATAACTCTCGATATGAACGTAAGGATTGATGATAATAATCGGACTGGCAGAGTCATGCCATCGTGCATTATTCAAAATAATTCGTTGTTAGATAATTATTATATATATAAATTATATCACAATTTAAGACCGAAGATTTATAAACATCTACGGCCAAATACTTTGGGGGAGCGGCGGTGGGCGGCTGCCCGTGAGGAGGAAAGTCCCCCCACCGTCAAAAGGCGGACCCCCGCAAGGGGGTGCCCCGAGAGGGGCGGCAACGGCACAGAAACGACACCCGCTTGGGGAAATGCGATGATTCCGAAAGGATGAGGTCACCCAAGCGGGATGAAACGTGCCGACCCCGCCGGTGCAAGGCCGTAAGGCCGCTTAGACTAATGCCGCCTAAAAACAGAAGGGGGCTTACTACCGCCACTCCCCCGCCCAACTTTTAAATTCTGAGAGATATAATATTCCTTATGCGAATCGAAAAGGTGTTCATGGGCATAACGCTTATATTCATGGGTTTGGCTTTGCTCATGATAGCCTCAGCTATGCATTCCGCAAATGTCCAATACGGTGGAGTCATAATAATAGGTCCCTTTCCGATCGTTTTCGGCTCCTCGTTGGACATGGCCGTGTTTGGGATAATGTTTGCCGTTATAATGTTGCTGATGATGCTCGCACTGCTGAGGTGGTAGCATGTTACTTGAAATCATCGCTCTGATGATGATAGTTTTGGGGATCTTTTTGATCTTCCGCGGTCTTACGGAAAGCCCATACGAGTTCGAGTTGCCCGAGTCCGAAATCGAACCGGAATTCGAAGAGGAAGATTGGGAGAGGAGAAAGAGAAGGAAGAAGACCGAAGTGAAGGCTGGAGGGGTAGTTCTCATTGGGCCTATTCCAATAGTGTTCGGCGAGTCAAGGCTTGCCGTCTATGCTCTGATTTTGACAATAATACTGATGCTCATGACTTTTCTGCTCATGTTCGGTTGGAGGTGATATCTTGATAGAAAAGAAGATCGTTTACTTCGAAAAGCCCGGAAAGCAAAACACCGAACAAACTCTAAAGCTCGCGATCGAGAGGTGTGAAGAGCTAGGAATAAATCATCTCGTCGTAGCTTCATCAACAGGGGAGACTGCGAAGAAGGCTCTGGAGATGCTCGAGGGTAGAGATATAAAGCTCGTGGTTGTAACGGATCACACGGGCTTTGAGGGAGAAGGGATCAACACTATGGATCCCGAAACCGAGAAGTTTCTCCGCAAAAACGGAGTTACGATAGTGAGGCAGTCTCACGTTCTTTCTGGGTTGGAGAGAAGCTTTACGAGGAGGTTCGGTGGGCTGTCGAGGACTGAAGCGGTTGCTGAAGCTTTGAGAGCACTTTTTGGGCATGGTTTGAAGGTCTGTGTGGAGATCACAATAATGGCGGCAGATAGCGGAGCGATTCCTATAGAGGAGGTAGTAGCTGTAGCTGGGAGGGAGAGCGGAGCTGATACAGCAGTAGTGGTAAGACCGGCGCATACGAATAACTTCTTCAACATGCAGATAAAGGAGATAATCTGCATGCCGAGGGAGAAGAGATGATGATAACAATAAGCTTAATATTTTTGATGGCAAATTTTGTAAGTGATGAGGCGACTTGTAATTCTGCTTTTGGCTTTAATCCTGCTGGGTTGTGCTGGACAGAAGGTCGAAAAGGTTGATCCCCATGAGATACTCTCTAAGGCTGAAAGAGCGATGGTCTCCACAGACTTGGATGCCAAAGCAACATTTGAAATGAATCTCAAATCACCCAAGTTTACCGATTACACGCAATACGATCTGAGAGTTGTTAAGTTGAATAACACGACCAAGATATTCATCCTAAGCTACGAATACAACACGACAGATTCCTCTTTAGCTGAAACACACAAGAAAATGAAAGTAGCCTTAAAAGACGCTTGGATTCTCGATGAGGGTGATTACTTTTACGTTTACACGCCCAATCTGAAATACATGAATGATAAGGTAGGCAAATATAAACCAGCTGACTCTTTGCCCAAATACAGATACATTCCAATTGTAACGTGCTTGGACATTGCTAAGACTTTTACAAATGCAAAAAACGTCAGTTTGGCTGAAGAGGATGAGAACTACTATGTAGTAGCGTATCTGCTCCAGTATCCTGACATTGCATTTGCCAAAGTTGCCAACGTGAAGGTCTGGATATCCAAAGCGGATTACATGCCGGTAAAGGCTGAGATCTCGGCGAACTTCGGCCAGACTTCGATAAAGATGACCACGGAGCTCAAAAGCTACAAGACAGAGAGTGTGAAGTGCGACATGTCCCTAAAGAGGTTAAGTGTTGTCGAACGTTACTGAAGATTTCCATTCCAAATTTTTATATCGCACCCTTACCCACACTTTATCGCCCTTCTTCAGCACTCCAAAAGAACATTTCGCAAGGTTAAAGTAGCCATATTGTCCGAACTTCCATAAGTCACCTTTCTTCGAGAACACACCTCCAACACCGTGGGTTTTTGGAATTCCCACAGCTTTAACTGGAAGACCTTTAAGCGTTAACGTGTTTTTGCTGGTAGATACGATCACAACGACATCTTTTAGCTTTAAATCGTCTCCGATGTTTGTTATCGTAACTCTCTGAAGGTTCGAAACGTTTCGAGCTGAGACTTCGAATCTCAACGCTTTGTGCTCGTATTCTGGTGGCTTGAAGTCCCAATTCGAGATCGTAATGGAAATCGCTACGGTTGCGAAGATCAACAGAAAGGTTGCAAAAACGGCCTTCAAACTATATCCCTCGAAGTGTCGATCTCAAGAACGCTCCTTTCGGTCTTAAACCTAACGTAGCTCGACAGCGATTGTCCGCCGATCATCTTTGGAATCGCAAACTTGTAAACGAACCTCTCGCCCATTCTTTCAGCCTCAACCAAAATTATTCCATTGCAAACGTATTTCAAAACGTTTATAGTCTTTTCGTCGTAGTAATCCTTCAGAACAACGAGATAAACTATTAGGTTGTTTTTAATCGCCACATCTCTGATCTTGATTGCGTCCTCAATTCCGAACGTGAACTCTACCAATACCTTGCAGTTCGCGAGCTTCTCCAAATCTTCCAACTTCTCGATTATTATTGCATTGAATCCTAAAATTCTGAGCTCCTCTTCAACGATGTCCGGAGACTTGAGGGATGGAAGGTAGTAGTTTCCGTCGCTGAGGTTGTATATCAAAAGTTCTGGTGATGCCAGAGGGTCAACTAAGATCAAAATCACCGATGGTGAGGGGAATCCTCCGATGGCTCTATCTATAACTCTGATTCCGCTCTTGACTAAATCAACGATACCAACACCCCCAGAGTAACTATCAGCATGATTATCGAATGCTTGATTCCGCTCAGCGGGTCTCCTTCACCCATCACTCCGGCAACTATTCCGGAGAACAGTCCTTGGAATAAAGTGGCTTGGCTCATAACCCATATCAGCTCGTCCTTGCTGACAGTCTTCTTGAAAATTCCACCACCGGACTGGAACATCGACGGGAAGAACTTCGTGAACAGCATATACATTATGCCCAAGAATGCGAAGAACGCTATGTAAATTATGATCACGTAGATCAGCATGCTTATTTTCCTTTCCCTCGCAAGCGTTCTTTCGAGCTCGGCATCCCTCGCACACAGATGTAAAGCTTCGGTCAGATCTCCTCCGATTCGCAAAACGTCCATCAAAACTACAACGACCCTTGTCAACGCTGGAACTTTGAGTCTGTTGCTGAACTTCGCAAAAGCTTCAACCAATCCGGCACCCCACTCTACATCTCTCTGCATCTTATTGACTTCTTCGTATATCCCTCCCTTTCCAGTCTCTGCAACTATCTCGATCGCCTGCTGAAGCGTAGCTCCGGTAGCACATATTCCGGCTAAATCTTTCAGAAACTCCGGTATCTGCTCCTTGATTCTGCTCAGCCATCTCTTCTTCATTTCGTGGAAGAATGATAGAGGAGCTAAGGCGATTATTATGGCAATTACGACTGCAAATTCGGGACGGATCGCGTGGATTGCCAAAATCAAGTATATTAAAGCGACGGGGATGGAGAATACCAGCGAATAAATCGGTTGTTCTCTGATAACGTGAAGGGGAGCTTCCAGAAGCTGGAGACTCTTTTTCTTCTTCAAAGCCCTAACGAACCTCTGGTAGAGCTCGCTTCTCTGAACCTCTTCCGTTGGCTCCATCCTCTCCTCCTCAACCTCAAGGATCGCAACTCTCTCTGTGCCCTTTGGTGTTATGAAGTAGATGAGGCCAGCGAAGGAAATCGATCCTAAAGGAACCATGATGTAGGCGAGGGCATACATCGTCGAGATATCTCCGCTACCCATCGCAAGCATTATGCTCTCGATTATGAATAGGAAGAGTGGAGTAGCCACGGCTGCGGTAACGTAAGCTTCCGCAAGCAAAGCGAGCGTATCCAAAAAACCTTTCTGTTCGACTCTGGCCTTTTCCGCGTATTGCTCCGATTTTCCAGCCAAGAATACCGATATGTCTCCACCGCTGTCTATTGTTGTAAGCAAACCGCTGATAAGCTCCTTTAGAGTTGGGGATGGCGTTATGTCGTAAAGCTCCATCATAGCTGAATGAAGATCCATACCAAAGAACTCCATGTGATAGACGACGAACTGAAACTCCCTTGCGACCTCACCATACGTTTCCTCATGGTTCGCGAGTGAGTAGATGATGTCGAGCACGCTCACTCCTCCTCTGCTCAAGGCGAACATGTAGTTCACGGCGTATGGCAACATCCTCTCGATCTCTCTCTTTCTCTCATCGACCTTTATTGAAGGATAAAGCAAGAATAGGCCATAGACAAGGTAGTAGAAGAGAGTTGTAAAGAGAAGAATTATGATAACCATCAAGACGTAGTTTCCAACGTCTCCGAGGCTTATCGTTATCTTCGGTAAGGAGGGAAGACTTATGGGCAAACTGTAGGGAACTTCGGGCTTGTAAACGTTCGTGAATATCTTCATCAGCTGAGGTTTTATGAAGGGATAAACGATCATCCCTGTTATCGCGCCAAAAACGGCTGAGATTACACTATACAGCTTGGCTTCAGCCAAGTAGTAGTCGTAGGTCTTAGGAATCCTCGCCGATTTGAGAAGGCGATCTAACTTCGCATACTTCGATTTCTCGGCCTTTAGCTTTTTTCCGAAAATCGAATACGCCAGCCTGCTTATCTTAGCTTCTGGCGGCTTCATACTCCTCTACCATCTTGAAAACTTCCTCCGGATTGGCATGATATGCTTTTATGAATCTCAAGAACTCGTGGGCAGTGATACCTTTTTCTACCATATACTCTAAGATCACTCTCCTTTTTTCGAACTCCTCTACGAGCCTTCTTTCATCCCAAGCCTTGAACAGCATTATGTCTCTCATGACTTTCGAGCTCCAGACATCGTTGAGTAGGAATCGATGCGAATCTGTCATCGGATCCCATTTGAATATCGTCATCGTCTTTATGTTCTTGGTAACCGGATCTATCTCCGTGATCTCCGCGATCTCCAAGTTCCTCCTAACTTTTCTTCCTCCCACAAACGTCTGAGCCTGAACGCTGACTATGTCCAAAGCGGAGATCATCGAACGCGGAACGCTCAGCGGTGGATATTCGAGTCTGTGAATCGCTGCCTCAACCGAATCTGCATGGAAAGTTGAGAGGGTCGTATGGCCTGTGCTCATAGCCTGGAAGAGGGTTTGGGCTTCTCTTCCTCTGACCTCACCGACTATTATGTATTCCGGCCTCTGCCTCAACGCAGCTCTTAGCAGATCATACATGTCGATTTTACCCCTCTCACCCTCTGTGAAGCTCTCTCTCGTTACCGCAGGGATCCAGTTCATGTGAGGGAGTTTTAGCTCTCTCGTATCCTCTATGGTGACTATCTTGGCGTTGAGCGGGATAAAGAGAGCTACAGCGTTCAAAGAGGTAGTCTTACCGCTTGCAGTTCCACCTACAAAGAGCATGCTCTTTCCATTCTCCGCAGCGAGCCAAAGGTAGGCCATCTGCTCTGCGGAGAACGTTCCCCACCTGATCAGATCGACGGGGGTGATCAAGACCTCTCTGAACTTTCTTATCGTGAATGTGCTACCTCTCGTCGTAACATCCTTGCCCAACGTTAGCTGAATCCTGCTCCCATCTGGGAGAGTGGCATCAACGAGCGGGTTAGATGTTGATATGTGCTTCCCACTTCGCTGGGCGAGTCTTATCACAAAGGAATCGAGTTCTCTTCTGTCGAACTTTATGTTCGTTTGCATGTTTCCGTAGTTCCAGTGATAGACGAAGATAGGAATGTTCCAGCCATCGCAGGATATGTCTTCGATATATGGATCTCTCATTATCCCATCGATCTTGTAAAACCCTATGAAGTCTCTCCTTATGTAGTAGAAGAACTTGTGGAAGGTCTGCTTGTCCACATAGAGATCGTATTCTTCCAAAACCTCTTCAAGAGCTTTCTCAAGTGTTCTCTCCTTGTCCGTCTTTTTGGTTTCGGAAACCTTGCCGTATACGAGCTTGTTTCGAACGAGTTCCTTCACTTCATAAAGAAGATATCTCTCAGCCTTATCGAGCAACGGTTCTGAGAGGAAGTAAAGATGATCGTTTGTTTCCTTGCTGAAGAGAATGAAAACCTTTGCGAATGGCCTATAAACCCAGTATTCCTCCACGATTTCATAACCGCTTGGGAAGGAGGTATCCAAGAACTCCTCAATCGTTCCGTATTTAGCTACTTCCCTAACCTGCTTGAAGAGTTCGGAAATTTCCTCAACTTCGATCTCTTTAAGAACGTCCGTAATATCTTCTAAAACTTTATCCGAAATCTTATCTGGAGCTTTAACTTCACTAACCACTTCCACAAGCTTCTGTTTTGATACCCTCTTGGGCATGATACGTTTAACCTTACCTTCTTCAGCCATAACTTTCCCCTCATCACAATTATGATACTATACTCTTTATCATCTCTGTAGTTTTGTCCTTAATAATCTTTTTTGCTATCCTTCTGGCACTCCTGACATCAACGGGTCTGTCGGACTTTATATAGATAAAGCCGTTTTCAAGTTTTACAAAAGTTTCGCATTTATCCGATTCGACCACCACCCTATCCGCATACGGAAAAACGTAGAATGGATCGACGAGCGTCTCCTTTCCAGTCGTATAAACTATCTCACCGAAACCGTTGGCTATTACGATCTCGTCGAACTTTCTATCCTTTTTCTCCTCTTCCTCATCTTCGATCTTCTCGAACTCTTCGAGCTCTTCTTCGATCTCCGCAAGAACACCTTTTGCCTTTAGATCTTTGAGTCTGACCACTTTAATTTCAGATTCGCTCTCCTTCCTTCTTTTTATGATTAGAATGATTATCGCAACAATTAAGATGATTAGGAGAAGCATCAGGGGAATATCCATGATAAAATGATACCAATTAGCTTTATTTAATATTTACCCTTCGATGCAAAGCTTTATGTTCTTTAAAAGCGGAAGTTGTTATGTGAATTCGAAGGGACAGATGAGCGTCGATCTCCTTATAGCTGTGGCGATAATGGTTCTGTCGATAACGATGGCATCCTATTACGTCATCTCAGCCTTCGTTCCCTATTCAAGTAGGGATATCGATCTCCAAGCTTCAGCTTACAGAATCGCAATGATTCTGAGCGAGGATGGAGGTCTCTGGGCTACCGGAAACCAATTGCTCGAGTCGGATTGGGCTGTTAAGGTTCTGCAAGATATGAATCATGGAGACTACCAAGATATCGCCGATAGTCTGAAAAGGATAGGGCTGGCGAACACCTCCACGACTTATCTGACCAAGCTGAGTTATGAGGTCAAAATTCCATGTTACTTGAATGAAACTAAGGTTGATCTTTTTTTCAATTACGATCTGTGGAATAGAACTTGGAACTCCACTACATTGGTTAACCAGTATGATAACTGTCTAGATTATCTAGCAACACTTATAGGGCTAAACTCTACGATCAAACACTATCGCTACAATATATCCATTTGTGATATGGGGGGTCATATCGTGAATAACTGGACGATAGGCTATCCCTTATACGTCAATGGAGAGTTCATCCCCAAAGAGTTTGGAAAGTTCGAGAGGATCGTCGTGATTGATTGTGATTACGATCCAAATGTAAATAAATCTCAAGATCTCGCAAAATCGCTGAGAAGACTCGTAGTTTACGTGTGGTGATAAACATGAACAAGAGAGGCCAGATGTATACGCTCGAAGCTCTGCTGGCATCTCTGATAATTTTCGGAGTAGTCATATTCGCCATCAACGCATCACCTCAGTTCGGAACGGAAACGAAGGAGTTTACAAGTTTCCAGTTAAAGAAATACGCCGATGACATTTTGGAAATATTGGATTTAGAGAGGAGTTATCCCCCAACAGAAGAGCATACAAGTCTACTTTCAGAGTGGCTTGAAGGAAAAAATATTATTGATTGGTCGGCAATTGAACAAAATTTAAGAGAAAATCTTAGTATCATGATGCACGTTGAAGTTTTAGCTCCAAACGGAACTGTGGTATATTGTTATGGACCACCACCTCCGGAAGGGGCAGTTTCGAGCTTTAGGGTTGTTCCTGTCTCGACTTCTCCTTACGCTTACGAGGTTAGACTCTATCTGTGGTTCGTGTGAGGTGATCTTATGAATGATAGAAGAGGTCAGCTCCTCCTGCTTTCGGGGATGTTGATCGCGATGAGCGTCGCTCTGATTTCGCTATACCTCACAACAGCATCGATTTCTGGTTATAGGGTTTCGTATTCTCCTTGGGATCTGCCTTATTACGAGATGAGAATGAGCGTTTATGAGGCCACGAGAGCTATAAAACTGTATAAAAGTTCAGATGTGATTTCGGAATTTTATCAAAATATGTCCAAGATATACGCGAGACATGGCTACTTCGTAGTTGCGCAGGCTAACAAAACGGCTTCAGAAGATCTATACGAGCTCAATCTGACGTTTAAGACTGATAGAGTTAAGTTGGAGGTGAAGAAGAATGTTCCTACTTACTGACAGAAGAGGAGTCTCATCCTTGCTATTTATAATAATGACAATGTCTGCCTTTATCATGTTCATAGCTACCCTCCAGCTCTACAACGTGATGACAGATGCTCCGAAAAAAGTCGTTATAAGGCATCAGTTCGACGATATAGGTAACATACTCGCGAACGACGTTGTTGGGATTGTTCTTTCTCTTCCTCACGGTGGAAAGATAGAATACACAGAAATTCTGCCTGTTGACGTAGCTGGGCAGGGCTATTGGGTAGAGCTTAACTCGAGCAAGGAGTCTGTCAACGTTTCAACTTTCGGATACACGGCAAGGTATATAATTGGTGGAATCAAATATGAGATAAACATGAGTTCGAGCATAAACGCTACTTCAAGCGGTGGTAAGATCGTTATCAAAGCGAACAGGCTGATATAGTGGAGGTGTCCCGGCTGAACGGTAAGGCAGTTTCTGAGATTCTTGGATACATCTTAGTTTTGTCTGTGGTAGTTGCTACGATCACTGTTATCTATGCGGCCGGGATGCCGGCGATAAGAAGTCAGCAGGATATCGCGGTATTTAGAAGTATGGAGAATACCTTTTACGTTTTGCAGAACGTTGAGAGGTTAGTCGCCTATAATATAACTCCAGAAAAGTCCGTTAGCGTTAGAGTTGAGGAGGGGTCTATTGCCGTTATTCCGGACTGGGGTTGGATAAACATAACTATTAAGCAAGGGCCTGTTCCTCCTACTACTATTAAATATGGTGTAATTGTCTATATTAGTAAAAATAATAAAGCAATTATTCTTGACAACGGAGCAATAATTGAATGTTATGGCGATCGCTGTTATATGGTGTCCAATCCGAGAATATTGAAGTGGAATAACTCAACAACATGTAATTTATATATTTCTGTGATAAATGTTTCAGGAGATCTGAGCTTTACTGGATATAAGTCTATTACGTTCAAGAATACTAACTCCATCATAATGCAACCAACTACTAAGTCTAAGGCTCAAACTGTTAATATTACAATTAATATAGTTGGAGCCGATAAACTTGGACTAAATGCTACAGCCATAGAAGAAGCGTGGGTTAACTATCTTAAAAGCATTGGTGGTCAGGAGATTTGGGCAGGGCCAGGAAAATCGGCAAAATTTGATTATAAAAATATAAGTATTATAGTTGGTTGTTATAACATAACAGTCTCAGGCTGAGGTGATAGAATGGAAGACCTACCCCAAGATAAGGTCTATTTCCAATGCAATACGTGTGGATACGTATTTCAGGAAGATCCGTTCAAATTTCCGATAGTTTGCCCGATGTGCGGAAGTGAGGACGTTATTAAAATATGATTGCTGTAATTGATAAAATTTGAGATACTCAATAAAACGGGAAGACATTTAAAGTATGAATTTTGAGCTTGTGATGTATTGATGTGCCCGCTCCGACAGTCAAACGTATCTACTTTATGATTACAAATCTTAGACCGTATTCTCTAAAGATTTCAAAATCTGAATCACATGTGTAGAGAATCTTTGAGTGAGCTATTGCTGAAGATGCTATGAGCAAGTCCTTAACCTTTGGAACTTTTCCCTTTGATTTTAAATCTCTGTAAATCTTACCGGCGAACATCGCACTTTTTTCATCGAATTCCAACTTTGGAATTCTTTCCAAAAATATTTCTTCCCTATCTTTTAGGCTTCCACAATAAAGTTCAAACAGCGTTATGACGGAAATGCCATAAACTGTAGTCTCATCCTTCAATCTGTCCAAAATCCTTTTGTTTCCTTTGAATAACTCAATCACTATGCTTGTATCAAGGATTGCATCCATTTTTCAGCCTCCTTAGTCTCCTTTTTCAACTTCTCAACATCCTTTTCATCTCTCGTTCCAAATGCAATCATCAAAAGTTCCCAATTCCCTTTCTTTTCGATTAAATCTCTTATAACTTCGGAAAAACTTCTCTTACCCTTTATTCTTACGAGCTTTTCATAAACATCGTCCGAAATGCTAATCGTTTTTGACATACTATGCATGTATGCACAGATATTTAAAATTGTTACTGCACGGAGATCTCCATTACCAATATTCAATAGCTTTAGTTGATGCCAGTGAAATCTATTAGCAGATGTTCTATAGGTATTCGTCTAAGCCAAGACTTGTAAGAATCTTCATGCCATCTATTTTTTAAACCCATCCACTCGACATCATTTGATCCATGAAGGCAATCAGAGTTCCGAAGCACGAGGCTGAGAGGGTCAGAAAGCTTGCGGAGAAGATTGGGGCAAAGGATAAATCCCGCCTAATCGTAGTTAGGGGTGATTATGTCGAGATCCCGATATACGACTGTTACGAGGAACACTTCAAAGGTTACGAAATAGTCGAGCAAGAAAATCCAGTGTTCGCAAAGAAAACCGATATATACGAAATTTTAAAGGAAAAGATCCCGAAAGAACTTTGGGAATTTATTCCAAGAAGGTATAAAATTTTGGGAGACATAATTCTAATCAAGATTCCGGATGAACTTGAGCAATTCAAGCATCTGATTGGAGAAGAACTGCTGAAGCTCCACCCTCGCTGTAAAGCAGTATGGAGAGACAAGGGTAAGGAGGGAATGCTAAGAAAGCCGAACGTCGAGCTCATAGCTGGGCAGGGAAGTGTCACGATCCACAAGGAGAACGGCTGTCTGTTCAAGTTGGACGTTACCAAAGTTATGTTTAGCCCCGGAAATCAGGGAGAAAGGATGAGGATGGCAAGGATAGTCGAGCCGGGAGAAGTTGTCGTTGATATGTTCGCCGGCATAGGTTACTTCTCAATTCCGATAGCTGTCCATTCGAAGCCGAAGCGGATATATTCGATCGAGATAAACCCCGATTCATACGAATTCCTGCTTGAGAACATCGAGCTGAACGATGTAAGCTGTATAGTTCCAATTTTGGGCGATTCCAAGCATGTTACTCCGGAAGGTGTAGCGGACAGGGTGATAATGGGACACATATTCTGCCATGAGTTCTTACCCGTTGCGATAAGAGCTCTAAAGGAGGATGGTGGAATAATCCACTACCACGAGTCCGTTCCAGAGGCTGTGATAAACAGACCTATCGAAAGGGTAAAGAAGGCCTGCGAAAAGCTTGGAAAGAAAGTCAAAATTTTGAACTTCAGAAAGGTTAAGAACTACTCTCCGGGAGTTTTGCATGTAGTTGTAGATGCCTACATATCGTAGAATATCGTCACATAATTTTCAATTTCTTCATATTGGTCAAGCATGGATTTAGGTTTGATGAATATCGCTGTTCTTTCACCGAATCTCTCCCCAATAAAAACGCCAACCAATAGGATTCTACCAAATTGAGTCTTTATGATTGCCGATCTAGGAAACTTGCTAATTTTGTAAGTTAGACTGTATTCCCTCAAAATTTCTTCGATGTCATTTATAGCATCTGGTAAAGTTCTTCTAATTCTTGTCGCAAAATCGTAGCTGATGAGTCCATAGAGAACAAAAGTTCCTTCAAATAACGGGAAGAAACAGAGTAAGAAAATAATTACAAATATTCCCAAAGCACGAATATCACCTGAGGTAAATCCTACAACCATTGCAATTCCACTCAAAATCAACAGAAATGTTGCCAAACCAAAGTTGAGAAGCCCATAAATCCAAAGTGACAATCTCTTCTCCCACATCTAAATCAACCTACCATATCTGTCGATTTCGCCATTCTTGATCCTCGTTGAAGATATGGGTTTACAATCTTCAGCTAAAACAAAATCCACCTTCACAATTTTTATCGGCTTTTTACCCAGCTCTCTTCTTTTTTCATTAATTTTTAAGGCAACTTCATACGTTTCTGGGGAAACAACCAAATATTCAAAGTCTATTTCGAGAGTTTTGCCATAAGGATCGCAGATCTCTACAATTTCGGGTTCAAAGCCATACTTTCGTTTAATGTATTGTCTAACATTTTCAGCCCTAATTTTGAAGGGGAGAACGGATCTAAACCTCTTGCGAGCCATTTCGTCACACGTAACTCCAATCATAACACTTCTACCACCTAACTTAATCGCCACATCTATCAACTTTTTGTGTCCTTCGTGCAGAGGCTCGAACGTCCCGCCCAAGGCTACTCTCGGTTGCATCGAACCGAGAACAATGAACAGAATAATATTTTTTCCGTTAAGCGAACTTTGGAATTATCTCCTTTCCTATCAGCTTTATAGCCTTCACCCTGTCCTTTCCGACTGGACTCCCGACTATGAACTGTGTAACCCCAAGCTTTTCGAGTTCTTCGATCTTCTCGATAACTTCATCCGGTGTCCCGCTTATCGAAAAAGCTTCGATCATCTCCTCGCTTACAGCTTCTGCCAGCTCCTTCCAATTACCTTTGGTGAACGCATCGTTTAAAGCTGATCTTACGGCATTCGCAGAGGTCTCATCTATTCCGTGCCTCTTCAAAACCTCGCTCGGACAACTGGCAACGATAAAAGCAACCACAACCTTCACGTTCTGAATCGCCACATCTCTGTCCTTATCCACACTGAAAGCTGAGCAGACAGCTATATCAAACCCTTCCTTTGGCTTGAGATTTTCGATCGCAAATCTAACGTCCTTCGGATGTGATGCGTTGATTATAACTCCGTCGCCGATTTCCGAAGCCAATCTCAGCATCTTCGGCCCCTGAGCTCCGATGTATATTGGAACGTTTCCAGAGCTAAACGTAAGCTTCGCACCGCTGAACTTGAAAACATCTCCCTCAAATTCCACGGATTCGCCTTTTAGCAACCTCTTTATAATCTCAACGGCCTCCTTAACGGTTGTTAAAGGCTTTCTCCTATCGATGCCTATCTTCTCAAGCGTAAACTTGTCTCCTGCTCCTATCCCTAGAACAGCTCTTCCTCCACTCAGCTCGTTTACCGTGGCTATGGCAGAGGCTATTACGGCCGGATTGATGTGAAAGGGGTTTGTAATGCCGGTTCCGATCCTAACCATCTGCGTGGCTTTTGCGAGAATTGAAAGGATCACGAAAGCGTTTCGATTGTTGTAGTGGTCGGTGATCCATACGTAGCCAAAACCGTTATCTTCAGCGAGCTTTGCGTAATATTCGAGCTCGTATGGTTTAACGTTGGGTAACATTTCGATCCCGAACTCCATGTCACATAATATCAATAACGATTTTTAAAGATAATTATTCGACCAAACATTTTTGAACCTCCGACGAACTTATGGTATGAAGTTCCGTTTTATCGATCACACAGCCGATGTGGCCTTTGAAGTTTACGGTTCAAGCTTAAAGGAGCTGATTGAAAATGCCACGCTCGCATTTTATGAAGCATTCGTTGATCTATCTAAATTAAAGGTAGATACCGAGAAATCTTTGGAGGTGGAAGCGGACTCGCCAGATTACCTCCTATTTAACTGGCTAAACGAGCTTCTCTTCATGTTTGAAACGGATTTCTTTGCAGGCAAGGAGGTCAGCGTTGAAGTAAAAGAGAACGGAATACTGAAAGCGAAAGGAAGGATTAGAGGTGGAAGAATCACGCCGGAAATAGTTAAAACCGAGCCTAAGGCTATAACCTTTCACAAGTTCAAGGTTGAGCAGAGGAATGGAAAGTGGGTAGCGTTCGTGATCGTCGATATTTAAATTTAATATAAAAAATATAATATCGTAGAAAAAGATGGTAAAGCTCTTAAATCATCAAAATGATTGTAAGGATGCGGCGGTGATGTTATGAACATATTTGAAGATATCCTTACTTCTCCGAAGATTTTCAAAAATAGGGATGTCTTACGCCATACATATACCCCTGACGATCTTCCGCATAGAGATGAGCAGATCCGAACCCTCGCCTCCATCCTTGCCCCAGCGTTGAGGGGTGAGACTCCCTCGAACGTTCTGATTTATGGTAAAACCGGAACGGGAAAGACTGCAACCGTGAAATTTGTTGGAAGACAGCTTGAGGAGATGAGCAGAAAGCTCAACGTCCGTTGTATGGTTCACTACATAAACTGTGAGCTGATAGACACCCAATACAGAGTTCTCGCTTCGTTAGCAAACGCTTTGGGGAGAACAGTTCCGATGACCGGTTGGCCGACGGATCAGGTTTATGAAGAGGTAAAGAAGGCTTTGGATCTGAGGGAGCAGACGGTTATAATCGTGCTTGATGAAATAGATAAGCTGGTTAAGAAGGGTGATGAGGCTCTATACAATCTATCGAGGATAAATTCTGAATTGGAGAAAGGAAAGGTTAGTATAATTGGAATCTCGAACGATCTCAAGTTCAAGAACTATCTCGATCCTCGTGTAATTTCATCGCTCAGCGAGGAGGAGATAATATTCCCTCCATACAATGCGGAACAGCTTAAAGATATCTTAGAGCAGAGAGCCAAGCTCGCGTTCTATGAGGGAGTTTTAGATGACGAAGTGATTCCCTACTGCGCAGCTTTAGCCGCACAGGAGCACGGAGATGCCAGAAAGGCTTTGGATCTGCTTAGAGTAAGCGGAGAAATTGCGGAGAAGGAGAATGCAGACAGGGTTACGAAGGAGCACGTGAAGAAGGCGGTGAAGAAGATCGAGAGTGACCACATAGCTGAGGCTGTTCGAACCCTCCCAACTCAGAGCAAGATCCTTCTGTTTGGAATGGTCCTGCTTACCGAATCCGGCTACCGAAAGTTCACGACTGGAGAGGTTTACGCAGTATATAAGAATTTATGCAGGAGGATCGGAATGGACGTTTTAACGCAGAGGAGGATAAGCGATCTAATCTCTGAATTGGACATGCTCGGAATAATAAACTCGATCGTGATATCGAAGGGTAGATACGGAAGGACGAGAGAGATCAAATTGGATGTGCCAATAGATGATGTTAAGAGGGTCATACTGGAAGACTACAGGCTCGAAGCTTTGGAGAGGATAGAAAGAGATCTGAAGAACGTCATGTCTTTGAGCGTTTTTGAGGAAGTGTAATATTATTTTTTTCTTAGTAAATTTTGGCTGGAAAATTTATGATGAAACGCTAAGACATCTGGCGTAATCCTCACTAATGATCATGAAATTAATATTTTGCAATTTTTAATTATTTTTCATTATAACGGTTAATAATTCTGGAAAGTGATAAATATGAAGAATGCCAAAAATCTATTGGTGGTGCTTATGCTAACCGATAAGCTGCATTGCATATTTAAGCCCATCGAATTCAAGGATAAGATTGGTGAATCCATAGTTATTCGTCTCTACAATCCCAAGAATGATAGAAATAAGCTGATAGAAATGTATGTTAACTTCGATCCGGAAGATAGATGCTTAGGATTGCCACCCTTGACAAAGGAAGGTATAGAAAGGTGGGTAGATTACCTCTCTAAGAACGGATACAACATTGTAGCCGAGCATAGGGGGAAGATAGTCGGGCATGTTGCGATCGTTCCCCTTGAAAATCGTAAGGATGTTGAACTTGACATATTCGTGCTCAGACCCTACCAGAACAGGGGAATAGGACAAGAACTGCTAAGAAATGCGATAAATTTCTGCAGGGAGATGGGATTTGAGGGAATAATGATAACGACGCAGTGCTCAAACCTGAGAGCGAAGAGACTTTTCAGGAAGTTCGGATTCGTAACGATAGACTCAGACATGGACGAATGCTACATGTATCTGAAGCTTTAACCCATCATAGCTCTTCTCAAAAACCAAACTTCAAGCTTTAGGCATCTCTTAGCTTCGCATTCCTTCTCCAAGCAACCGAAACACGGTGGTAGTCCAGTTAGTTCTTCCATTCTTTCCATTATCGCTCTTAGGCTCAGCTCCTCCTCTTTTTCCTCTTCGATCTCTGCTTCCGCTGGAACTATCTTGAACGTCTTTACGCCGTCGACGACGACCTCTACTCTCTTGATAAGGCCCTCCTTCTCCAACTTTCTAAGAATACGGGAACACTTACTGCTATCTATTTTGAGCTCCTTCCACAAATCCTTTTGAAGAATCGCACCCCTTTCCTTTAAAATTTGTAAAATCTCTTCTCTCGTGTCCATCTATAATCTCCTTACAAAATTTTATTATATATGTTCTTCGTAGGGCTGGATTATGATTATGTTATTCCCCCTGAGCACTATCGTTCCCAAATTTCTGATTTTTTCGCCGTTCTTGTATTCCATGGCATTGCTGAGGTGGAGGTTCATGTAATCGTCGACACCCTCAAGTTTACCAATTAGATCGCTCTCTTCGCCCTTCATCTCAACCCTAATAACCTTGCCGATCAAGGACTTAACCATCTGGTTCGGTAGCATCTCATATCACCTCTAACTACTCTATCAACAAAATATTTTAGGGTTGTGGTGCCAGCAAAAACTCTGAGTAACAAAAACCGTATATATACCTTTCTCTCTCCCTCAGCTATGGCAATCCTTGTCACGGGGGGTGCGGGCTTCATAGGAAGTCACGTAGTCGATAGGCTCATCGATGAAGGTTACGATGTCGTGGTGGTGGACAACTTAAGTTCTGGCAGAAGGGATTTCGTTAACGAGAACGCTCGATTTTATCAGCTTGATCTGGCCGAAGACTCTGATAGGCTATTGGAAATCTTCAAAACGCACGATATTGATGAAGTTTGGCACATCGCAGCCAATCCGGACGTTAGGATTGGAAGCGAGAATCCGGATGAAATATATAGGAACAACGTCCTCGCCACATACAAACTGCTCGAGGTTATGCGAAAGGTTGGAGTTCGCAGAATAATATTCACGTCCACATCGACCGTTTACGGTGAAGTTAAAGTGATTCCAACGCCCGAGGATTATCCAACGATTCCGATATCCATC
The DNA here is from genome assembly GCA_027064525.1 of Archaeoglobaceae archaeon. Lineage (GTDB taxonomy): Archaea > Halobacteriota > Archaeoglobi > Archaeoglobales > Archaeoglobaceae > WAKM01. The sequence goes on from JAMOPJ010000035.1 coordinate 30,669, forward strand.
TACGGAGCTTCGAAAGTCGCTTGCGAGGCACTGATAGCCTCATACTGCCACACCTTCGACATGAAGAGCTGGATCTATAGATTTGCAAACGTCATAGGAAGGAGAAGCAACCACGGCGTTATATACGATTTCATCATGAAGTTGAGGAAGAATCCAAACGAGCTCGTGATCTTAGGAGATGGAGAACAGAACAAGTCCTACATCTACATATCGGACTGCGTGGATGCGATGTTCTTCGGGCTTAAGGCGGATGAAGATGTCAACATATTTAACATCGGAAGTGAGGATCAGATCAAGGTGAAGCGCATAGCGGAAATAGTGTGCGAGGAGATGGGGCTCAATCCAGTCTTCAAGTTCACGGGCGGAAGGAGGGGCTGGAAGGGAGATGTGCCGATAATGTTGCTGTCGATAGAGAAGCTGAAGTCCATGGGCTGGAAGCCAAAATACAACTCGGAACAGGCCGTTCGAAAGGCCGTCAGGGATCTGCTCGAAGGTCTATGATCTCAACGGTGTCCCCCTCTTTAAGCTTGCAACCTTCCAGAAGCTCGATTATAACGTGGTTACCCTCAACCTTCTTAACTTTCCCCCTAACACCGTTCAAAGCTGATTCAAACAACTTTTCCATCCTTTCGTAGGTTCTGAGAAGATCTTTGCCTAAAGGTGTGAGCTTCGTCCCTCCCCTCTCGATTCCACCTCTCTCCTTCTCCACCACAGCATCTCCCAAAGCCTCTTCCATCTTTTTCAGATAGTTCCAGACGAACCGATAAGACATCCCCAACTCTTTGCAGGCTTTCGAGATCGAGCCGTGCTTTTCTATGGCCTTTAGAATCTTCGCCCCTCCCTTACCCATGACGTGCATTCCGTCCTTCTCGAACCAGAGACGCCATCTCAGTTCCATGATCGCCGTTGGTTAGATCGTCATAAAAGTTTAAAGCCCTTAATGGAAACAAAAACACTATCTCCGTTTTTTATCCCTTCTTCTATGATCTTGGAGGTTACGGTTAGCGCTCTGAGCTTTAAGCCGTTTAGATTCAAGGTTATCTTGGATGTGAAACCCAAGTTTTCTATCGATTCTACCTCCGCCTCGAAATTTCCATTCGACTTCGAAATGATCACATCTTCGGGCCTAATGGCAACCTTAACCCTGCCAAAAACGTGAACTCTTGAGGTCAACTCTACATCACCAAATCTGATGGTTGTGCCATCGGAACGAGCTTCGAAGATGTTTTCGTAACCTAAGAACCTCGCAACATCCTCACCCTTAGGATTGAGAAAAACTTCGTTCGGCTTCCCGATTTGAACGATCCTTCCATCTAACATTATTCCAATCCTATCCGCCAAGCTGAAAGCCTCTTCAAAGCTGTGGGTAACGTGGATTGCTGTGAATCCAAACTCCTTTCTCCATCTTCTCATCTCTTCAATCAGCTTGGATCTAATTTGAACGTCTAAATTCGAGAATGGCTCATCCAAAAGCAGGATTTTTGGTTGTGCTGCCAAAGCTCTCGCAATTGCAACCCTCTGTTGCTCTCCTCCACTAAGCGTTTTCGGCTTTCTGTGGAGGAGGTGATCTATTCCGAGAATTTTGGCAAGCTCTCTAACGGTTTCATCGAAATTCTTGAGTTTTCTGATCTTTAGGCCGAACGCTATGTTCTCGAAGACGGTCATGTGCGGAAATAGCGCGTAGTTCTGTGGGATGTAGCCGACACCTCTCCTCTCAGGCGGGAGCTCCGTAACATCGATTCCGTCTATGTATATCCTTCCGCTGTCTGGGGTGTGGATTCCGGCTATAGTCTCAAGTAGAAGGGTCTTTCCGGCTCCACTTGGCCCTAAGAGAACGAAATACTCCTTTCTCTCAACCTCAAGCTCAACGTCTCTAATTCTGAATTCCTTCCAGTCCTTGCTAACGTTTTCAAGCTTGAGCATGTCTTCTCCTCCCAACGATTCCTCGCAGTGCAACGAAGATCGCCAAGCTGATTAGAATCAAAAGGACAGCTATAGGCCTCGAAGCTCTCAAGCCGTAGTTTTCGAAGTATTCCATTACGAGTATCTGAGCGGTCTTTGGATAGTATGCGACTATAAGTATTGCTCCAACCTCACTCATAGCCCTTGCAAACGTCATTATCGCTCCACTGAGTATCGAAGGCAAAGCTAAGGGTAGGCTGATCGTGAAGAAAGTCTTTAGCTTTGAAGCGCCCAAAGTTCTTGCGACATGCTCGAGGTTCTCATCTATCGCCAAAAAGCCATCTCTCGCCGAATTTATCGTGAAAGATGCTGAAACGAAGAGCATCGCTGAGATTATTCCCAAGTAGTTGTCGAGTATTGCCGAAGAGAAAGTTATGAGCAGCATTATTCCAACTACGGAGTGGGGGATCACTATGGGAACATCTACGATTCCCTGCACTATGCTCTTGCCTTTAAAATCCTTCCTCGCGAGAACGTAGCCCAAGGGAACGCCGAAAATCAGAGATATAAACATCGTGGCTGTGGAGGTTATCAGAGTATTCCAAAGAGCTTCGAGCACTCTCTCATCTTGCAAAGCCTTCAAAAGCATGCTCAAGTCGAAGATCTGAAGTGTGATGGTTACGGCTATCGGCAGAATTATGTAAACGACCAAAAACGATCCTAAAAATATGAAGAGATAATCTGAGCTTCTCATTAGATCACTTCGGCTATCTCCTTTGGGATCTTGCCGAAAGCGATCGGCTTTGGAAGGAAATCCTGATGGTTCTTCTCGAAGATCTCCCTGCCTTTGGTGAGCATGAACTTCAGGAATTCGATCGCAAGCTCCTTGTGCTCTGCATTCTTCGGAATCGCCACTCCATAGACTATCGGCTTTGCTGGAATCGTCTTGTTCTTAAACTCCAAGAATACGCTGACTTTGGCATATTGTTTTTCGAGGTTTGGATCTTTCAAGTTTATCTCCTTAGGAAGCTCGACGAATCTCAAGTGATGTTGCAACGCTACGCTCTTGTATTCGAACGCGTAGTCTATCGTCCCGCTTTCGAGCAATCCTAAAAGCTCGACTGACTTCGGCCTTATGACTATTTTGTCGTTTGTTTCGATCTGAGGCGGGACGATTATCTTTCCATCTTCAGCCCTTATGTTCGTGTTGTTCTCGATCAGCTTCTTAAAGACCTCTTCGCCATACTCGTAATCGGCAAGCTTTAGAACCATGAGCGTTCTGTAACCGCATGGATCCCTGTTAGGATCCGAAAATCCAAATCTTACATCGTCCTTTGCAAGGACATCGAACCAGTTGCTCGAATTTATCTCATTCGCGTATCTGCTGTTGTTAGTGTATGCCAAAACTACCTCGTTTGTCGCAAAAGCGATGTAGAAGTCGACGAACTTCGGGAACATCATGTCTCTGAGCAGTAGGTAATCCGCAACGGCAATTACGTCAGCTTTTCTCCCCAAATCGGTTATCTTTCTCACTGCATCCACGCTTCCACTCGATTCCATCCTGATTTCTACATCGTAACCCTTCGATTTCATATATTCTTTGAATTCCCTGGACAGATCCTCAAGCGGTTTCGAAAGAGATCCTGCGTGGAATATAATAAGTGTAGCTTTCTTTAGCTCTGATTTTTGACCAGTGCAACCGCATACAACTAAACTCAACAGTAACAGAATTACAAGCTTCCTCATCATACCACCGTTATGTATGAACAATCATAACGATATAAACTTTTTGATGCTTTCATAAATATATTCAAATAGCAAACTGTTTTATTTCGTTACCCTTACCTGCAGAATATGATTACCAAGGAGGACGTTTATCATATAGCGAACTTGGCAAAGATCGAGCTAAAGGAGGAAGAGGTCGAGAAGTTCAGGCGGGAGTTCGAGAAGATTTTGGAATACTTCAACATCCTCGACGAAGTGCCTGAGGATGTCGAGCCCACGTATCAGGTTCATAACCTTAGCAACGTCTTTAGAGAGGATGTTCCTACTAAGCCTATGCCGAGAGAGCTCGTTTTGATGAACGCAAAGCACGTTGAAGATGGTTACTTCAAGGGCCCGAAGATCATGGAGGGTTGATCATGATCACGATTGCAGAATGGAGGGATAGGCTTGAATCCGAATCCTGTTACGATCTGATTTCGGAGCTGTTCGATAGGATTGAAAAGAGTCGGCTCAATGCCTTCATAACGCTCAACAAGGATGAAGCTCTAAGGCTGGCGGAGGAATACGACAAGGGAAAGCTTGAAGGAAAGTTGGCTGGGATTCCCATAGCTGTGAAGGACTGCATAACCACCAAAGGCCTCAGAACTACCTGTGGCTCTAAGATGCTCCACGACTACATCCCACCCTTCGACGCTCACGTCGTTGAGAGGATCAAGCAGGAGGGAGCGATCATAATTGGAAAGACGAACATGGACGAGTTCGCCATGGGAACAACTACCGAGACCTCATACTTCGGAGTCGTCAGGAATCCCTACGATTTGGAGAGAGTTGCCGGAGGGAGCAGTGGTGGAAGTGGAGCCTGTTTGGGAGGAGATGAGAGCGTCTTGGCTTTGGGAAGTGACACTGGGGGAAGTATAAGATGTCCGGCAAGTTTCTGTGGTGTCGTTGGATTGAAGCCCACATACGGCTTGGTTTCGAGATACGGGCTAATTCCTTATGCGAACTCTTTAGAGCAGATCGGTCCGATGGCCTGCTGTGTTGAGGACTGCGCATTGCTGTTGGAGGTAATAGCTGGAAGGGATTCGAGGGACTCCACAAACGCTGGAGTTGAATTTAGATTCAATCCTGTCGATAAAAAATTCAAGGTTGGAATTATCAAGGAGATGGGCGGAAACGACGATGTTATGGGTAAGTTTGAAGAGATCGTCAATGAGATTGTCAGGTCTAACTTCGAGGTTGTGGAGGTTTCTATGCCCTCCTTCAAATATGCTTTGCCGGCATATTACATCATAGCGATGAGCGAGGCATCATCAAACCTTGCCAGATATGACGGAGTCAGATATGGATACGCTTTGGAAAAGCTCGACACTTGGACGAAGTATTTCTCGAAGGTTAGAGCAGAGGGGTTTGGTGAAGAGGTGAAGAGGAGGATAATGCTCGGAACGTATGCTTTGTCGGCTGGATATTACGGTAAGTATTACCTAAAGGCTTTGAAGGTTAGAACTCTCGTCAAGCAGGACTTCGAGAGAGCTTTGAAGGAGTGTGATGTGCTCATAGCACCTACGATGCCAGCGTTGCCGTTCAAGATTGGCGAATTGGCTGATCCGCTGACGATGTATAAGATGGACGTCAACACCGTGCCCATAAATTTGGCCGGAGTTCCAGCCCTATCCATTCCAATCGGATTTGTGAAAGGCTTGCCAGTTGGAATGCAGATCATAGGCAGATACTTCGAAGAGAACACGATTCTCAGCTTTGCTTTGAAGATCGAGGAGGAGGTGAAGGATGAAATTCAGCGCAAAGGAGTGGCTTGAGAAAGTTGAGAGGGATTTCGAGAGCGCTTGGCTTAAGAGCCCAAGTGTTTTGGTTGAAAGAGATCTTAATTCGAGATATCCCCGATACGGTTATACCGTTGGAGAAGAGCATCCTCTCTTCAAGACGATTTTCGATTTGCGTAAAGCTTACCTTTCCTTGGGCTTTAAGGAGGTTGTAAATCCGCTGATAGTTGAGGATGTTCACGTCAGGAAGCAGTTTGGGAAAGAAGCTTTGGCCGTTCTGGACAGGTGCTTCTACTTAGCAACATTGCCGAGACCCGACGTTGGTCTCTCCAAAGAGAAAATTACGGAAATAGAACGGATAGTTGGGAGATCTCTTGAGGATGAGGAGATCAGAAGTCTGCAGTCCGTATTCCATGCGTTCAAAAAGGGGAAGATCGACGGAGATGATTTGAGTTACGAGATCGCGAGTGCTTTGAACATCGACGATGCTACGGCAGTCAGAATTTTGGATGGGGTCTTTCCAGAGTTCAAGGAGTTGAAGCCTGAAGCTACTACACTAACGCTGAGAAGCCACATGACGACGGGTTGGTTCATAACCCTGAGCGAAATAGCGGACAAACTCCCATTGCCGATAAAGCTCTTCAGCATAGACCGATGTTTCAGAAGGGAGCAAGGAGAGGATGCCACTCGTCTCTACACATACTTTTCCGCGAGCTGTGTTGTTGTGGATGAGGATGTGAGCGTTGATGAAGGAAAGGCCATAGCGGAAGCTCTGTTGAGGCAGTTTGGATTCGAGAAGTTCAAGTTTAAGCCTGATGAGAAGAGAAGCAAGTATTATATTCCCGGAACGCAGACTGAAGTTTTCGCCTTCCATCCGAAGCTCGTGGGGAGCAACACGAAATACAGCGACGGATGGATAGAGATAGCGACGTTTGGCATATACTCTCCCACAGCTTTATGCCAATACGATATCGAGTATCCCGTGCTGAACTTGGGGTTAGGTGTGGAAAGACTTGCAATGGTTCTCTACGGTTATTCAGACGTTAGGGAGATGGTCTATCCTCAGCTTTATGGCAGGATCGAGCTGAGCGATATTGACATAGCGAGGGCGATAAGGATTAAAGAGGTGCCGAGTTCAATTGGGCTTAAGATTGCGAATGCGATAGTAGAGACAGCAGACAGATACGCAAACGAAAGGAGTCCGTGCGAGTTTTTGGCTTGGGAAGGGGAGGTTTTTGGCAGAGACGTAAAGGTCTATGTAGTTGAGAGAGAAGAAGACACAAAGCTCTGCGGGCCTGCGTATGCGAACGAGATAGTTGTTTATAAGGGGTCGGTATACGGAATTCCCAAGAGTGAGAAGTGGAAGAAATTCTTTGAGAATGGAGTTGCTACGGGTATAAGATATATCGACTCCTTCGCCTATCTTGCCGGAAGTGTCATAGAAAGGGCCGTCGCTGAAGGAAAGGAGGAAGTTGAGGTCAGAGTTAGAGTGGTTGAAGGTTTAAGCGACATAAATCTGGTTCTGCAGGACAACGTGAGAAGATACATAGCCTCGAAAGGTGGGAAGATAGACGTTAGAGGGCCTATGTTCGTAACCGTTAGGGCTGAGATCGAGCGGAGATAGACTGAGTTACGTAGAAATTACGGTTAAAATAATCTTCCAATGGTAAAGAACGAAGATGAGCTTGAATTATATTTTCTTGGACTTTTCAGGGAATTTTACGGTAGAAAGATAGAATTTAAGTTCGAAGTAAACTATTTATCGATTTGAAAAGAAGGATAATCTGTGAAGGCTAAGATCACGATAACGGGCGAGAAGGTTCACGGGGTTGGTTACAGGGTTAAGCTCATAAACATAGCATTGGAGTATGGAATTGACAGGTTTAGCGTTTTTAACACGTTTATCGACGGAAAAGAAGCTGTTGT
>JAMOPJ010000036.1 GCA_027064525.1 Archaeoglobaceae archaeon
TCGATAATGGTGTTTGGTATAAAAACGCTTTCGAAAGACTGGGCTTCGATTACGAAAATGAGAAATTTGGTAGAAGAAACGCAGTAGAACAATTCTTTTCCCTGCTTAAATCAAGAACAAAAAGATTTTACAATAGATTCCCAGAAAATAAGATAAAATTTAGATCCACCCTAAGCTGGATAAAATCTTTTGCTTTATTATATAACCTTATAAATTGTTACTATAAAAATATGATATCTTGACAACCTCGACCGGCGAAGGTAATACCATTTACGTCGTAGAGGCTTTTAAAAGAGAAAGAGATTATAGATAACGATAACCTGTTTCAGAATCGGCCAAGATTTTGTTCCACTCCTTTGCCGTCTGGCCTCTATAACCCTTTTTCGGCCAAATCAGCCCTCATCGTAATTTGATCGAATGTGCTAAGGCATTGAGGTTCAACCTTTCCGCCTTAAGCTGTGCTTGCCAAAGCTATCGTTTTAGCTGAAAGATGCTTATTACCAAATTTAGGAGCGGGCCGGGAGGGATTTGAACCCCCGACCGCGGGATTAAGAGTCCCGCGCTCTACCTGGCTAAGCTACCGGCCCAAATCAATGACTAAACTTTTCAGCATGTTAGGGTTTATGAGTTTTATGGTATATCTGCAGGGTATCCATAGCTATAAAGAACCATACGATTTTATGTAAAAAATATAAAATTTGACTTATATTATTATGGTAGCTTGTTTGTGGCAAATTAACTTTCCAGACTTTATTATTATAAAATTATATATACTCCTAATTCGTTCGGAACACCCAAAGTTTTAGGGTGGGTGTTACAGATGAGCAGATCGAAAATACACTACGTGTTGGTTGTAATACTTGCAGTGGCTTTACTATTTGCAGGATGTGCCGAACAGAAACAGAAAGTTGAAGAAACTCCGAAGGCTACAGAAACTCCAAAAGCTGAAACTGCTCCAAAGGCAGAAGTTATCCATATAAAGATCGGAACTGGTAGCCCCGGTGGAGTATACTATCCCTTAGGTGGAGCTATGGCTGAGCTGTGCACAAAGAAGCTTGCTGACAAGGGTATCGAAGTAACTGCTGTGTCTACAGCTGCATCGGTTGAAAACTGCAGACTTGTAGGAAGAGGAGAAGTTCAGTTTGGTATGGCCATGGGAGACATAGCCTATCAGGCATATATGGGTGAGGGTAAATTCAAGGAGAAGCTTCCAATTCTTGCGGCATTCTCAATGTATCCAGCTCCAGAGCATATAATTACAACCGATCCAAATATAAAGACGATCTATGACCTCGCAGGAAAGAAAGTATCTGTTGGAGCCCCCGGTAGTGGAAATGCAGCAATGGCAGAGCTAATTTTGAAGACCGCTGGAATTTGGGATAAGATAGAGAAGTACTACTACTCACAGCCTCAAGCAGCTCAAGCACTTAAGGATGGCAACGTAGATGTAGTCTTCTGGAACTTTGCTTATCCAGCTTCTGCAGTTCAGGAAGTTGCCGCTGTTAGAGACGTCTATTTCGTCCAAATACCGGATAAGATCGTCAACGAGATAGTATCCAAGTATCCATACTACAAGCCGGGAGTAATTCCAGCTGGAACATACAAGAACCAGAATGTGGATGTAAAGACAATCCAAGTCGGAAACGACATGATCGTCAATAAGGATGTGCCAGAAGAGGTAGTATACAACATCGTCAAGACGATATTCGAAAATGCAGAAGAGCTGCACGATGTCCATCCAGTTGCAAAGCAACTCACACCAGAGAATGCTATAAAGACTGCTATCCCGCTACATCCGGGAGCTGAGAAGTACTTCAGGGAAGTAGGAGTACTCAAGTAAGGAGGTGCATAGATTTTAAGAAAATTATATTTTTATTATTTTTATTTGTCCTGTTTACATCTTGCATTACAAAGAGAGAATACAGCTTAGTTGTTGATGTTGACGGTAAAGAAATGCTTAAATTTAAGATTCACGAAGGAGATGTATTTTATTACGAATATGTGAACTCCAGAGATCAGAACTTAGTTAGAGATACATTCACAGTTAAAAACGGAAAGTTGGTTCTGCTTAAGGAGGAATATTCGTGGTATGGGGTTGGGCAGGAATACTTGAATATATCGTATGAAGATGGAATGGTTGTAGTTCACGTAAACGGGGTTATAGATGAACTCGTAATCATGGGTGCGTTTACGGTTCCGCAGAAGATCGTCGTTAATGGTGAGGAGTATCCGATCAATTGGTCTGGCAAAAGAATAGCAATCAGGGTGATAGGATGATTAAGCGCTTTAAGGAAAAGTTGGGACTTAACAAAACAGAAGATCTTTCAGAAAAGCTTGAAGAAATAGAAGAAGAGCTCAAAGCGAAGAGACATCTGGAAGGCTGGTGGAGAATTCCAGTAGTGGCTGCATCCCTAGGATTGTTTGTATTCCACATGTATACCGGATGGTTCGGTTCGTTATTTGCACTACTTCAGAGGATAATTCACTACACACTGATCTTGACCATCGTATTTGCAATTTATGCCCCGAGCAAGAAGAGTAGAAGGGATAGAATACCCATATATGATTTCATTATAATTTTTGTTGCGATCTACTTAGCTTATTACTTGATAACCAATATTGAAGAGCTTGTTTGGAGGGTTGGAGCTCCTACGACTATGGATGTAATCTTAGGAATCATAATGATTTTAATTACGTTAGAAGCAACACGTAGAGCTGTTGGATTGCCCATTGTCATCGTAGTTTGTCTGTTTTTACTCTACGCTTTGGTTTTAGGGCCCTATATGCCCGGTAGATTGAAGCATGGTAACTTTCCAATTGAAGATATTGCGTTTTATCTATATCTGACTGATAACGGTATATTGGGTATCCCACTTGGCGTTTCTGCCAACTTCATATACCTCTTTATCCTTTTTGGTGCAATACTGTTTGAGACCGGTGCGGCAAAGTTCTTCATCGATTTTGCAATAGCTTTAACGGGATTTTCCAGAGGTGGGCCCGCTAAAGCGGCGATCGTCAGCAGTGCGGCTATGGGTATGGTTTCTGGTAGCTCAACAGCTAATACCGTCACAACTGGTTCATTTACGATACCATTGATGAAAAGGGTCGGCTATCCGGCAACTTTTGCTGGTGCTGTCGAGCCAGTTGCATCAACAGCTGGCCAAATAATGCCACCAATTATGGGTGCAGCAGCTTTTATTATGGCTGAATTCCTAGGAGTGCCGTATATAAAAGTGGCTATGGCTGCTGTTCTGCCAGCGATATTCTACTATCTAGCTCTATTCTTGGCAGTTGATTTTAAGGCTGCTAAAATCGGACTAAAAGGTGTTTCAAGGGATGAGCTACCGAACCTAAAAGAGGTAGTAGTTAACGGCGGATTTCTGCTGATACCAGTTTTTGGATTGATATATCTGCTAGTTAAAGGATATTCGCCTCAGAAATCTGTAGTTTTAAGCATAATTCTGCTTTTGATAGTATGCAATCTGCGAAAGGAGACCAGATTAACTCCGAGAAAGCTGTTGAAAGCAATTGTAAACGCTGGTGTTTCTGCTGCGCCAGTTGCTGTGGCGTGTGCTGCTGCGGGTATAATAGTTGGAATAGTTACAAGAACGGGCTTGGGTCTTAAGTTTACTAGCATAGTTCTTTCCGCATCTATGGGCTATCTACCTTTGGCACTAATTCTTGCATCTCTGGCATCTCTTCTGCTTGGTATGGGCGTGCCAACTACAGCGAATTACATAATCATGGCTACACTTGTTGCACCAGCTCTAATCAAGTTCTTGGGAGAAGCTATCGCACCTATAGTTCCGCATATGTTCGTCTTCTACTACGGGATACTGGCAGACATAACTCCGCCGGTGATGCTGGCCGTATTTGCCGGAGCTGCTATCGCTAAATCCGATCCGATGAAAACTGGATTTGAGGCGGTGAAGTTAGCTTTGCCGGGGTATGCAATTCCGTTCTTTATGGTATACCATCCAGACCTGATATCCTGGCCATTTCAGGAGTTCAGCTTTGGGCAGTTTATCTACCATCTGGTATTGGGAGTCGTGCTGACAATCAGCATCGCAGGAGCTATGCAGGGGCACCTACTAAGAAATCTCAAATTACCGGAAAGACTATTACTTTTTGTGTCGGTATTGCTCATTATACTGCCGGAAATGGAAACGGATATACTGGGAGTGGTGATACTCATAGCTATGATTTTATTCTTAAAGCTACATAGGCAGGCAGTTTAGTAAAACTATTTCACTCGAATTTTGGTGCAATGATAGTCCCGCTGATTGCGATATTCACCACAATGCTTGGATTGGGACATTTAATGCTTATAAGTGCGATCGGAACATCTTTATTTTACTACCTCTCAAGGACATACGAATGATCAGCGAGAACTTGACGCCCAAAGAGATCAAGGAGGAATTTAGAAAAATAAATCCAAAGTTCGTGGAGAGGTATGAGAAGATCGACGATTCCGAAGATTTCTACCGATTTATGGCCAAGCCTCTAAGGACGAGCATAAGAGTTAACACGCTCAAAGCGAGTGTTGAAGACGTTGTTAAAAGCCTATGCGGGCGATTCGAGCTTGAGCCGATCCCTTGGTGCAGGGAAGGGTTCTTCGTTAATGCTGAAAAGGTCGGAGGAACGATTGAACATCAGTTGGGCTTGATATTTTCCCAAGAGGCTTCCGCGATGATTCCTGCGGTTGCTTTAGATGTTAAACCGGGAATGCTCGTTTTGGATATGGCTGCCGCTCCCGGAGGAAAAACTACGCAAGTAGCCCAATACATGCAAAACGAAGGCTGTATAATTGCGAACGACGTCAAAGTTGATAGGTTGAACATTCTGATTTCTAATTTGCAGAGATGCGGAGTGACGATAGCCAGAGTGACTATGAAAGATGGAAGGTTCTTCAAGAGATTCAAGGACACTTTCGACAGAGTTCTGTTGGATGCTCCCTGCAGTAACGTTGGAATGATAAGGAAGAACTTCAAGTATTTGAAGATGTGGAGGCTTAAAGAGGTTGAATCGTTGTCGAGATTACAGAAGGAGCTTATAATGGCTGGCTACAATGCGTTAAAGCCCGGCGGGATTTTGGTTTACGCCACTTGCACCCTCGATCCGCTTGAGAACGAAGAAGTTGTCGATCATCTTGTTATGAATACGGATGCTGAGATCATTGAAATAGATCTGCCAGTTAAAAGCCAGAGACCGATAACGAAGTTCGAAGATAGAGAATATTGTAAGGACGTGCTGAAATGCTTGAGAATACATCCTCAAGACAACGATACTGAAGGATTTTTCATTGCCAAAATTTTGAAACCTGCTTAGTCTTTTAAGATAGATTAAGTAACAGTCCTCAAGTTCGTATTCACCAATGCGTGGGGAAAACCCTAATATTCGCAACCTAAACCCTTTACCAATGCTCAAAGAAAAAATTGCAGAGTTCCTTGAAAAGCAGTTCGACATAGACAAATCAGAATTCCTGAATCTTAACTTGGAGTTTGAGGAAAGAGGAAAGCGCAGAGTTTACGCGTTCAAGAAATGCCAGCTAGAAGTTCCGACTTATCACTATGGTATATACTTCGGAACGCTCGAAAAAAACGGGATAAGACTTTCGATCGAGGGCTCGTTCATAGTCGGGAAACTTGCGAAGAAGAACGTAATCGAATTGGACGATGAGAATGCAAAGAGGTGGATGGGCGGGCAGGATTTGGAGTTACCGGTGAAGGGTTACGTCATTCTGAAGTGGAAGAATTTCTTCTTAGGCTGTGGAAAGGGAAACGGGAAGATCGTTAAGAATTATGTTCCGAAGGAGAGAAGAATTCAGATTGAACAATAATATTTAAATTATAAAATCAAAAATCAATCAAATCCCTAACTTCAACGATCGGTGGAGGCTCCCTCTTGTGTCTACTCTTTTCTACCATCTCGATTACCCTTTTTACCTCATCCTCGTTTACATCGAATCTCTTTGGAATCTCCTCTGGCTTTATTCCCTTCTCCAAAGCCTTGAGAATCGTATCCAGCCTCTCATACGTTATGCCAAGCTCTCCCTCATCCGTCTGTCCTATCCATAGTCCAGCCGATGGTGCTTTCTTAATTATCCTATCCGGCACACCCAAAAATTTAGCGAGTTCGAAGACTTCAGTCTTGTATAGATCACCTATCGGAAGAAAATCTACACCACCGTCCCCGTATTTGGTGTTTCCACAGAACGTGAACCTTCCGTTTCTCTCTACGAGTAGGTTGTGATGTGGCGGAATGTCTGGGCACCACACGATCCCTTTATAGTAGACCTTCGAAACGCTCGAAGGATATATAGACATCGTTCTTATGTTCTTGGCTATTGTGATGAGATAGGAGGGCTTGCTCCTTATGATCTTGCCCTTATACATTGTCTCCTTAGCACCTTTCAGTGAAATCGTAGCGTGCATACCCAACTTGGCACAGAGCTCGACTATATCGAGTGCGAGTCTATGAGAGATAGTCTGATAGTTCTGATAACCCCATCCGTCGCTATCCATCAACCCTCTGTATAACCAGATCAACTTCTTGGAGGGTAATTTGAGTACCCATCTCGGTATTCTCTTCTCCTCCGCCCTCGAACCGCACTGTTTGAATATCTCGTACAAAGCTCTCGAATTTACTCTAACGAAGTGTCTGTATGCTCTATATTTGATATCAAGTTCTTCTAAGGTGTTTATCAAATTCTCCCTCGCCTTATCGTGCTTCGGAATCGCGAAACATACGGTATGAGCCTTATACGTGACGGGGATCTTACCGTCCCCCATCGAAACGAACCTTTCTCTTTCATCTCTCATCATCTCTCTTCCACTTTCTGTTTTCTTGAAGGTCCTGACTTCGTAGGTCGTACATGTTCCATCTCCTATGTAGAGACCCATCAGATATAGGAAAGGTTCGATGGATATGTTCTCCGGAATCGTGCTCGCGTTGTGATATAGATCGAAGAACTGCGAAACTTCAAAGCAGTTAACATCGTGGTAACCGTTCCAAGGAGAAGGGATGGGTAGGCTGAACTTCCTCTCCAAAAACTCCTCTGCCCGAACAAACTTCAACTTACCGCTCCTATTAAGGACAAGCATTCTATGGTTGGGAGTTACGAGGAGATCAGTTCTCCTTCCTCTTATATGTATCATCTCACCCTCGTAATCGAACGTGTAGACCGCTTTGACCGGCACCTCCTCCACCGCTCCCGTTTTCATGTTGAGAGAAAATACCATGTCCCCGGGCTTGAGCTCCTCGTACGTCTTCAAACCTTCCGTCGTCAGCACCCTCGTCTTCTCATCGTAGCAGAAGTATCCAGTCATAAGTTCAGTTTTGTTCCCTGTTCCAGCTACAAGCTTTCTAAGATTGTTTGCAAAGTAATAGTTGATGATCATCCTGATTCGGGGCTTTAGATTAGCTACAGCTATCTTACTTCCCTCCCCGAGCTCGTTCAGAAAAACATCAACCATTGGATTTATCTCTACGAACTTGTAGTCGATCTCCAATATCTCGCAGATCTTAAGCGCATCCTCTATATCCTCCTCCCTCGTAACCCCTCTTTCGGGCATTATTATTCCCAAGACCCTGTCCTTGCCCAAGGCTTTGACACAGAGGAATGCAGTTGTGGAGCTGTCAACCCCTCCGCTCAATCCAACGACTACACCTTCAGCGTTTGCGTTTTCAACGACTTTCCTTATGAAATCCGTTATCCTCTCCACAACCGCATTCCAGTCAGTCAGCCTCTTCACCACCTATGAGCTTTAAAAGGATGGCCTTTTGGGCATGCAAACGGTTCTCAGCTTGATCGAAAACGATGGAATGCTCTCCTTCCAAAACCTCCTCAGTGATCTCCTCCCCCCTATGTGCCGGCAAGCAGTGCATCACTATGACATCATCTTTTGCCATGCTGACAAGAGCCTCACTAACCTGATGCTTGGCGAAGTCTCTGAGCCTCTTTTCTCTCTCAGCTTCCTGCCCCATCGATATCCAAACGTCCGTATAGATTACATCTGCATCTTGCACAGCCTTGGACGGATCTGGCTCGAATATCAGATTTGCACCCATCTCTAAAGCCTTCTTGACTATCTCTTCATTCGGTTCATAACCCTTAGGCGTTGAAACTACCATTTTCATTCCGGTTAGTGCTGAAGCTAAGATGAGGGAGTTGCAAACGTTGTTACCATCGCCAACCCAAGCCAATCGAACGTTCTTAAGGTTGCCCTTATACTCCTTGATCGTCAGGAGATCTGCTATGATCTGGCATGGGTGCTCCAAGTTGCTCAAACCGTTTATGACTGGAACAGACGAGTATTTCGCAAACTCCACAATCGTCTCATGATTTCGAACTCGCATCATCACGGCATGGACATATCTGCTTAAAACACGGGCTGTATCTTTTATAGGCTCCCCTCGGCCAAGCTGGAGATCGTTCCAACCCAAGTAGAGGGCATGTCCACCCAAATCGGTCATAGCAACCTCAAAAGATATCCTCGTTCTCGTCGATGGTAGTTCGAATATCATAGCGAGGCTCTTGTTTTTCAGGTAGTCCGTAACCCTTCCCTTGTATCTCTCTTCTTTGAGTTTTTCTGCAAGTTCGAGTATTTCCTCAAGCTCCTCTGGGGTTAAATCGGCCATTGAGATTAAATGCTTCATCCCTAAGAAATATAACAAAAGTTAATTAAATTTTTTGTTTTAGCCGTAACGACTTCTGAGAAGGTATACGAAGAACGGTGCCCCGCAGAGCATCGTAATAATTCCTACCGGAACGGAATCGTTCATAAACGTTCTGGCGAAGGTGTCTGTCCAGACCAAAAATATCCCTCCAAACAGCGCCGATGCTGGAATAAGAATTCTGTGATCCGCTCCAACGACCATTCGAATCATATGGGGAACCATGAGTCCGACGAAACCTATCACACCAACGAATGCCGTGCAAACTGCTGTTATTAGCGACGAGATCGCAAGTAGAATCTTTCTTACGGTTGCAACGTCTATGCCGAGGTGGTGGGCTGTTTCCTCTCCGAACGTCATGGCGTTTAGATCTCTTGCAAATATCCAGATCGACGCAACTCCCGCAGCGACTGGAATTAAGCAGACCTTCACGTCCAACCATTCGACGTTTCCCAAAAACCCTACGAGCCACGTTAGGATTAGATGTGCCTTGTTGAATCGAATTAGTATCAGCCACTCCAACGCATACAAGAAGAAATTTACGGCTATTCCAGACAAGAGAAGCGATTCCGTTGTTATTCTTCCCCTTACCTTCGCAAGACTGTAAACCGCAAAGACCGCGAGTAGAGAAGCTAAGAACGCAGAGATCGATATGGAATAGACGTTGAAAAATAATAAAACTCCCAAAAGGGCTCCAACAGCCGCTCCTGCAGAGATCCCCAAAACGAACGGCTCTGCTAATGGATTTCTAAATATCGCCTGCATTACTACGCCTGCAGCAGAAAGAGCCATTCCGGTTAGGAATGCCATTAGAACCCTCGGTATTCTGAGATCGAGAACTATTTTCTCATTTAAATCGAGCCGTTTTCCCATAATTGCGTCCGTTATTGCGTTAGCTATAAGTTTCGGCGGTATTGGAACTGAACCCAGCGTTGGAGAGATTAAGAGCGTTATTAGAGCTAAGATCGAGAGCAGTAGAATTATCCTCAAATAGCTCCGGGTGTATGAATCTGGCAAAATCTTCGAGCGCATAGACCAACCTGTATGAGGGTCTTGAAACTATATCCGCATCCACAACATAAACCCTTCCATTCTTCACGGCACTCAGGTTCGAAAGCACTGGGTCGTGGGTTAGCCATTCGTATAGGATATCCCTACCTTTAGGACTCATTCCGTTTCCGCTGTTCACTATTATGACGTCTGGATTTAGCCTGAGTAGCTCTTCTTTGCTTATAACCGTCCAACCTCGCTTGTTCACTGCATTGGTTCCTCCAGCAAGCCTGATGAGCTCATCGACGAATGTCTCCCTTCCACTCACCCAGATCGGATCGTTCCAGAGTATGTGAATTACCTTCGGCCTATCTCTTGCTCGCTTTACGATCTTTTCGATGTTAGCGATTTTATCCTCCATCCACCCGATCAGCTTCGTAGCGCTTCTCTTAGCCCCAGTTACAACACCCAAGATCCATATGTCTCTCATGACTTGGCTGAGGTTCTTCGGATTGAAGCATATGACGGGAATCCCAAACTTCTTTATCGCTTCTATGTTTCCCAACCCATTGCCGTAAGCTCCCACGACCAGATCGGGTTTTAGGGCGATTACTTTCTCGACGTTTATCGTCGAAAACCCTCCGATCGATACGATCTTACCCTTCTCTTTCAGCTTAACAACTTCCGGTGGATAATCGCAGTAGTCGGTAACCCCAACCACCCTACTGCCCACACCCAAAGCGAACAGGATTTCAGTGTTCGAAGGAGCCAACGAAACTATTCGTTTCGGATACTTTTTAACGGCAACCTTAAAACCAAAGTCGTCTCTGACTATTACTACATCCGACTTCTCCACTATTCCAGCGTTTAGGTATGTTGTGTTCACGAACTTCGATGCCCCGAACTCAGGCATGTAAACCGATCCATAGTGGGGATGTGTCTGATTTGGTGTAGGCGTCGAAACAATCCGCTTAGCCAGATGATGTGGAGTGATGCATCCCAGCAAAAGAAATATTGTGAGCAGAATTAGGATCTTCCTCGCCATCTTCTCACCGCCAAAGCTATTGCAATACCGATAGATCCAGCAATAGCTTTAAATCCGTAAATCCTGAATCCCGGTTTTGTTGTAGGTGTTCCGGAGGTTTGAACGGTTGGGATTGCAGTTGGAGCTGGGGATGTTTGCCCGATAGGCGTAGGCGTCGGAGTCGGAGTTGGCGTAGATGTCGGTGTGGATGTTGGAGTGGGTGTAACGTTAAACGACTTCACAACTACGGGATGAGGCTTTCCGAGCAAAGCCATAATCGAATCGGCTGTTACCTTTATAGGTATCGAAGTGACGAACTTCGTATATTTGAAGTATCCCTCATCGCTCTGCAAACTTAGCAGGTGATCGACGACACTGATGCCGTTTTTCTTCCAATCCATCGGATTAACGCAAGCGGAAACCAAAGCCTGAATTGTCCAAGCGTCGCTGTCGGCATTGCTTGAGCTGTTGCCGAAGTATCTCATTCCCCCATCCTCGCACTGTCCCTTCTTGAGATATTCCAAAGCTTTTACTATCACCGGGTCGTCTCTGCTAACCCCTCCGGCGATCAAAGCCTGAATCGCCGAAGCTGTATCGTCAAAATCGCTTTTTTCTCCAACTGCCCAAGCAAAACCTCCATCAGAATTCTGATGAGCCTTGAGCCATTCCACAGACTTGCTAACGTTCTCCCCGCAAGCCTTCAAAGCTATTATTCCCCATATCGTGGTGTAGATGTAGTCTCCAATCTGTCCATCCGGTTTCATCCTCTCTTTCAGCTTGGCTACGAAGTTTATCCCGTTGAAGTCGTATGGATTCTGGTTTAAGGCTATCAAAGCCAAGATCGTCCTTGCAAAATCGGAAGTCCCCATTCTATCAATCGCACTCTCGTTCAGATTCGCTTTGAAGTAGTCTAATGGGTCTTTTCCGTTTTTCGTCCAATTCAGAGGATTCCCACCCGCGCTTGCGATCGCCATCACGACCCAAGAAGTGTTCGCCAAGCTACCCCATCCGCCGTCACTCCTTTGCTGGTCTTTCAACCAGTTCAAAGCCCTCACGATTCTCTCATCGCTCGCATTTAAAGGGAAGTCCCTCCACTTGACCAATATTGCAAACAGGCTGAAGTTCGAGATGTTTGCGGTGAAAATGTAGTGGGTTTCATTTTCGGAATACTTTGTAGGAATGAACGTCCAGCTACCGTTATAGTGAGCCAAGAAAACATCTTTCGGAGAGGAGTTTAGCTCGATGAGCTTTTCCTTTGGTATCGCGAAGGCTATTGTTAAGTTAAAGCTTTCGTTCGATTCGATTCCGAAGCAGTCCAAAATATAAGAATGAATGTTGTTGAAGATCATTCCAGAAGGCTCTTCACTCTCAACCTTCAACGATACCGGTTTTGTAGTTGAAATCGTCAAGTTGAGTGGAATCTTCGTAACGTTCACTTCAACCGTTGCGGTTCCGTTTAAAGCGATTTCAACGACCTTTTCGGTTACGTTAACCTTGGGTTTGATTTTGGGCGTTGGTGTTGGAGTTGTTTCTCCGCCTCCACCTCCAGAAGTGGTTACCCAAGGCATCGAAGGGGCTATCGAAACGTCGAAGGACCAATCCGAATACGTTTTCAGAGTTATCTTATACGGAGAGGTTTCGGGAGTTTCGCTCATGTTCCTCGAGAAGAACCAGACGACGGTATCTCCGGCGTTCAAGTCGTATTGATCTGAAGAGACCATAGGAACTTCTCCGTTGACCTGATACATCCATCCAGAAGTCGTGCCAAGGGATTTCTCGCAGATACCTCCTATACAGCTAACGTATAGACCGTATGACCATCTCTTAACCTTAACGCCAAAGTCTTTCTCTTGAGAAGCCTTTATAAGAATTCCCAAAGCCGTTCTCCAACCGATGGTGGCTTTGCTCCCGTCTTCGAGCGTTATCGTAGTCGTTCCGCTCGGTAAATAGTAGTCTCCAACCAATCCACCTCCCCCGCTTGGTGGTGTCGTCGATGACTGTTTTATTTTCAAAACACTCACGGCTCTTTCGTTGCCGGATATGGCTTCGATCTTGAGCGTTCCGGATACGTGTGGAGTGAAATAGGTTGTTGTATTTGCGTAAATCGGCGTTCCGTCGTTCATTCTCAAAATTATCAAAGCTGGTTTGTCCGTCGTGATCGTCAGTTTATGTCCAACGATGCGATCTCCTTGAATGTTTATCGTTAGGGCTTGAACTGCCTGTATCGCAAAAAATAACAAAATTAGAGCAACCAACTGCCTCCTCATGATGACACCTCGCAATTCACAGCGCCGAACCAATCTATAAGATTGCTCGGATATTCGCTAAGTCTGTAAATACCAGCGTAGAGCTTGTAAGTTCCTACGGTATTTCTCTGTGGAACATGCATGAGAACTGGAACCCTTAAACTTTGACCCTTGCTCAAATACACGGTTGAGATTCCTGCTATATAATCTCCTTGATCGTTTGTGCCACTAACAACTACGACATACCAGCCATTTTCAGCCGAACTTACGTTTACCCATGCGGTAGCGTTTCCACCGAGTCTTGCAGAATTTACGGTCAAATTGGAAATTCCAACCGGCTTTACATGGACCTTGATTTTTAATAGAACCGAGCAGTTGCTTAGACTACTTCCGTCCCCATAGCAGTAGTATATCGTCTCGTTGTCGCTGAGATAGTAGAGGTTCGCCCCAACTTGTAGCATGGAAGTTTCGTTCCATATCGACCAGTAAATCCACATTCCGTTTACGTTTTGAGTTCCCAGACCCATTATCGAACTTATAAAGAAAGAGCCATATTGGCTATACCAGCTGTCGTCGAGCGTTACATTGAACCATATTTCTGCTCCATCAGTTACATAATTCGACGCTTCGAGCAGCGCACCCAGTGCTGTGTCTTGCCTCACTTCATAGTTTCTCCCGCTGATCGTTATCGTTACGTTTATCGGTGAAAGAGTTACGTTGAAGTCCATCTCGCCAGAACTGTTAAAGCAATAGACGTATCCGCTATCCGCGCCTATGTAGAGTTTGCCGTTCGCTATGAAGGGGGAGGACATTATGTTATACCATGCGTTCGTGGGAGGTATCAATCTGTAATGCCAAATCTCGTAACCGTAAAATGCATCGACAGCGTATAACGTTCCCTCACCCGTGTTCGTTGCAAAATAAACTACACCGTTCGATACGGCTGGAGAGGAATCAATCTTACCGTTCGCCTCGAAAGTCCAAAGAACCGATAATTTTCCGCTTGAATTGAAGTCAAAACAATACAGCTTCCCATCCCTTGAACCGATGTATATTCTATTGTAGGCAACGGCCGGACTCGATATAGTTCCGTTCAAAGGATACCTGTCTTTCAGCGTTCCATTTAGGTATAAGATGTATAGATAATTCTTGGTTGCAAAGATCAGAAGGTCTTCACCGCTTATCCTCGCTACCGTTGGTGTGTCCGTTATCTGAGAATCTACGCTTCTGTTCCAAATTTCCGTCAAATTGGTGTCAACGCAATAGATTCTGTTTTCCCCGCTGAAGTTGCCGGCGAAGAATATTCTACCATTGTATGCCGTGGGAGACGTGTAGGGATTTATTATACCACCAGTGGTAAACCTTTTCACGATTTGCCCGTCGAGCGTTATCTTCCAAAGGGTTCCGTTCGAGTGGGTCAAGACGTAGATGTAGCCCTCGTAAACAATTGGAGATGACGCGATTCCGTAATAAGATGGCTGTGAATCGAGCATTATACTCTTTACATCCTTGATCGTCAGATTGATTATATATAGGTAGCCGTAGTAATCCCATCCGCTCCCGCTGTAAACCATACCACCAACGACGACCTTATCGCCGTAAACGAAGGGTGTTGAAGCTCCGTATATGTCTGAATCGTTCCAGAGGATTTTACCAGTCTCAGCATCGAGCACGTAGAATCCCGGTTGCCATTTCTCCCAGCCATACCAGTTCGTTACGAAAACCTTTCCGTTTACTATCACCGGCGTAGAACCAACCAATCCACTGAGATACGTTTTCCACTCAAGCTTTGGAATTATCTTAGCGTTTGACGTGAAGTTTCCAGTATGCTGAATGTCCCCTTGAAAAGTGCAAGCGTTTATGGGAGTTGCCGACATTAAAGCCAGAGCGAGCACGACGATCAGCATAACCCTCCCCACTTGAACCACCTCATTTGACTTCAGATAAAAATATTTTGACTTAATAATTTTTCTATTCGACAAAAGCTTAAAACAGCTTAAGTCTATCAGATCCAATGGTTGGCGAAGTGGAAATTGAATTGGCCGGCTTGAAGCTCAAGAATCCATTGATACTCGCAAGCGGGATTTTGGGAAGTTACGCTTCCTCTTTAAATAGAATTGCAAGGCATGCTGGTGCAGTTGTGGCGAAATCCGTCGGCTTAGAAGCGAGGGAGGGCTACAAAAATCCGTGCGTCATAAATTGGCGTTGCGGAATTTTGAATGCTGTCGGCTTGGCTTCTCCTTCTGCAAAGGATTTTGCCGAGGAGCTTTCCAATTTCAAAAAAGATTGCCCGCTCATCGTGAGCTTATACGGGTCGAGTGCTGAGGAGTTCGCTAAACTCGTCAATTACTTTCCTATGGCCGATGCATTCGAACTGAATCTTAGCTGTCCTCATGCGGAAAAGTTGGGTTTGGAAATCGGAAGGGATCCAGATTTGGTTATAGAAATCATAAAGGCTGTAAAAGCGTCAACAGATAAACCTGTATTAGCCAAGCTCTCATTCCACATGGACATAGTTGAAATCGGTAAGGTTTGCGAAGAAGCCAAGGCTGACGGTGTAGTTGCCATAAACACGATAAGGGGAATGGCGATCGATGTAATTAGCAGGAAGCCGATTCTGAGCAACGTGAGCGGAGGGGTTAGCGGAGAGGCGATAAAGCCAATAGCTTTGAAATGCGTTTGGGATCTCTTCGAAGAACTCAGCATTCCAATTATAGGTTGTGGAGGAATAACGAACTGGAAGGATGTCATAGAATTCATCTTAGCCGGTGCAACTGCAGTTCAAATAGGCTCCGCCTTATTTTACAGCAGGCACATATTCAAGAGCTTAGTTGAGAGCTTGAAGTCGTATTTGAGAATTCACGGCGAAGATCTGCAAGATATCATAGGACAAGCTCATAAGACCTAACGCTTTTAAACTCAGTTATATCATGATCGAGCATGTGCATATTCTGCAGGATCGCAAACAAGGAGATAGAGTCTTTCATAGTGTATGAGGATGAAAAGGTAATCGCCTTCTTGGACATCCGTCCGATAAGCAAAGGACACACGCTGGTTATTCCAAAAGAGCACTACGAAAGCGTTTTGGATATGCCGGCAGAATTGGCCAGAGATCTGGCCAACGCTATCAAGATCGTCTGCGAGAAGCTGAAGAGGTTGGGAGCTGAGGGATTCAACATAATAACGAACATAAACAAGGTGGCTGGGCAGGAGATAATGCACGCCCACATCCACGTGATTCCGAGGTATTCTGAGGAGGAATCCAAACCGATAACGTTCGGAAAGCCGATAGAATGCAATTTGGAGGAAGTTCATAAAGCCTTAAAGGATTGACATGAAACTAAAGGGAAAGAGAATAGTTTTAGCAGTTACAGGAAGTATAGCAGCAGTTGAGACGGTTAAGCTTGCGAGAGAGCTTAGGAGAAGAGGTGCCGAAGTAATAGCTGTTATGAGCGAATCTGCAACGAAGATTATCCATCCGAACGCCTTGGAATTTGCAACCGACAATTCCGTGATTACAGAGCTCAAAAGGGCCGAGCATGTCAAGCTGTTGGGTTTGAACGGATCTGCCGATCTCCTTCTGATAGCCCCAGTAACTGCCAACACGATTTCGAAGATCGCCAATGGAATAGCGGACACTCCTCCAACTCTTTTCGCTTTAACGGCTTTAGGCTCGGGAAAAAGGGTAATAGTAGCACCAGCCATGCATAAAGCTATGTTCGATGCACTTGAGGAAAATTTGGCGAAGCTGAAGGCGCTGGGAATCGAGATTGTTCCGCCGAAGATCGAAGAGGGAAAGGCGAAGCTTGCGAGCATAGATGAGATCTGCCTTTTAGTTGAGAAATCCCTCTATTCCAAGGAACTTGCGGGAAAGAAGGTTGTTGTGACTTCTGGGCCTACTTTCGAGCACCTCGATCCCATAAGGTTCATAAGCAACCGGAGCTCTGGCAGGATGGGGAACGAGATAGCCTTAGAATGCTGGAGGAGAGGTGCTGAGGTCGTTCTAATCACCTCCAAACCTCTCGGATATCAACTGCCGAATTTGAGACAGATCGTCGTTAGATCCGTCAACGATATGCTAAAGGCTGTTCTCAATGAGGTATTAGATGCCGATCTGTTCGTCTCAGCTGCAGCTCCTTCGGATTTCGTTGTGGAGATGGCGGAAACAAAGATCAAGACGACTCAGGAGCTTACGATCAAACTAAAGATGGCTCCAAAAATAATAAAGGAGGTTAGAAAGGTCTACGACGGACACATAATAGGATTCAAAGCGGAAACTGGCTTGAGCGATGACGAGCTTATAAAAGTGGCCGAGAACAAGATGGAAGAAGATAAGCTTGAGATGGTAGTAGCAAACGATGTTAAGGAGAGAGGGATGGGAACCGAGGATACAAGAGTAATCGTGATCACCGAAAAGCGGAAAGAGTGGATAGAAGGTCTGAAGAGCGAGGTGGCTGAGAGGATAGTTCAGATATACATCGAAGATTGCCTATGTTCTTCGCTCCAGCAAGCCTAACCTGCTTCTTCTCTCCGTCGATCGATAGAGATCCCCTAAAGTCGGGTTCCTTAGGGGTAAGCATAGCGTTAAACAAGGGAGTGAAAGCTTCTGCCAAACCCTCGGATGAATTATCCATAGTCGTAAACGGCAAAGCTTGGAAATTTCCAACGGTGAAGACGGTTGCAAAGAAGTTGGGATTCACGGGTTCGATCAGAATCGACATGGATCTCCCAGCCGGATGCGGATTCGGAATGAGCGGGGCTTCAGCTTTATCATCTGCCTTTGCCATAAACGAATCGTTGAATCTCAACAGACCTTTCTTCGAGCTGGCGGATCTCGCACACGAGGCTGAGGTTTTGAATAGAACCGGTTTAGGAGATGTTGCAACGCAGTCTTTTGGCGGTGTAGTCGTGAGAAAATCCGCATCATGTCCATCGAGATGTTCCATCGATAGATTCCTCTGGGATCTCGAACTCGATATTCTCGTGATGGGTGAATTGCCTACGGTGCGAATTTTGTCCGAATTCTCGTTAAATGAGATTGCGAAGATTGGAAAATATTGTCTCAAGGATTTTCTAAAGAATCCTACTGTCGAATCCCTCTTTGAGCAAGCCAAGAGGTTCGCCGTAGAAACCGGTCTGATAGAGATCGATTCCGCAATTGAAGATGTGATTGAGGCTGTCGAAAGCGAAGGCGGTTTAGCTTCGATGGTCATGCTCGGAAAGGCTGTATTTGCTCTGAACGGAGGAGTGCTTAGAGAATTCGACGGGATTTATTTAAAAATTAAGATAGATCATTGTGGGGTTAGGTTGTTAGGTTAAAGGCATTTCGCTAATTTTTTATAAGTTAAAGTAGTCATCATCACGGGGGTCTTTTTATGGTTGGAATCTTCGAGCTCGATGAAAAGGATAGGATGATACTTGAAATTCTTGAGAAGAATCCCGAAATATCTCAGAATGAGATTGCGAAGATTGTCGGCTTATCTCAGCCTTCCGTTGGAAGTAGGATAAAGAAGATGAAAGAGCTGGGTATAATAAGCCATGCCTACGGAATAAACATCAAAAACTCTGGTTTATATATTCTCAAGGCGGATATAAAGTGCAAACAGCCAAAGGAATTGCTAAAGCTGTTCAAAGATTGCCCGTTCTTTTTGAATGGTTTTATAGTTGCTGGAAACAGAAATTTGGTGATGATGTTTGTTGGTGAAGATTTGCCGACGCTTGAGGCTATCGTGGATCAGCACATAAGACCGAATCCAGACGTTTACGATGTCGATGTTGGAATAATCGTCCGAGCGGAGAAGGATACAATAATACCGATTAACATAAGGGTCGAAAGGAAAAGTGAAGCTCCTTGCGGTTCGAATTGCAAAGAATGCGACTACTGGAACTACGAACTCTGCTTGGGCTGTCCGATAACTGGATATTACAGAGGAAGGATCTGGAAATAATGCTGAGCAAGATAAAGCACAAAACAACGGAACTTCTGGAACCTCTGACGGATGGACTTGTCAAGATAGGACTAAAGCCAAATCATCTTACTTTTTTGGGATTATTCATCGGTTTTGCATCCGCGATTGCAATAGCCAAAGGACATGCCAAGCTTGGAGCACTGATAATTCTGCTAAGTGGGTTAATGGACGCTCTCGATGGCGCTTTAGCAAGAAACAAGGGATTGGTGACAAAATTCGGTGGATTTTTAGATTCGGTCTTTGACAGATACGTCGACATTGCGATATTTACATCTTTAGGCTTTTACGGCGTCGATTGGTTTTTGGTAATTTTAGCTTTGAGTGGAGCGCTAATGGTGAGCTATACGAGGGCAAGGGCTGAGAATATAATCGATAGATGCGACGTAGGAATTGCCGAAAGGGGAGAGAGAATGATTATACTCGTCTTGGGGCTTCTTACAGGCTTCGTTTGGCAAGCGGTAGTTGTTATAGCCGTTCTTTCTCACATCACCGCTATCCACAGGATCATTCATACCTACCGCAAGTGTTAAGATTTGGATGTCGTTCGCAGAAAGGTGAAGCTTCAGATAGAGATCACAACGAGATGCAACTTGAGTTGCAAGCACTGCGTGAGGAGCTTTTGCAGAATCGAAGAAAGGAAAATGAATGTCCAAAAATTTAAATCGATCGTTGATAGCTTTGATGCAGATAGAATCATCCTCTACGGTTACGGTGAGCCTTTGCTTCATGAAGATCTGAAAGATCTGCTCAGAATTGCCAACACCAGAGCGGAAACGCTGATAGTCACAAATGCAACTCTTAATTTCAAAAAAATTGCTGACTATGTCGACATACTCGGTGTCTCTATCAACTCCGCAAGCGTTCTCAGATCGAAGCTAAATGATGTCGAGGAGGCTTCTAAGCATGCCGACGTTTGGATTTCGACGATTCTGACGAAAGACAACATTTCCGAGCTGTTCGATATCGTATCGTTGGCAAGTGAGATTGACGTTAACGTCATTGCAACTAACTTGAATCCATACAACAAGAATTTGTATGAACAAGCATTATTTGTTGAGCTAAGCGAGAGACCCGTTGATGAATGTCTGAAACACTTCAACAGTCCAGAGGATATTGAGAAATTTTTGGCAGAAGTTTCCAAACTCGATCAAAATTCCCTCGAACTATACAACCAGATGCTCAAAGAGATCGGAAAATATCATCTCAACGTTTCTGGAGTTGCGGAAAGGTGGGAAAGAATAAAGACAGCCAAAAAAGTTAAGATAACGTTTGAGAGGGTAAAGGAGCTTGCAGAATCTTTAGGAGTTTCGCTCGACTTACCCAAGCTGTTTGCAGATGAACTGGAAAGAGCTTGCCCGTATGAGGATGCCGTTTTTGTTAGAGTCGATGGAAAGATCGTTCCATGCTCCGAGTTTGCATACACCCATCCGATGTTCGTTAATCGTCATTCCAAGGTCGTAGTCGAGCAAACTCTCAATGAGGTGTTCGACAAAAAGAGAAAGAACTTGGTTAAAAACTTCCCGTGGTGTGGTGACTGCCAGTTTGCAGACATCTGCTGGTTCGTTGAAGAGAATAGAGACTGCTATGGAAATGAACCCTCATGCAGTGAGTGTCTGGCGAGCGTTGGAATCGTCAGTTGTCTTCTATAGACCCGTTGGGACGTCGATGAATTCAACGTCCAACTCGAACTCCTCCCCAACAACGTTCATGAGCGCTTTTATTCCCAAAGTCTCTGTAGCGTAATGTCCAGCAAAGATAACGTTAATCCCACACTCCTTAGCTAAGTGGTAGGCACCATGTTCAGCTTCTCCTGTTATAAACAAATCCAAACCAATCTCGATAGCTTCAACCAACGCAAAAGCACCCTTTCCCGAAACTGCTCCAACCTTCTCAATTTTTTCATTCCCAAAGTTTAGAATGACCAGATGCTCATTCAGATTGTTCCTTAAAATTTTGGCTATCTCCTCAAGCTTCATGGGATTCTCAAACTTACCGTAGAAGCCGATGGGCTTGCCCTTGTATATTCCAAACTGCCCTTCTGGTTCAATTTCAAGCAATCTTAGAAGTTGAACGTTGTTGCCGATTCTTGGATGTGCATCCAGCGGGAGATGAACCGCATAGAGCGAAATCTCGTTTTCAAGCAAGAACTTGAGTCTTCTCTTCGCTATTCCTCGAACGTAATCGATTCCTCCCCAGATAAGACCGTGATGAACGACTATCATGTCCGCTTTGCGTTTCTTAGCTTCAGCAAAGACATCCATACAAGCATCGACCGCAAAAACGATCTTCTGGACTTCCTTCTTGCCTTCAACCTGCAAACCGTTGTTCGACTTGTCTTCCCATTCCTCTACAGCCAAGAAATCGTCTAAGAATTGAACGATCTCTTCGAGCTTCATAATCTATGCAAGCGATATCTGCTTTATTTTTGTATTGCCAAAAGGCTAATTAATACTAAGAGTTGATTTTGTAATATGGATAAAACGGTTAAATATCTTGGTGGAATCGGATACATACTTCTGCTGGTAGGTCCGCTACTGTCCATCGGTTCGAGTGCTGTGGGAGGTCTATCTTTAATAGGAGTTATTCTTGCGGCGATAGCTTGGATCTTCATGGGAAAGAGCTTAAATGACAAAGTTATGCTGGCGAACGGGATAATGATGATCGTTGGGCCAATACTAACGGCTATAGCGATGTTTGGCATTTTGATTCCGTATCTCCTTCCAGCTACAAACCAGCCGCCAGTAGCTCCAAAGAATCCGGCTATAGTCATTCAGGCTCTGATGTCGGCAATAGCGGTAATACTAATCGTAGGTATCGTCTGCTGGGTTCTGCAGGTGTTGGCACATTTGAGAGCCGGAAACACCTTAGGCATAAGCACTTTTAAGTATTCGGCGTATTGTCAGATCTTCTCGTTCGTTCTCATAATACTGGCGCTGATTTGGATGTTCGGAAACATAGCGGCTATAGTTCCGCTACTCCAAACTCAAGCTACGCGACCAAATCCGGAGCAAATCTTTAAGATATTTGGCCCAACCTTTGGACTGATAGCATTCGGAGGTTTACTGGGAATAGTCTCGAACATACTCTCAGCTATAGCATTCCTAAGCATTGAAGAATAGCATTGCAATTGAATAAAATAAAAATTATTTAATCTTTCTTTCTTCTGAAGTTAGCCCTCAATGAGGGCCTAACCTTCTCAGCGCCTCTTCCTCTTCTCCTAAGGCCTCTTGCCCTTCTTCCGGCTGAGGTAAGTCCTCTAAACACCCTTCCTCTCTTGTTGCAGATCCAGTTGAGCTGAGGATCGGCTTTTATCGCCGGATGATCCCTGTCGACCAAGATAACTTCGAACCACTTGTATCGTCCATCTTCTCCGACCCAGTAAGAGTTGAGAACTTCCATGTTCGGATACCTCCTTGCCGCCCTCTCCTCAGCGATCCATTGGAGATTCTTCTTTGGAGTTCTCCTGTTCACCATTAGATTCTTGCTTTTTCTTCCCTTGTTCGGTCTTGTTGCTCTCCTTCCGCCCCTCCTAACTCTGACCCTAACAACTATGATTCCCTGCTTAGCTTTGTAGCCAAGAGCTCTCGCCCTATCCAACCTCGTCGGGCGATCGATTCTAACAACAGCTGGTTCTCTTCGCCACTTCTGCAATCTTTCCCACATCAGCTGACCAACGTAACCTTCCCAAGGTCTCTTCCAAGCTTCTCTGATGTAAGCATACATTGACGATGCCATCTCTTAAGCGTTTTAACTAAGGTTAATAAATGTTGTGTCAATCGATTTTTACAATTCTAATTGAGTTTAAAAGGATCAAGCTTGGATTCAACAGCCATGAATTTAATAATGTTCATATAATTTCGGAGAAAAAGGTTGACCCCCTTTCTGCTTTTTATATTCATAGAACGAAGGAAGCTTTCAATCCTATTTTAGTCTGATTTAATCAGTGCCATTATCAACTCTTACCAACTCTACAACATCATCTTTCAATCCTATTTTAGTCTGATTTAATCGACACATAGACGTAAACATACATGCTTAACAAAGCTTCTTTCAATCCTATTTTAGTCTGATTTAATCCACAAGGGGGATTTATCACGATTTGTCATTTTTGATCACTTTCAATCCTATTTTAGTCTGATTTAATCTGCTTGATGAGTCCATCACAGAACACATCAACAACATTCTTTCAATCCTATTTTAGTCTGATTTAATCACAGTAGAAAAGCAACATCACGTCATGGAATATCAAGCTTTCAATCCTATTTTAGTCTGATTTAATCACCAACAGACACGGCATATCAAGCGGTATCGATTACATCTTTCAATCCTATTTTAGTCTGATTTAATCTCCGTTAACATCAACCCACCACATGGCTACTCAACCAGCTTTCAATCCTATTTTAGTCTGATTTAATCATTGGTAGTGTTACAGTTGGTTCGACATCATATCATTACTTTCAATCCTATTTTAGTCTGATTTAATCTGTCCTTAACCGGGACTAATTCCTTACCAACCAAGTTCCTTTCAATCCTATTTTAGTCTGATTTAATCCTTTACCTGTTTGTAATCTAACCTGTCTTCTTTGATGAACTTTCAATCCTATTTTAGTCTGATTTAATCCTGGTGCAGGGATGACTGTGTATTTTACAATGTGTACTTTCAATCCTATTTTAGTCTGATTTAATCAATGGATCGTGTCCATACTTTAAACGTGTGTGAGTGAGCTTTCAATCCTATTTTAGTCTGATTTAATCTGTGTGAAAATTCCATCGTGTGGAGCGTCTATGTTGACTTTCAATCCTATTTTAGTCTGATTTAATCACTATTTAAAGTGTAACAGCTTTGAACATAAGACACTTTCAATCCTATTTTAGTCTGATTTAATCAGTATCAAAATATGTTTCCGAGAGGTTCAGCAAATTCGCTTTCAATCCTATTTTAGTCTGATTTAATCCTTGGTATTACTATGCTCATTTTCAGATATAAGCTTTTCTGAATTGAGTTTTTATTTAAATACCATCTGATAATCCCAATAGTGCCAATCGTTTATAACTATACCAGATCTGATAGCACCGCTTTTATGCGAATTTAATTTGCCGTCGGAGACTGAATCACAAAATTCTACAAATTCTGCAGAGTAGAAATGTCGAACACCTATCACGCGAATGGAAAAAATCTTACACGACCTCGAACAAAAATAGCTTTAATTAATAAAAATAATTGAAAGATTCAATCCCAGATGCCTCTATCGAACTGCTAATAAAATTTTACGAGCTCTAAAATCTTCTTTGCCGTCAAAAATCAATCTCGTCAGGGATAATACATCATACAATTCCTATGAATGGAGAATCAAAACCTTCGAAAAGCTTTAATTTTCGAGTGATAATAATTACTTATGTTCATCAATGAAATGTATATTAGAGGAACTCAGGTGAACTATTATTTTGTTTGTAAAACTAAACTTTGGCTTTTTAGTCACAACATGAACATGGAGAACGAGAGCGACCTCGTAAGATTGGGTAAACTTCTACACTTGGACGTTTTCGAGAGGGAGCAGAAGGAGATCCAACTCGGATCCATCGCGATAGATGTCGTTAAGAGAGGTGAGATCTTAGAGATCAGAGAAGTGAAAAGATCAGACAAACTCGATAAGGCTCACAGATATCAGACGCTCTACTACCTTTACTACCTTAAAAGGCTCGGAATTCCAGCAAGAGCCGTTCTATCGTATCCGAAAGCAAAGAAAAACGTCGAACTTGAGCTTAGCGATGAGATCGAAGCTGAAATCGATAGAATTCTCAAGGATATCGAGGAGATATGCAAGGGAAAGATGCCAAAGCCTGAATATAAAGGACAGTGTAGAAAATGCGCCTATTTCGAATTCTGCTTCTCGTGAGGTGTTTTCATGAAGAGGAAGAACTACTACATAGTTTCCGATGGCAAGCTGATCAGGAAGGAGAACACCCTCTACTTTGAAAACGAGAATGGAAGGAAGCCTATCCCAATAAACTCGATCTATTCGATCTACGCTTTGGGATCGCTGAGCATAACCTCCAAAGCCATTACGATGCTTGCAGGAGAAGGCATATGTATCCACTTCTTCAACAGGCACGGATTCTACGTCGGAAGCTTCTATCCTCGCGAGACGCTCATTTCCGGCGACTTGGTGATAAAGCAGGTTGAGCACTACCTCGATGAGGAGAAAAGGCTTTATTTGGCCAAAGCTTTCGTCAAAGGGGCTATTCAGAACATGCGGAGAGTTTTGGCAAGCTACAAGCTCGATGTCGATTTTGACAAAGCTTTGGAAGAGCTCGGAAGATCTGAGAAGATCACCGAAGTGATGGGTTGCGAGGCTTTGGCGAGACAGAGCTATTATTCTGCATTCGACTCAATACTCAAGAACTTCGAGTTCGAAAGCAGATCGAAAAGACCGCCGAAGAATGAGGTGAACGCTATGATGAGCTTCGGCAACTCTCTGCTCTACGCGACCGTTCTTTCCGAGCTCTACCACACTCAGCTCAATCCGACCATTAGCTACCTGCACGAGCCGTTCGAGAGGAGATTCAGCTTGGCTTTGGACATCGCGGAGATCTTCAAGCCATTTATAGTCGACAGAACGATCTTCTATCTCGTAAACAAGGGGATCATGAAGCCAGAAGACTTCAATAGGGACTTCGACGGAGTTCTGCTCAGCGAAAGCGGAAAGAAGAAGTTTCTCAAGGCCTACAACGAGAAGCTTGAGAGCACGATTAAGCACAGACAACTGAAGAGGAACGTTTCCTATCAGAGGCTCATAAGGCTTGAATGCTACAAGTTGGCTAAGCATCTGCTTGGAGTTGAGAGATACAAGCCTCTTGTGATCTGGTGGTAGCATGTATGTTATCGTAGCCTATGATGTGAACGTTGAGCGAGTGAACAGGGTCAAGAAGTTCCTGCGGAGGTATCTGAACTGGGTTCAGAATTCCCTCTTTGAAGGAGAGCTAAGCGAGGCTGACTTGGAGGAGGTCAAGATGGGTCTGAGGAGGATAATAGACGAAGACGAGGACATGGTTGTAATCTACAGGCTGAAGAGTGAGAAGGCTATGAAGAGGGAGATAATCGGATATGATAAGAGCGGAATCGATGAGATAATATAATTACCATATAATTTCAGCTCCGAAGGCTTGTGCGACAAATGAGATGTCCTTACCACCTGTCACGATTGGCAAGCCTTTTTCGAGTGCAAGAGCTATAGATGTTGCGTCGGATGTCGATAACCTTCTGTGTTTTAATTTTGGATGTTTCTTTAGTAGTTCGTCGCCCTTCACCTTTATGAGGCTGGCTTTTAGTGCGAGCTTAGGTGTGAGTTCTTCAACTTCGAAGTAGTAGCTTACGAACTCTAAAAACTCTTCCTCCGATGCAAACGGTATTTTGCCTCTCCTCCAATGATATGCCAATTCGTAAACGAGCAGGTAGTGGATTACACCTTTCACACTCCCTTTTCTCACGCCGTCGAGAATGTCCCTCGCACGCTTTGGAATCTCTCCAGTGAAGTAAGATATGATAGCGTAAGTGTCGACTACAACCTTCTCAGCCATTCCTCCTCAGCCTCATCAAGCTCTCTTTCAGCATCTTCGGCGTTTATCTTTACCCCTCTCTTTACAATCTCCTCCCAAAGATCCTTCTTCCTTATGATTATTTTATCCCCCTCCAACCTCACTTCCACCGGAGATCCCTCCTGTATTCCAAGTGCTTCTCGCACATCCTTTGGTATTACTATCACACCTTTCTTACCAATCCTCACAATCTTACTCTTCATAGCTTCTAACACGTTCTTAAGTTTAAAAAATGTGTGGATTCGGAGTGAAGATTTCATGTCTCTTTGGCTGAAAAAGTGATGATTCTTGGTAGAATTGAGGTTCTTTCTGCCTAAGCAAGGCACTGTTGCTAACGTTTAGCGGAAAGGGTAACATACTATCGTAACGTAATACGTGTATGCCCGTAATAAGTGCTAGAGTCGATGATGAGCTGAAGAAGAAAATGGATAAATACAAATATATAAATTGGAGTGAAATTATAAGAACAGAAATTGTAAAGATTATCGGGAGACTCGAAGGTAGAAATATCGCAGAAGCTTTGCTAATAAATGAAAGATTAAGGAGAAGATTGACAACAAGATTGGAGGGAAAGAAGATTTACGACGCATCTTACATCGCTTTAGCCGAAGAGCTGAAGGCCAAGCTTTACACGGCTGACGAAAAGCTGATAAGAAAAGCAAATATCGATTTTGTAAAACACATTTCTGAGTTCTAATTTTTATATTGTATTCTAATTCTTTCAGAACTTTCTCAATCTTTGGCTTTAGCTCTTTGAGATGCTTTTTAGCAACCGTCCAAACGATTCTTAAATCAACACCAAAGTAACCGTGAATGATTATGTTTCTAACAATTTTCCTCCAAGGAACTTCCTTGTATTTTGAGCGGATGTCTTCGGGTATGTTCTTTACGGCTTCACCTATTATTTCGAGATTTCTAATTTACAGCATCGACTACTAACTCATTTTTAATGAAATCTTCGAAGTCCATGTTTTTCGTATATCTTTCGATCTTTTCAATGCACTCCAAGATGTCGTAAAGAAACAATCTAACGTCTCTCTTAGACATAAACGACTTCCTCTTTTATGTATTTCCAGAGTAAGGGTTTTCTGACGACTCCACCTTTTGGGGCTAAATCTACTCTTACACCCAAAATCTTCTCAAGATATTCTTTAAGATCGACTATCTCCCAGCCTATTGGTCTTTCAAAATCGACCAAAATATCTACATTGCTGACTTCAGTCCGTTCGTTTCGAACGTAAGAACCGAATATACCGATTTCTTTTACTCCAAATTTCTCCTTCAGATATTCTTTGTGTTTTCTTAGAGTTTCCTTAATTTCCTCCAGCGTTTTCATTGGTTAAGACTATACTCGATAGTTGATAAGGGTTGGGGGTTTCAAAGTACATTCTTTATCCTATGGTTTTAAGAATTTCTAATTAGCGAAATAACGTTTATCTTATTGAATTTCAAGAATTTTCCAATTCTTACCTTTTTTAGCCTTAGCTTTGAGGAGATAATACTTTCTTTCGAAAACGTTTTTGCCTGATTTACCTGAATACGGATTTATCTGTTCAAACTTTGCCGATTTACTTAGATCTTTTACCGGATAAACAATAAAATGGTCAGAACTTGCAATAGCTTTCGTAAACTCTTCGCTCGTGATAGCCTTAATTGCGTTTTTTGGAGGTTCTTCAACGAACTCTACGCGTTTGACGTAAACTATTGAATCTCCAGAACCAACATATCTTAGCGCGTTGAAATAATCGACTACACTATCTATATCTCCACCGCTAATGAATAATTTAACGTCTTCTGGGAAAAAGACGTATTCTCTAACACAAAATGTGCTTTCAAATGAAGGTAGCAGACCTTGCTTGTATTTTTCTTTATCTACTTTGGTTTTTATTCCTCTTTTCTTAAGCCTTTTTATAAAAACAGAGTTAATCGCAATTTGCTTGGGTGGCACTATTCTTATTTCGGCATCCCGCACGGCGTAAAATACACACTTTCCTTCCGCAACATCCCCGGTAGTTCTTATGGCCGTTGCCACCACTGCGAGTTTTATGGAAGAGGGACTCGGCAGTGGAACGCTTAAAGCGTATTGGGATGAGTAGT
Organism: Archaeoglobaceae archaeon; assembly: GCA_027064525.1. GTDB lineage: Archaea > Halobacteriota > Archaeoglobi > Archaeoglobales > Archaeoglobaceae > WAKM01. The sequence goes on from JAMOPJ010000036.1 coordinate 28,599, forward strand.
CCGGAATTCTGTAAGAAAAAAAGGATGGAAAGTGAACTAACAAACAAACCCACTTCATTACTTCCCACCTATTTCTATCTTATATGGTTCTTTTTTAATCAGATCATTTATTTTTTCTATAAACTCTGCGAGACTGTTAAACTCAATAACTTCTATTATTCTATCTTTAGATTCCGAGCTTTCGGCCAGAGATTTATTGATTGTTTTTATTTCCTCAATATAATTATCCTTTAATGGAGAAATTACTGGCACAGGAACGGGTTTTGTCGAATAGACTATAACGCCTTCGAAGTCCTCAATGTGCGGTAATCGAGTGGCGGTCATGGCACCTTCTGGACGGGAAAAGATAAGCTGATATGCCTTTAACGCAATTTTGTATCTTCTCGTCCTTGGGTCGTCATCTGCATCGTAGGTGTATTTATCTTGCCTAGTCTCGTTTAATCCAATTCTCCAAGGCTGGAATAACGAAACTATTGCGTAAATACCGGAGCGTGTCGGGCGGTGATAAACCATTTGTGTTGAGGTTTCACCTTCTTGATCTTCTTTACTCTTCTTCTCTCCGGGAGCGTGTCTTGCGTGGGTGTGAATGTCTCTATAAACCTCAGGTATTCCGAGTGCCCATCCAAATTCTATCGTTGACTTTCTCGAAACAGTTGGTTTTTCAAGAAGGAATCCGTGAACATCGCATATGTCACATGTTTGTAAAGCCTTTTGCAAAGCGTCTTCACCATTTTGGACTTTAACTTTTCCTGTTTTTACAGCAAAGTTAAACTTCTCTGGGTTTAACACCTTACAAGCATCGCATAGGTTGTTTTTGTCGCTTAAGATCCACATGAACTTAGTATGGATGTGCTTTAACATCTCTCCAGAAATTCCGTCGGTCGTTACAGCTTTTTTTGTATTCGGATCTATTATTCTAATACTTCTCGGTTCTGTAACGTTTCCGACCGTTCCCTCGTTGTTCAGGCTATGTAATTGCCATACAGCTCTACCTAAAATAGCTACTTCATAAACCTTTTCACTCATTCACTCCACCTCCTGAGATTCTTTTTTAGTTTCACTCTCACTTCTAACAAGAGCATAACTGATGAGTGCTGCTCTAATCGGTTTTACTCCGTATTTATCAACCAAATTCATGAGCTCTTCAAGGTCTTTCTCGCTAAGTCGGCTGAGTTCTTTACCCATGTAGCCCTTTCTTGCCGTAGTTTCATATCTTCTTAAAAATTTCTTTATAACTTCTAAAAATTGTTCCTTAGTTTCAACGTATTCTAACTCTACAAGAGATGCGTAGTCGTCTCCTATTCTAAGTGCTTTTCTCAATGCTCCTCCAAAGTTCTTTATAGCTTCACATCCAAAGATGTCTCCAAGCTTAAATTCTGACAATGTTTACCACCTCCTTCAAAACGCTACTTTCATAACCTCCAAACTTTATCCTGTTCTTGTCAAGCTCATTTCTTAAATGGAATTTGATATATCTCTCATAATTAAACAGACTGGGATTTGCTATAAATTCTGCCAAAGCAACTGGCAGATCTTCGTATCCCTTCCTAAAAGCTGTCTGCTCAAATATATCTGCCCATTTATTAAGCACTTCTTTTGCTACACTTGATTCTGCTATCTGATGCAGAAAATCAAGAGGGAAAATTCCTCCCGTTAATGGTTTCCACTGGTTCCCTGTTTTTGTCATTACACCGTATATCAAAGAACCAAACTTCGGTGCAAACTTACCTCCTTCTTTTACTTTAAGTTCTTCTAGAACTAAGTTTACGGCTATCTGCGCTATCGTTGAAAACCAACCTGCTTTGTGCATTCCTTTAATCGCATCGTTTACTCTTTTTCTAATTTCCTGCAAGTGGAGAATTTTAGTTTTTATAGGAGTTGGAATGGTAAAAATTAACTCCTTACTCGAGCTTTTCCAGACTGTCGCGTTGACGTGTCCGAGTGCGGATAGAATGAAATCTTCTGTAGAAACCTTTATAGATGAACCTTCGGAATACTGTTTTTTCAGTAAAATCATATCCCTTACTCCTTTTGTTGCCGCCAACTCCATGGATTGGTAAAGAGTTTCAGAGCCACTACCTATGATTGCTGGTGGTTTTAATTCTTTTGAGTGATCTAAAATGTCTTTAATGAATTTTAAATCATTCAGAAACTCAGTAACCTTCTTTTTCGTGTTTTCTCTCTGCTTTCTTCCAATCGTTACCAAAGTCCTGTCCCAAACTTGATCATCACCCAAAAATCGATGAATTTGATCTATTCTATCAAAATTTAGCTCTCTTTTCGATTCTATTAAATAAAAACCACCCATGTCACTTACTATCGCTTCTCCGCTCAGTGTATGCACGATTATACCCAATCCATACGCTCTCGAAACATCGAAAAATTCCCAGCCACTCTTAGGTAGAAAATAACGATTCATAACCGACACCTCCCGTAGCGAGCCTATCAGATATTCTTATCAATTTAGAAAGTAATCCGTAGAGTCTGTAGGCTTCGTTCTCGTCTATTAAATCCAAATAGGTAAAATCGAGCTTTCCAGAGGAATCGTGATCTATGATTAGATCTTTTGGAACATCCCATACCTTTTTGACGAATTCGTAAAAATTAGAAATTAGTTTATACTTTCGATATTCTCTTGCCCACGGTGCGTGATGATGAGCAATGGCCAAGTAGAACGCTTTAAACAAACCCTCATCATCGAATAAGTTTTCCAGATATGGTTGCAAAGATCTCGCCGAAACCGTTGCGTGAGGAGGTAATCCTCCAACATCGCTATCCGAGTGAGCTAAAGGCTCCTTGCCATTCCATCCAACTTTCTCCTGCCAATATATGTTCAGCTTACCCAAGTCATGTAATGAGGTTATGCACCTGATTAGGTCTGCGAACTCGTCGAAATCGTATCCAAAATGCTCAGCGAACTTTTCGATAGCATAGTGATAACGGGGAATTAAGTAGCAATCGAGCACGTGCAACGTTTTTCTTGCGTGTTCAACCCACGTTTCTCTTTCAATTCTGAACTCTATCTTTCTTTCAGCATTATTAATTCTTTCAACAGGTTCGAAAGATTTGATGGCGTTGGGAGCGTATTTGTCAAACACAAGCCCGAGTTCGGGTGAATAACAAACACCACCTAAAACGTATAATTCAAACGGTATTATATCCTCAGAATCCTCAACCGGCTTCAAAACATATTTACTTTCGTAATCGTCCAATATCGGATTTTCTGTTAGCTTGTATATTTTAGCATCCAATTCCATAAGCTTCTTGAATTTACCTCTCAATACCCATGCGTCAATCCTTATTCTTGGCAGGGTTAGGACATCTTCTGGATTTAGAGATTCCGGATTTTCGTGTAATGTTACATCGCACGAAAATACCTCTCTGACGTTTTGTTCAACTATCGGCTTACTACCCTCATAAACAGCCTTTGAAAGTTCTCCAAGCCTTGTCCAAAAGAATGATGAATCTAAAAAGTATTCAAAGTAACCTGAAAGGATTTTGTTAACGAGCTCCACTTCGGTTTGCCAGTCCAGTGTGAAGTTATCTCTACGATTTATCTCGGAAATCGTGCTTTCGACGAGCTCTTTTAAATACGGAGCGTAGGGATTTCTTACATCCTTGGGTAATCCAAAGACGTGAAATTCGCCTTTGCCACCCCATCTCGCACACCTTCCAGCTCTCTGGATCAACGCGTCAATCGGAGCAACTTCTGATAAAACGACGGGTGAAGAGATGTCCATCCCAACTTCTATCACCTGAGTGGATATTACAATACCTTCTCCTCCACCGTTTTTACCGAAGACATCTTCAATCGCTTTTTCCTTTGAACTTCTATCTTCCTCAAGAAATCTGGAATGCAAAAGGATTACCGGGCAATTTACCTTCTCTTTCAATTCCAGATACAGTTTCTGTGCGCGTTCGACGGTGTTGACAACAACAGCAAGTTTAGGTTTGCTCTCAGCTTCTTTTTTAATCGCATCGGCCGTTAACTCTTCGTTTGTTCTGTTTATTAGTTCTACTTTTCTGTTTTTTCTCGATTTGATCTCCGATTCATCCTCTACGTCTATGATCTCAACTCTGCCACCGTTCTTTTCTATCCTCTCTTTCATGCTCTCTATAAAAACATCCGGCAATGTGGCAGACATTATGAGCGAGGGAAAGCCCAACTTCGCCGACTGCATAGCTATTGCAATTGCCGTTTGAAGCCCCTTTTCTGGATGGAGAGTGTGAACTTCATCGAAAACTGTTAGAGCTGATGCAACACCGCCAACGAATATGTTTCCCCATCTCTTCGGCATGCTTAACGGAACGCTTAGGTATGCTCCGGCAGTCTGATCAATCGTAGTGACAATTATATCTTCTTCAAAAAGGCTACTCGTAGCTTTTTTGCCGTGATGAATAGCGACTCTCAGCTTTTTAAAAGACGCGTATTTTACCGCTCTTTCACCTATACTCTCCACCAAAGTTCTGGTTGGGAGGGAATAAATTAGCTGTGGAGGTAGATAATCGTTAATACCACATATAAATGGAATTAAAGCTATTTCCGTTTTTCCAGAACCTGTAGGTGCTCTAACAATAAGAGATATATTCTTCTCCATTAATTCCATAGCTCTTTTTTGGTAATAGTATGGTCTGTTTTTTGTAAGCTTTCTAAATATTTCTATCATACCACTTTCACCATCCCGAACCCCATGCTATTCCTCTCCCCAAACCCCGCCTTGTAACCCAGTTCGAGCAACTCCCTACTACCCTTGGCTAAGAAAACCATTTCAACGCAACGATGGTATGTGTTCTTAACCCTTATACGCTTCGGCTTAATCTTGAGCGGTTTTACCTCAAGCTCGCAGTCGGAAGGCTCTTCTCCGTGTAATACAACAAATTTCCTAACCAAATTCCTCCTCAGGTTCTCGTAGAACTTAGGATTGTCCGGATAGAGGTCGTAAGTCCTTCCATCCCTCACAGTCGTAACGCTTATCGGAGATAGGGTCACGAACTTAGCCTTTTCTCCAATCTCGTGTTCTCTAACAACCCTAACCTCAGAAACAGCGAATTCTGCACCTCCTATCCTAACTTCCGGCTTTTTGAGCAAACCATCAACGAAAGCCGTTGCAACTTCAGCCTTTGGCGTTGAGAAGTAGAAATGCACGGTATCGGATTCGATAATCATCTTCTCCCCAGCTATCCTAAACCTCCTCTCCGGAACCATCAGCTTACTGAAAGTCCAGAACTTTATCCCCGGCTTATGAAGTTCGAGCGAAAGGGAAGGATCGCTCCTTTGAATGCATCGGTAGATCAGGCTTGCGATGTGATAGGAGTGGTTAAGATCGATCACAGTCGAATTTAACCTTTTGAGTTCGATGCGAATCCGCATTAAATAATCTGCTCAATGGATAAGATTTAAACTTTATCCCTAAATACATGATTGACCTACCGTATCAATAAAAAATTTATATTTAACGACAAAATTTCAGCAAAATGTCATAAAATCCCAAGCGAAATCATCACCATGCTCTACGAACTGCTCAAGTCGAAGAATGCTCAGTTTTACATTCAGCACTCTGGAGACAACAACTTCTACTACGCTACGAAGTTCAGGATTCCGAACTCAGCATTCTATTTCGTCGGAATCGATGGAACGGATCTTCTGGTCGTTCCGGAGATGGAGAAGAACAGAGCTTCGAGGGAGAGCAAGGTGAAGGAAATAGCTTCCCTAACAGATTTGGGTTATCACGAAAGGCTTAAGGAGCTTAAAGATTCAAAAAGAGCTCTTGCTCAAACGTTAATCGAGCTTCTGAAAACGCATAAGGCTAAGAAGATTTTGATTCCACCGAACTTTCCATCCTTCTTAGCTCTGGAATTTCTGAAATATTTCGAAGTTGAGGTCGTTGAAAACCCCTTCCTTAAGATGAGGGCTGTGAAGAGCAACGATGAGATTGAGAAGATTAGAGACACGAGCGTTGCGATAATCGAGTCGTTTAAATTAGCTTTGGAACTGCTTAAGAAGGTCAGGGATTGTGATATGCTCAGAAATGAGATCGAAACGTTCCTATTTAGCAGGGGCTACCTCGCTCAAGATACGATCGTCTCATCTGGAAAGCTCTCGGCTGATCCTCATTTCATAGGGCACGGAGAGATTAAAGAGCACGTAATAATCGACATATTTCCTAAAAGCAGAAAACACCACTATTATTCGGATTTCACGAGAACGGTGATATTGGACGACTGCCCCGAAATTGAAGAGATGCTAGACACTGTAACTGAAGCTCAGCAGAAAGCCATATCTATGATAAGAGAAGGAATCACCGCTAAAGAAGTTCATTATACGGTCTGCGATGTTCTTGAAGAGAGGGGATACCACACGCTGAGGAAGAAATACAGGGAGGGTTTCATCCACTCAACTGGGCACGGAGTGGGTTTGGACATACATGAAGAACCAAGGATATACGAGAACGAAGACGTGCTGAGGGCTGGAATGGTATTCACGGTCGAGCCGGGGCTCTACTATAGGAAGTGGGGTGGTGTCAGAGTTGAGGATGTCGTCGTTGTCAGAAAGCACGGATGCGAAGTTCTGACAGAATTTCCAAAGAAGATCGATTTGAGGAGGGTATAGTATGGACAGGATAGCTGTAGTCGATCTATCGAAGCGTGAAATTAAGGTAAGAGAACTGAGCAATGATGAACGATACTTTATAGGCGGAAAGGGCTTGGGGTTCAAGATCTTGAACGACAACTTGAGGAAAGATCTGATAGTCTTCGCAGTTGGACCTCTTACCGGCTTAAGACTCAGCGGACTTTCGAGGTGTGAAGCTGTCTTCGTATCTCCACTGACGGGATTCGTTGCGGATTCATCCTGTGGAGGTTTCTTCGGAAGAGAACTGAGAAGAGCGGGCTACTTAGCTCTGATTCTGCAAGGTAGATCGGAAAAACCCCTTTACATCAAAATCGAGGACGAAAGCATAGAGATCTGCGATGCGGACTGGCTTTGGGGAAAGGACACATTTGAGACTGAGGATTTACTTAAGAAGGAGTTGGGTAGAGGTTACCAGATAGCTTCGATCGGACAGGCTGGAGAGAATCTGGTCCGATTTGCCTGCATAGAACATGCAAAGGGGAGGGAGTTTGGGAGATGCGGTGGAGGAGCTGTGCTGGGAGCTATGAAGGTCAAGGCTATAGCTGTCAAAGGCTCAGCTGATTTGGAGGGTAGCGTAGTGAATTACGATAAATTCCGCGAGCTCAGAGAGGATTTTGAAAGCAGGCTGGATATTTTGGAGGGGATATCCAAATATGGAACGCCGAAGATGATTCTGCTTACGAACGAGCTTGGGGTTTTGCCCACAAGATACTGGCAAAAGGGTAGATTCGATTCAGACATCTTCGATGACGTAGTTAGACTTTATGCTAAGAAGAAGGCATGCTTCGCATGCAAGGTTGGATGTGCCAAGATTTCGAAGTTTAACGGCAAAGAAGTCGAAGGACCGGAATACGAGACACTCTTTGCATTCGGGAGTCTCTGCGGTGTGAGAGATGCCAAGGTCATTGCCGAAGCAAACTTGTTGTGCGATAAATTCGGGATGGATACGATATCCACTGGAAACATCATAGCGTTTCTGTTCTATCTCAGCGAGAAAGGGCTTATTGATGAAAAATATGTGTTTGGAGATGGAAATACCGTGCTCGATCTGATCAGGAAGATAGCTTTCAGATGTGGTATTGGTGATAAGCTTGCGGAAGGCGTTAAGAGATTCGCCGAATCGCTCGGAGTCGAAGGCGTTCACGTTAAAGGTTTGGAGCCTCCCGGTTACGATCCTCGTGGACTCATGGGTGTGGCTTTGGGTTATGCAGTCAGCTACAGAGGAGCCTGTCACATAAAGCACTGCATCTACAGACCGAATCTGTCGGGCGGTTTGGACAGATTCAAGTCGGACAAGCAGGCGGAGACCCTTATTAGGCTTGAGAACTTCTACGGCTTTACGGACTGTCTCATAATCTGCAGATTCTTAACTCTACCGGAGATAGGTCCTCTACATGAAAACGATGTTGTGGAGCTTTATAATGCTGTAACTGGGCAAAATCTGAGCGTCGAAGGAATGTTGAGGATAGGTGAGAGTGTGATAAAATTGGCAAGGGATATAAACGTTCGCTTGGGTTTGAAGAGGGAAGACGACTACTTACCAGAGTTCTTCTTCAAAGTTCCGACCGAGAACGGCGTTGTAGATAGAAAATCGTTTGAAAAAATGCTTGAAGAATACTACAAGCTGAGAGGTTGGAAATAGATGTCTTCTCACAAAAATTTTAAATTATGGTAAAGATAATCGTCGATTGGAGTAGTATTTCTGAAGATATTTTGAAAGAGTTGATAGAGGAGAGCGTTGAAGAAATATTGACGCTATGTAAATCCAAAGAGAAGGCATACGCGTATCTACTCAATTTGAAACTCCAACCTCATGCAGAAGTTTACTATCGCTCAGGGCAGTTGATCCTCAGAAGACCTCCAAGGAGGACTATTCCGACGTCCAATACTCAACTCGAACTGATTATGAAAAGATTTCTCGAAGATCTCGGATTCACCGACTACGAGTTCCAATACGAAGTTAAAGGATACATACTCGACTTCGCGTTTCCAGATATCAAGCTCGCGATAGAGGTTGGACATGTTAAATGGCATCCCGAAGAAAGGGACAAGAGGAAGGAAAAGGCACTTTTAGACTGGAAGATCCTTTGGTTCAATGTTGAAAGTCCAAAAGAGTTGCTGGAGCATGAAGAAGAGATAAAAAGATCTATCATGAAAGAAGTCGAGAGGCTAAGACGGAATTAAATAGCCTTCAAATTGAATCAAAAACTCTCCACGATTCTTCTAATAGCCAATATATCGAGTCTGCTCTGAGGTTTTAAAAGCCTTTTACGTGGATCTAGGAAGATGATGTTCTGCCTAACCGCCCATTCTACCTCCTCACTTATCCTATCGCATTCGATGATATCTTCATCTACGAATTTTTTGAATAGCTTCAACACACCCTCGAACAGCCTCGCATCTTCGTCCTCCAACCTTCTTAGAGAATACAGAATGACACTTAACCTCTCCTCCAACAACTCTTCGCAGAACTTCCTTAGATCACCTCCACCGGCTTTAACCTTCACCGCTTCGACGAGATATATCGGCTTACCGCCAAAGTATTGCCATACGAGTTCGATCTCCTCCTCACTAAACCCGTATTTTCTTAGGAATCCCTTAGTAGT
>JAMOPJ010000037.1 GCA_027064525.1 Archaeoglobaceae archaeon
AAAAGGGTTGCTCAGCACATGAGGAAATACCTTATAATCTACACTCTTCTATCCTTACTGACTGGGTTGATTATCGGTTGCAAGTATTCCCACTTCTTCAAATCGAATCCTAAACTCGTTAAAAACCTCATAGTAACCTTTGCAATTCTGACGATCTACCCTTCTATGGTTCAGCTAAGAACAGAAGAACTTGCGAAATCAGCGAGGATGTTTAAAGAGATAGCGATTTCGATGTTCTTCGTTTTCATAGTCTCACCCATTTTAGCAATGACCTTTGCAAAATTCTTCGGCGATGTTGACCTCTCCTTGGGATTCGTTACGTCCAACGTAGTCCCAGCATCGAGCGCATCGATAGGATTCGTTTTAATTGCCGAAGGTAACATAGAACTTGCGACGATTCTTGCAGTTTTGAGTCTCTTAGGCTCGTTACCAGCAATTCCTGCATATCTAAGCTTTTACGCGAGCGTTTCGGCCGTAAAAGTTCCGATAGGGAAGATAGTGTCCGCAGTGATCTACACACTCGTAACCCCCTTTATAGCGGGCCAGATAACGAGATGGTTTTTGATTCACAGAAGGCTTAGGGGATTGGGGAAGGAGGAGAAGGTTAAGATGGCTAAAAGGATAGAAGGAAAGCTCAAGCCAATACTGTCTTTGGCTACGATGATCACAATGCTAATTTTAATAGGCTTGCTCGTAGCAAGCAAAGCCGAAGTTGTTGTCGAAAAACCAAGGATAGTTGCGGAAATCGTTATCCTACAATCCGCAATGTTCTTCACCCTCTTCGGAGTTATAACTTTCTTAGACAAAATCTTCAACGTCAGCTACAGCGATCACATGGCTGTAGCCTTCATATCCGCAACTAAGAATCAAAGCGTCGCTGCTGCAATTGCGGTTATGGCTCTAAGTCTGAAATCCGCAATAGTCCCAGCTTTAATACCGATAATACAAGCACCGATAGTTATAGGATATCTACATCTACATCCTTGGCTCAAGAGAATTTTTAAGGTTTGCAAATAGATCACGATGGGCACTAAATGATAATAATTTTATATATTTTTAAAATAAAAATATAAAATTTTAGCCCACTCTGCTTGGTGCTGTCAAAATAACGAAAAATAAATAACCAGGATAAAACGTATAGGACTCGCACTAAGGCAATTAGTAGATTACGTTAAAGCTACAAAAGTCTTTTGGAGAGACGAGAAAGATGTAGAACTTAAAATTTTAGCAACTCTATTATACTTTTCAGGTCTTTCTTTGAGAAAAACAAGTGATTTCTTATCTCTATACGAAGAGATAAGCCGTGAATCGGATAGCTATCATAGGCTTAAGGAAGTTCTAAAGCGACCAAGAAAGAAGGAAAGATGGCTTATTGCAATAGATTAGACAAAATTAAAGCTTGAGAAGAAATTAATTTTCGTATGGGATGCTATAGACCTCGATACCAAAGAATGCCATATGGGCCTTCTGAAAGCAGAGGGTGCTTTGAAGCCTACGTTTTATTAAGAGAGGCTCTGAAATACTGCAAAAATAAGCCAGAAATTCTACTCCGATAAAGCCTCTTGGCTTGTTAAAGGATTAACTTCGGCAGGTAAAACCTACATCCATCAAACCTTCGGTAAAACTACGTAGAAAATTTAGAAGACCATTCCAAAATATCAAGAGCTTCTACCTAAATCTCAAAGGATTCGAAGTCTTCTATAACTTCTTCAGAGAATCTCTTAAAAATATCCAAGCTACTTCAATTAAAACCTAAAAGGGTCAGCGCCTCTTACCTTAATAGTTTTATCTTAAGTTTTTTAAAGGCTTTTGCTACTGTTGTGTGGTGACAAAAGTTTTTATTTTTAGTGACGATTATTACTCTATGGTGGCAAGAAGTCTCGATGATACAATTAGAATGGCTCAGAATGATAATGACGTGCATCAGATTATGCTTACTAGAAGAGATTTTCTCAAATTATTAGGATTTACAGCGTTGAGTATTGGAACTGGAGTAGGATTTGCAGGTTGTTCCGGAGGCGGAGCTTCAGGACAAAATGATATTGAATTTAAACCTCCATCAGAAAGTCCTCTCGGAAGTGATTATCGATTATATGATAATCCTATTAAGGTTGTATCCGCTCCTGAGGAAATTTATGAAGGTTTGAAAACTTGTATCGCTCAATATCTTTGTATTATTGGTCCCTGGAAATGTCGCTCTCTGGGTAGATGGTAAGAAAAATCCTATTTACGATTCTGAAAGAATTCGAGAAGCTGTTAAAGAGGAGTTGGTATCTGTGGGCTTTACAAAGGCTTGGTTTAAGATACAGGCACGAGACGTTTGGTAGAAGAAACGCTGTAGAAGAATTCTTTTCTCAGCTAAAGAGAGAACAAAGAAGTTTTGGAACAGATTCCCATACAAGAGTTCCTTTGTTTCAGTTCAGAGCCGGTTAGAGAGCTTTATGGCATTCTATAACTATTGGAGGGTGTCAACTTGACACTACCGCTTTTTTTCAGCTTAAAAGCAAATTTATTGTATTCTGCTACGGTCTGGTCTTCCCATTTCCCGTCCTTGTAAACTCCTTGATGCGGGTTATGACATACGAGGCATGTATTCGGCATCGTATCCGGGCGTGTTGACCCATACCCGCATGCTTTGGACTCATCGTTTCTTTCAATTGAGGAATCTGCAATGGGTGCACTGCCATGACAGTCGGTAGAGTTCAGCTTAGAATGCGCAGAACTCAGCATCACCTGCGCACTTGTTGCTCCAACCGCCACACTACTGAAAAAACCGCCAGCGCCAACACTACTGCAATCGAAAGATGATTCATACCACATCGCTCCAGATGGCCATGTGATCGAGTAATATATAAACCTTCGAGGTTAATTGAGGGTTTGACAGAGCTAGGAGATTTTAGGAGGAATAAGAAGAGTTTAAGTTGGCAGGATTATTATATTTTTGAGTTTTCTTTGAGATGGGCGAGCCGGTGGCGATGTAACGATGTTGATGAACCTTTAAATTATATACAACGATGCGTCAACCCTTATCGCTACTTGTCTACCTCTAACCTGACGCGTCTTCACGACTACACCTTTAAATCCTCTTTAGCAGAGCTTTCTCGTGAAGCTTGACGGAAAGGACGAAGAGCAAAGTAGTGTATCCGATCAACACGGCGAAGTCCGTGTAAACTGGGAAGAATGGTTTTAATCCTACGCAAAACCTTGCGATGTCTGTGAAATACGTTAGCGGGGAGAGAAACGCTAAGATTTTCCCAAGCCATGGTAGGTTGTCTATTGGAATGAATATCCCGCTTATGAATATCATCGGAAACCTCACGAGCGCGGAGATCATCATGACGGTCGCTGGGATGTTTGAAGGATAGGCAGAGAACAGCAAACCCAAACTTGAGAAACAAACTGCAGATACAACTATCCCCAAGATTATCAGAGGATTTACAGATATTCCGACTCCGAACGCTATCGCAAGGGGAATTGCGGAGAGCAGAATTCCAAAGATGGAAGAAGCTATTATGTCTCCGAGAATTATCGTTTTCACGTCTATAGGGTAAGTCAGGAGTCTTTCCAAAGTTCTCATCTGCCCCTCCCAAGGTGCTACGACTGGAGAGACAGATGTTGAAGCGAAGAAAACAGTCATAGCAATCAAGCCAGCCATAAGAAAGTTGAGAGGCAAGTCTCTGCCGATCCAGAAAGCTAAGAATAGGAATATCGGCAGTAAAATCCCGAAGATGACGACCGGTCCTTTCGAGTAGTATATTAAAATATCCTTTTTGGCTATAGCTAAAGCCCTCATGCTACCTCCCCCAAAATCTTAAGGAATGCATCTTCAAGTGAAGGTGACCTCGTGTTTATCGAAACTATTCGAACTCCCCTACTCTTGGCAAACTCTACTATTTTACATATAGTTTCGTTAGGATCGGTCGTGTAAACGACGTATCTATCTCCAACCTTTTCACCCTTGAAGTCAACCTCCCTGTCGAACCTAACCTCAACCGCAACGCTCCCTCCTACGAGTTCCTTTATTCCGTCTGGTGTATCCTCAGCGATAATCTTTCCATCTTTGATTATTGCAACCCTATCGCAGAGCAGATCCACTTCATCCATGTTGTGAGATGTTAGAAATACCGTAACCCCCTCATCTCTGAGTTCTAACACCTTTCTCCTGAGCATTCTCGCACTTGCCACGTCCAAGCCGGATGTAGGTTCGTCCAAAAATATTACGTCCGGATTGCATATCAAAGCCATGCAGAACATCAACCTCTGCTTCATTCCCTTCGAGAACGCCTTAACCTTCGAGTTTCTAACATCGTAAATACCAAACTCCTTTAAGAGTTTTTCACCCCTCCTTTCCGCAGTTTTCTTATCGAGTCCGTAGAGCTGGGATGCAAGCATTAGATTTTGCCAAGCGGTTAGGTCGGGATAAACGTTCGAAACTTCTGGTAAAACGCCAACCTTCTCTCTCGCTTTAATGGGTTCCTTTGCAACATCGTAACCGCAAACGAACGCCTTTCCTTTGTCTGGTCTTATCAATCCCGTAAGAATTCTTACGGTTGTCGTTTTTCCCGCTCCGTTCGGACCGAGATAACCGAATATCTCTCCCTTCCTGACTTTGAACGATATTCCTTTCAAAACTCTTTTACCGTTGAAAGACTTCTCGATATTCTCGACTTTTATCACCGCCATTGTGACCACCAGTCGGGATGAAATCTTTGGATTGTAAACGAAATAAACCTTTTTCGGTTTATAATCTAAACTATTAAATTTTAAATCGAAACAAGTTTATAAGTTTACATTCTATGCTAAATCATGATTGACGATAAGGATAGAACGATAATAGCAAAGCTTCAAGAGGACGGTAGAACTCCGATTGTGGATATATCGAAGGAGATCGGACTTTCGAGCATGGGTGCGAAGAAAAGAATAGATAAACTCGTAAAAGAAGGAGTTATAAAGATTAAAGCTCTCGTGAACGCTGATAAATTGGATTTGAAGCTTGCATTAATTATTATGGAGCTCGAAAGCGGTTCCGCTTTGAGGGAACTTATTAAAAAACTTGAAACCTGTCCCCGCATAATCAAATTTTTCGTCACTACTGGCGCATACAATCTCTTTGCCTTAGTTTGGGCAGAGGATTACCACACCCTCGAAAGCATAAGTCTGGAAAGCTGTTCTTTAAGAGCACAAAAAGGAGTAAAGAGATTCGAGTTTTATCCGATAATCGAAATCCACTACGATCCCTTTATCGATTTGAAGGTTACCGCGAAAAAGGTGTTCGAAAAACCGCCGTGCGGTGTGGATTGCCAATCCTGCGTAAGATACGAGAAAAATAAGTGCTTAGGCTGTCCAGCAACGCCCTTGTATAGGGGTAAACTGTAACATCACAATATTTACGGGCTGAAAGTCCTTTTACAGTAGTTCCGAAAGTTTGCAATTAGGTTAACCTAAATGGGATTGTGGGTTTTCTGGTTGCCGAATAGTCCCCTTTCCGATCGTTTGAATGAGGGTTCATCAGCGCGATCATATACCCAAACGATGTTTACACTCACCTGGTGGTGATGCAGCACTGTTGATGAAATTATTTAAATCATACACAATGTGAAGTCACGACCGGTTAAGCTTTTGGGAATTGGATCCGCAGGAAAGTTTGGGAGATAAAATCTGCGGATACTGGATTACCAAGATTCGACGATCGTCACCGTAACATTTATCTATAATTGAATCTCATTATCACGAGGGGCGCCTGTAGGCATTGGTTGTAGCGGTCCCCGCCGTCACCACTGTTATCTGTTTTTGGCGCCCCCTACTTACTGCATCTATCGATCATTCTGGCCATCTCGATCAGCTTCCTCTTTATCGCCTGAGCAACCTTATCTGGATCCTCAGCATAGTAGACGTATCCAATCCAACCCTTTTCTATCAGCTTCCTTCCAACTATCCCATCTTTTACCAACCTCTTCAGCCTTTCTCTAACTATTCTAGTGGATAGCTGTAGCTCTTCAGCTATCTCTCTTACCGTCATTTCTCCCTTCTTCAGCAGGAGCTTGTATATATCAATCTCCGACTTATTGAACTGTAATTGTTTTAGCAACGAGTTTACCCTATCGAGCACCATGCCCCACCACCTATGATCCAAACATTTATAACTTATGAAATCTAATTTTCATGGGTTGAACGAGCTATAAAAACCTTAGGTGGTGATGATCATGGACGCGATGATCGAGTTCTTCAGTCTGATACTATCAAATCCCATCACGAAGAGGGCGATAAAGCACGGCTTGAAGAGAGATAAGAACGGTATCGTAAAGCTCGACAGGTATCTAAGAGCTTACGCTTACGGTGAAGAGCTGAGAGATTTGGAGTTCAAAGCGCTTAAGAAGCTCATCGAAGCGGGCTTAAAAGTTTTCGGAGGAGAAAGAGAGGATCTTCTGAAGGAAAGGTTGAAGGATGCGTATTGGAGGAGGGGATTCATAAGCGTTTTGAGAGGGTTGGTGGAGTTCGGGGTGAGGAAGCCGTTCGTTCCGGGAGCACCGTTTCTAATCGTTTGGGATGTGACGTATAGATGCAATCTGAGATGCAAGCACTGCTACTCCACTGCAGGAAAGCCTTGGAAGGACGAGCTGAACGAGGAGGAGGCAATGAAAGCTCTGAGAATTTTGGCAGATGCTGGAGTTACCGCGATAGCGTTCAGCGGAGGAGAGCCATTGCTGAGGAAGGACTTCTTCGATCTTGCGAGGACAGCGAAGGACTACGGAATGTTCGTTTCCGTAGCGACGAACGGAACACTGCTTAGCAAGGATGTCGTGAGAAAGCTGAAGGAGTGCGGGGTTTGGTTCGTTCAGATAAGCTTGGACGGAACGAAGGAGACGCATGAGAAGTTTAGAGGGATAGAGGGGATTTACGAGAAGGTGATCGAGGGTATAAGGAACTGCGTGGAGGAAGGACTCATCACGTGCATCTCCACAACCGCAACGAGGCTCAACTACCACGATGTGCCGAAGGTGATGGATTTAGCTGAGGAACTTGGAGTTCAGTGGTTCATGCTCTACAACTTCATCCCAGTTGGTAGAGGAGACTTCGAGATGGATCTGAGCGCTAAGGAGAGGGAGGAGCTTTTGAAGGAGCTCTGGAGAAGGTTGAAAGCCACCGGTATCAACTTCATGTCCACTGCCCCATACTACGCAAGGATTGCGATGCAGGAGGAGAGCTCGATAGTTCCGACGCACTTTTACAACTCAAACTTGGAGGGAAAGCTTAAGGTTTTGGCGGACTTCATAGGTGGCTGCGGTTGCGGGAGATTCTACTTGGCTATGAGGGCTAATGGCAACATCGAGCCATGTGTCTTCTTCCCGCTGACACTCGCGAACATAAAGGACTTCGAGAGTGGGGAAGATTTCCTACGGTTCTGGAAGGAGAACGACGTGCTGAACGATCTGAGGAACAAGGATGCGATTGAGATCTGCGGAGAGTGCAGATACAGATACGTCTGTGGAGGTTGTAGAGCGAGAGCTTACGCATACTTCAAAGACTACATGAAGCCCGATCCCGGCTGTATAGTTGTGGAGAAGAGGCTTAAGGCGAGAACTCAATCGACCTCCTAAACTTCGGACTCTTCAGCTTTTCTTCAATCTCTTCGAGCTTTCTTAGCAGTTTCTCATCGATCTTCGGTTTTTCTGCTGGCTTAATTTCGATTTTAGTTTCAACCTTCACCTCTTCAACCTCCTCTGCAACTTCTGCCGTCTTCTCTTTGAGTATCCTTTCGACGGCCTTCATCCAGCCTTCGGTCCATGGGGTCCCGTTTCTCTTTACATCAATCCTGCTCCTTTTAACCACTATGAGGTTCTGATGGCAGGCGTTTTCGCATGCTCCACAGAATATGCAGGTGTCCTCATCTATTGCGAGCTTACCGCCCTCGATGCTCCAAGCCTTCGTAGGACAGATAAGAATGCAGGCTTTACATCCGATGAGATCGCACCTATCATCGAGCAACCTCTCGTAGAGCATGACTTTGCCTTCGATAGGTTTCTTAACTTCAACGCCTTCGTAAGGGCAGGCTTTAACACACCTCTTGCAGAATATGCATTTGTCATCATCTATGACGATCTCAGCTATTTCGGGCAGTTCTCCCTCAACTATTCTCCTTCCCTCAACATCTATCGCTTTGTTTGGGCAAATCTCTTCGCAGAGCTTGCAGTAATCACATTGAGATTCTTCTACGAGTATTTTTTCGAACGGCTTCAGTCCTTCCCCTTCGATCGCTTTAAAGGCTGAGCAGAATTCAACGCATATCCCACAGAGCTTGCATCTCTCCTCATCTATCCTGATCGAACCCTCGATTCCTTCATTTTTGATTGGGATATCCTCCCTCCTCAGTTTGATCTTTCTCTCTATAGCATTCGTTGGGCAGATTCTATAGCAGATTGCACAGTTCACGCAGTTTTCAAGCTTCTTGACCTCTCCTTTCAGATAGGCTGGAGTTAGATCCTTTTTGAATTCGAATTCGTCGATGATAAACCTAAACGCATTCAGAGGGCAGAAGGAGAAGCATATCCCACAGAAGACGCATTTCGTGTGATCTATCATGATCGGGGGCATGTCCAAGCCTAAAGCTATGTCGTGAACTGAATGCAGTTCTATCGCATTGACGGGACAGGCGTAAACGCAGATCCCGCATCCTACACACTTCTTGTAATTGTAAATAAGTTTTCGAACTTCGACTTCGGTCTTCTGCTGGAATATGAACTCCTCTCCGCTCACTTCGACCGTTCTTTCCATCTCCTGACCTCCTCTACGAATTCTCTAATATCTTCGGTTATCTCAACCTCTCCGGCGGATCTCCAAACGGCCTTAACCCTCCAAGCATCGTCGCCAAGCAAATCCTTTAGAGCTTCAACCCTTGACTTTGCTTTGAAGTTCCCACTTCCGAAGTGGCATTCTCCAAGTCTGCAGCCCGCAACGATAACACCATCGATCCCCTTCTTTAGAGCGTGAACTATCCATTCCGGCTTAACCCTACCACTGCACGGAACCATTATCGTTCTCACGTTGGCCGGATATTGGACTTTCAAGACTCCAGCTAAATCTAAAGCGGAGTAGGCGCAGAACTGACAAGCGAACATTAGAATGAGTGGATCTGCGTTCTTCTCCTCAGCCAGTGCATCTATTTCCGCCAAAATCGCGGAGTTGCTGAAATAATTCATGTCTATCGCATCGTTTGGGCATGAAGCAACGCATACTCCGCAACCCAAGCAGGCTGAAGGGTTTATCTCAGCCCTCTTATGTTCATTGATCCTTATAGCTTTAAAATCGCAAGATCGAACGCATATTCTGCATCCTATGCATTTTTCCTCACATACGAAAGAGTAGAAGGGATCTGATTCGATGTCCTCTGCCATTACTATTTCCAAAGCCTTTGCGGAAGCTAATCCAGCGGATTCAACGCTCTCCCTTATATCCATCGGGGAGCCTGCGGCTCCGGCCAAAAATATCCCCCTCACGTTAGTCTCTACGGGTTTCAGCTTCGGATGGGATGGCATTAAAAATCCGTTCTCATCTACCGCTACCCCCAAAACATCTGCAAGCTCCGAATTACCTTCCATAGGAGTGGCTAAAACCGCAAGATCGAATTCCTCTTCCCTAACACATCCACTCAACGTATCTTCGAACGTCAAAACCGCCTTTCCGTTCCTCTCACGCACCCTCGGCTTTCCCCTGACGAACTTGACGCCCATCCTCTGAACCCTCTTGTAAAGTTCTTCGTGATAAGCACGCATGTCGATGTAGAATATCCAGATCTCCGCATCGGGATACCTCCTCTTTATCGTGAAGGCGTTCTTCAGCGTTGCGAGGCAACAGACCTTACTGCAGTAAGGTTTACCTTTCTCATCCCTGCTTCCGGCGCAGAGAACGAAAGCGATCTTCTTTGGAGTTTTTCCATCTATTAAGAGCTTTCCTTTGGTCGGGCCACTTGCTGAAAGAAGTCTCTCCAACTGCATGAGCGTTATCACGTTCTTCGAGTTCTTGACCTTCAGATTGTATCCTGTCGCGACGATTATCGCTCCGACATCCACCTCTATCTCTTCATCTTCCTGCTCGAAGTTTATCGCATTCTCCGGGCAGGATGAAACGCATAGCATGCAACCGATGCAGTGATTCGTATCGATCACGGCACACATCGGAATCGCTTGGGGAATCGGAAGGTAGATCGCCTTCCTCATCTCATTCGGAATCCAGATCGGACAAGCCTTGCTGCAGAACTCTATGCATCCCTTGCACTTTTCCTCATCGACGAACCTCGGATGCTTGACTATCTTAACCCTGAAGTTTCCAACGAACCCCTTGACCTCCTTAACCTCCGCGTTTGTTATAACGTCGATGTTTGGATGCTTCCAGACCTCGCTCATCTTGGGGGCTAAGATGCAGATCGAGCAGTCGTTAGTAGGAAAGACTTCGTTGAGTAGGGCCATGTGCCCACCTATGGTGGGAGACTTCTCGACCAGATAGACCTTCGTGAAGTTTGCCAGCAGTAGCGATGCCGTGATACCGGCAACACCACCTCCTATAACGAGAACAGATCTTTTTACGGGAATTTTGACCTTGCTGAGGGGTTTGAGATGCCTCGCCCTCGCAACCGCCATTCTTACGAGATCCCTCGCTTTCAGATTAGCTTCAACTCCACTGTGAACCCAAGAACACTGCTCTCTTATGTTTGCGAAGACGAGCATAAAGGGATTGAGCCCGGCATCTTCGAGCAAGTTGCGAAACGTGTGCTCGTGGAGTTTGGGAGAACATGCAACGATGACCACTCTGTCGAGTTCGTGCTCTCTAATCGCGTTTGCTATCTCTTTCAGTCCAGAGTCGGAGCACGCGTATTTGATTGCCGTTGAATACGCTACGTCTGGCAAACTTTTAGCGTATTCTGCGAGGGCTTCGACGTCTATGACTCCGGCGATGTTGAGCCCGCAGTGGCATATGAAAACCCCAATTCTCACAATCGATCGTTAACAATTGGGTTAATTAAGTTTTGAGGCATTGTGGTAAAGCATATATAACATTTTGTAAAGAATATTTAACATGGATGAGCGTAGAGTTAGGATCCTGCAGACTCTCATCGGAAGCTTCGTGGGTATCGCGGTCGGACTATCGATAGTATTGGGAAACTATGCCGTTCCGATCGTCGCGGTGATCTTGGGGCTGATAGCGGTTCGATCGATTAGAAGCAGAGCGGAAAGGGAGGAAGTAGTGCTCGAAGATGAAAGAGCCGAGCTGATAGCGAGCAAGGCTTCGGACAGAACTCTCAGAACCGTCACGATTCTGCTTGCTACGTTGGGCTTCGCTCTAAAGTTCTTGGGATACTCCAATGCGGACATCCTTCTCTACACCGTCTGTGTTATGCTGATCGTTTATTTGGCCTTCCATCGCTACTATGCTCAAAAGATGGGAGGGTTATGAAGAACAGACTTAAGGTTTATAGGGCGATGCATAATCTCACTCAAGAGGAGCTCGCAAAAGCTTTGGGTGTTTCAAGGCAAACGATAATAGCAATTGAAAAGGGCAAATACGATCCATCTTTAAGGCTCGCGTTCAAGATCGCCCGATTTTTCGGAGTCAGGATAGAGGACATATTCATATACGACGAGGACGAGCCGAAAGGTTAAGCTACCGTTTGCACGATTTTGTTCTATGGATCCCCTGCAAGATGTCTTCTTCTGGGCTTTGATTGCAACTGCCACGATGTTCTTGGAAGTGACAGTTTTCATATCGAGGAGGAGAAAGAGGAGGATCGTCTATGCGTTGGCGGGAGTATCGGCGATAATCTTGTTCGAAGTTCCCAGATTCATCGTTCCTCTCCTCCCCCAGCCGAAAATCGACTTTGCGTTCGCGAGACTCATAGGCTTAGCCGTATTTGTCTTGGGATTGACGATAATGATGGCCGCATTTATTCAGCTGATGAAGGCGAAGAGGGAGGGCTGGAAGCTTCAGACCTCCGGCATATACGGAATCGTCAGACATCCAATGTATCTGGGAGACATCTTATGGGCTTTGGGTTGGAGCTTGATGCTCAAAGCACTTTACGCATTAGCGCTAACTCCGCTTTGGCTGTTTCTAAGATGTTCGCTCGCAATGCTTGAAGAGGAGAAGCTGATGGAAAAGTATCCCGAATACGCGGAATACATGCGAAAAGTCAGGTGGAGGATCGTGCCATTTTTCATCTGATCTTACTAATCCACTTGAACGAAATTCCGTGACTCCTAACGGATTTCATGAAACTCGCCCTTGCTTTTGCATCTATACACGAATAGTGATGAGCCCTTTCGAGTATGTAGGGATACCCTCTCGTCTTGCCGAGAAGGCATTCGGCAAAAACAATTTTCACTATCTCCTCGTGCATATCCTTCATCCAATTCGGATATTCTACTCTAACGGGCATAGATGGGTTTACCATAAGATAAGCGTAGCAGACGTCTTCGCCGAAGGGCAGGGTGTATGAGAACATATCCATGACATCTGAAAGCAGGAAGGAGTCATAGATGTCCAATCCGAACTTTCTTGCGATGTCCTTGGAAAAGCTCTTATCTATGTAACCGATCAGCGGAGTTTCGGTTTCTTCGCTGAGCTTCAGAACCTCTGAGATTTTCTCTTCGTATTTGTCCCTTATCGAGGGATCCACAGAATAGGGCATCAGACTCCCATCAAAGAACAACCAGCTTTTGCCATCCATTTCTTCCTTAAGCATCTCGAGCTCAAGCTGAAATCTTCTCAGATCTAAGTTCTCTTCGAGTCTTATGAACGTGGTTCTATAGTTTTTGCCGTATTCTCCCTTCCCGTGTATCACCCATATCTTCGCAACCTGAATGACGCCGATGGGAATTCCAAGCTCTCTAAGCGGGGCAATCTGACTCCCATCCACTCCAACGACCCTTTTACCATTCAAAACTTTGAGATGCCACCTGTTGCCGATTTCGATCCGATCGATTCTCAAAGAACTTAGAATTCGGTGCTCGACACTTCTCTTTTTTCTTTCAATTTCCTCGTTGTAGCTCCTGAGGAAGTCTTTGAACCTTCCGATGTTTTCAATTAGACTTCCGTCAAAGCTGTTCATTCAAAATTTGATCTGTCGTTGGGTAATTGTCCTTTTCTATTCGATGGAATACCATCCGTGTCCGTAGCTCGATCTCTTTCCGATGTGTGAGAGTTGGCAGAATGCCAATACCTTCCTTAACGAAGCCTTTAACTTGCCGGAGTATGTAATTTCGCCGTGGATGAATGTTTCTTCGTTACCTTTGTATATGAAAGTCCTTCTGTTCAGGTTTGAGGATGCAGTGACTATTCTCTCCGCCGCCTTTAGAGCATCTTCCACATCTACGTCGATATCCGTTCTAAGATACTGGTAGCGTATCGAGGAATACTTTCTAAGCATAAACGTGACCAGATCTCTAAAATTTGGTTCGCTTATCAGCGCGCCATCTCTGATCAATCTGAATGGCGTCAGAAATCGAATTTTGAAGATCCTACCCACATTAACTCTGAAATCTCCATTTTTCACGTAAATCTTTGGATTGAAGAATTCGCCGTCTTCGAACAGTATACCCTTCTCGTTTCTAAAAGGATTTTCGACGGTTATCCTCTTAATTTTGAGTGACCCCCTACAATCGCGAGATCCAAGTCCAGATCTGCACATCGAATTAACGGCATTGAAGACATGATCCTCATAGGCCATCGCATCGCCGTAAAGAACGATGGAGAATCTTAGAGTATCTCCCGCTCTGTATTCGGTTTTAGGCTCGAGAGGAGGTTTTATGACGTAAGGTTTGGTGTAGTGCTTTATCTTTCTTAAAACTATACCTTTAGTCGTAGCTCTGAAGAGATAACCGTATGGACATTTGAAGAGAATCGGACATGCGTGGCAATCCCTCGAATCGTCTATTATACAGTAAAGCTTTTTGAGATGGTATCCCAAAGCCCCTCTAATCAAATTACCTTTCCAATTTGGAAGCTTTGCGGGCTTTAAAAATTCGAGTTCGAACGTGTAAACTCTGGCAATCTTCATTTTTTAGCAGTTATATCGAAAAATTTTAAATCTTTACCCTAAGATCAAATTCGCCAACTCTGTCGTTTTTACCTCAAGCGGTTTTCTCTTCTCAACTTTTATCAATCCTAACTCCTCCAGACTTGAAATGTGTCTTCTTATTGTGCTCACATCTTTTCCCAAGGTTTTCGAGAGTGATTTAACGTCCTTCAGCCCTTGAGCTATCAGCTTGAGTATTTCAATCTTCTCATCGGTTAGATTTTGTCTGATTTCGTGTATTCGCAGTATATTCTGCGGGATCTCTATCAAGCCTGAGAAGTCTTCGAGTTCTATCTCCAACCTTACGTTCCTCATGGGTCTCATCAGGAGTGCAAATAGCACTATAACAGCTAAAGCCCTCATACCACCGCTCAAGTTGACTATCAGGTTGTAATCCTTGAATTCGTCGAGCAAGGACATTACATCTTTTACAGCTCTTGTAAAGTTCTTCACATCTATCTGGACGAGTCTAACTTCGACATCGTAAGATCTCTCTACGAAAGCTTTGATCCACTCGTAAGCCTTTCTAACTTTCTCGACAAGTCCGGCAGTTATCAGGACTATTTTATCTCCTTCTTTAATTCCATGCCTGAGTATCGCCCTATAGCAGAACTTCTCGTCGAAGCCTAAGGTTATGATCAGTGCTGTTTTCATGCATCTTACATTAGATAATGCAAGTATTTATTTATTTTCAATTTAAGATGTGATGAAAAAGCTTTTATATGATTCTTGCATAATTGATATCATGGAATTTGCAAAAGATATAGCTGAAGTCTTGGCTGTTCTGATAGCTGAGAAAGGCAACTACACCTATGTTGATAAGCTGGGTTATGCTCCATCGAAGGACTTAGCCATTTACTACATAAGAGAGGCGTTGAGAGATCTTCACTCTTTGATCAACAGTCAAAGATGGGACAATTCAAAGGCTAAAGCAAAAGCTGATAAGATAGATTTTGATAAAGTTGAGAGAGGCATTCAAGATTTGGCTAAGCTTGATCCAAGAGATAAGAAGAGATTGAGAGAGATAACAGCCCTTATCTCCGCTAAGGCACTTTCCATTTCTGCTACACTTGTTAAGGAGGGCTAAGTATGTTCGTTTCAATAAGGGGTAGGGTTTTGGTAAACGTGGAAGCACTAAACATGACTGAAAGCGTTGGAAACTACGTAAAACATAGAAGGGTTCCGGTAATTTTGCCAGAGTCGTATACAACGTATTTCGTACCGGCTATAAGCGGTGAATCAATAGCTCATGGATTTCAAGTCGTTTTGGCTGAGGAAGCTAAGAAGAATGGTTTACCAGTTTGTAAGCTCTGTGAAAAGGGAATATTCCTAAAGAGCACGAATGAGAGCGTGTTCAAGGAATCATTTGGACAAGACCCACCAAAGGATGAGTTTGAATTTGAAAGGACCGTAGTTGGTAATTGCTTAGTCGAGGATGTTGGTGGATTCCTGTATGCTCCAAAAGCTGGGGGAAACGTGAAGAGAACGTCGAACTTTTATACAGGATACATGATCCCGACGAAAGAGGCTTTGGAGAATGTGGTAATTGAGCCACAGTTGCATTCGAGGTATGCGCTTGGGACACCATTTGTTGAAGGAGGACAGGGACAGATGATATACTACGTTGAACTGTCTTCAGCAGTTTATACGTTTAGCTTCGACTTAGATACGAGATACATAGGTAGAGCTACTTTTGTTTACGATAAAGCTGGGCAGGATGTCGTGAACGATAGAAAGAATAGAATTGAGGTAACGTTAGATGCTATACAGATGTTCTTAATAGAGTTCATGTTTGGTGCAAAGAAGACGAGGTTTTTGCCAATGGTTGAGTGGGAGTCGTTGGTTGTAGCTATTAGCGATGACGTTTGGACAATTCCAAGTCCATTTGCAGAAAACTACATCGAAAAGGCTGAAAAGAAAATGCAAAAGGTAAACTACAACACAAAGCTGTTTGTCTATCCGAGAGATGGAGAGTTTGAAGAAGTCGTCGTAAATGCTATTGAAGAGGCCAAGAGTAGATTATGATCGGCTTTATAGTCGATACAGAATTTGTCTGGGGATTTCAGGCAAGGATAGTAGGACTTTCAAAGACATCTCCCTCATTTTACTACCCACCACCGACAACTTTCTTGGGAGCTTTGGCTGAGGTCATAGCAAAAACTGAAGGAATTGGTGAAAAAGAGGGTAAGAAGATAATCCCAAAGCTTAGCGAAAACTTACTTGCCATCGGAGTTAGACCGATTAACTGTGTTCCCATCAAGTATGAAGACTTAAATAGAATTATAACTGTAAAAATTACTTCTGGCACACTTTATCCAAATCCGAAGGATTTAACAAAATCTTTCGATTCACCAGCAAGAGGTAAAACCATTCTATCGAGCTTAGATGACGATGCTCCAGCTATAAGATGGTTTTTAGTCTTTAAGAGTAATAAAATCAAATTTAATTGTGATGAACTATCGCTGAGCGAAGAACACCTCTGGAAGATTCATAGATTGGGTTCAAAGGAGAGTAGGGTTTCTGTTAGCGATGTTTTAAGGGCTGATGAATTAGATGTCAAAGATAGAAATGCAGTAACAAACTACAGTTTTCCCGTTACTAAATCGATTACGGTCGTTGATAGCAGAGGAAACTGGGAGTATGAGGTCTACGTGAACCCGTTTGATATTAAAAGATACGATGAGAAAGAAAATCCAGTGACGAATTATACGGCTGGAAGAAAGATACTACCGTTTAGGATTCCAATTTTACAAACCTTAAGACAGCCGATGTGTCGTGTTGAACTCATCGACAACGCCATAGCCTATAAGTTTGAAGATGAGGTGGTAGTAGGATGGTTGTGATAAGCCTACCAGTTGATTCAACGTTCTTAAGTGAAGTCATCTACGAGGGTTTGTTACAGTATTTGAGTCATGATAAATCGTTCTCCAAAGCGTTTAACGAGGCTCTTGATAGGATTCCAAAGGATAAGAAACTAACACTCTCTGGAAACGACATCAGTATGATTAAGAGGATTAGAGGGAAGGAAAACCTTAGAATCGGTTTTCCAGAACAACTACTCCAGCTGTTAGACGATAGATTTTCTAACGAGGTTATCTACGAGAGAGTTAAGAATAAGGAAAATTATACAAATTTACTTTCAGTTGATTTTATAAAAGAACTTTTAGAATGTAAGGGTTTAAATGATATCAGAATTAAGGACTTTTCGTTGATATTGAAAAAGGGTGAGGTCGTAATCGGTAGGAAAGAGATCACCGCTCCTCAGATACTAAAAGTCGATAGGTATACCGGATATACTTCTCTGGAAACGGAGTTTGTGTCAAGTCAGCTGACTCTTTACATATCGAAGGATGTGGCGCTACTGTTTCTTTTGGGAATTTACTCGTCGTTCGTTACGACTTTCAGACAACAGCAACAGGCATACTATTACTTCCTGTTCTTCTCGCCAGATGAAATTCTGAAGTTGTTGAGCGAATCCAGCAATGTGATAAGGAAATACTTCTTGATTAAGGATGCGGTGGTGGAAAAGCTGGCGACGATTCTTGGGAAATCCACGTCAAACGAACTTCTACTACTCGAAATCCTTCTAAGCGTAGAACTGCAAGAGCTGATGGATCGAGAACAGCTCGATAAGATTTCGTTGGTGCTGTTTAAGATCGCTCCAGAAGGGCAAACGTATAAGATCTACGAGCAGATACCAATAACCATCTTTAGAAATCCCAGCTTCTATCAAGTTATTGAGAAATACTTTAGAGATCCACGAGAGTTTTGTAGAAAGCTATCAGAAACTTTAGCACCAGATAAAACGATATTCAAGGCTCTTGCAAGTTTAAATGCTAAGAACAAATTCAGCGAGGCGGATAACGTTTTAAGAGCTGTTCAAGAGCTTTATAGGTTTGTCCTTCTTGGAGATGCTCAAGGATGGTTCGGCTTTGTAAGAGAACTGTGGAATTGTTATTCCAAACTTGCTAATAGCTCTGATAGGAGGGAGAAAAGTAGGAGTAAAGATTATATTGAAATTGTGAAAAATTTAGCATACATATGAGGTGCTATTAATGCAAATCAGAATCAGAACACTAACTCCAATATGGTCTGGAGATGTCAACAGACAATGCACAAGATTAAGAGAAACTTCTATAATCGGCTCTTTAAGATGGTGGTTTGAAGCACTTGTTAGAGGATTCGGCGGTTACGCTTGTGATCCTACTTCCAGTGAGAAATGCGAATATAGATATAATACAAATGATATTTGTGCAGTTTGTGAACTATTCGGAACGACAGGTTGGGCTAAGAGATTCAAATTCGAAATTAAACAAAGTTTTCGTCAAATATATGAAGATAGCTTAGTAATTGGGGGTAGTAGTAGGAATTGGTATTATCCAAGTGGATTAATAAGCTGTAATAGCGTATTAAACATGTTAGAACAAATTTTACCATTTGAACTAAAAGATAAAGATTCTGAAAATCCTAACCAAGAAAATGATCTAGTAAAACACATTTTCAATGTATTATTTACATTCATCTCAAATTGGGGAATGATAGGCGGAAAAACAGCAATTGGTTATGGTGCCGTTAGATTTGAAGATGAAAGTGGTAATTCCTTAAAAGCCAGCAATGAAGATATTAAAAGGTTTTTTAAATATTTAGAAAAGAAAGAGAAACTTGGAAAAGATGCTAAAAACGCGCCAAGAATAGATGAAATGTTTTTTGCAAGGTTTAAAATTAACGAGGAATGTATAGATAAAATTATCGAAAAAATTAAAGAAAATATTCTTCGAACTCCAAACTCAATATACAAATGTAATAGAACCGAAGAAATAATAAGTGATGGAAAGAAATTTTTGGAGAGATTAATGGATTATTATGGTTTTATTCCAACGAGTGCTTTGGTTAGGAAAGAATTGAGAAAAAGGTTTAGAGAAGACTACATTAACAACAATCCTAATACCTGTTCAAGCTGGATTCAGCAATTAAGCACAGATGCTCTAAAGGAATTGCGACATTTCATCATGGGAGAACTTGGTAGATTTTCTGCTATAAATGTTTCTCATATCTACGGGAATGGTAAAAGTTGGGAATTTAGGGTTTATGGATGGATTCCAAAGGATATAAGACAAAGACTGAATATAAACAATATAAAAATAAAAAGAAGCGATATTATAGATTATCTTAAGCAGATTTTTAATGATCAGCAATTCTGGCAAGCTTGTTTAGGTAGTTTCTGTTTTCTTCAAAAAGCAGAAGATAAACAAGTGATAGTAGAGTACCCAAACGATGGATGGAACTTTATCGATTTTGGGAAGCTAAATCGAGAAGAAACCAAAGAAGCTTTCAGTAAGATATTACGTGGTGGTGAAAATGAGAATAGATAGAGTATTTGACATTTATTCCTATATCCATAAATGGCAAATTGATAAAAATAAGGGTAAAGTTGTTCCGAGTATTACTTCTTCATTATCTCAGTTAAAGGGAAATAAAAGAGAAAACGAAATTAGGAAAAAAGTTGTTGACAAAAAAGTTCTACGAGAGGAATTGAAATCTAGTTTTTGGTATTTTAAGATCAAAGAACTTTCACTACATAGATGTTTCTTCATTTCAAAATCTTATATAAGAGAAAAACCGTTCAAGCAATTTTCTGAAGACGTTCGACTAGCATATAAGTATTTCATACCTTTAATAAATGCGAAGGAGGAGCTAGAAAAATTAGGAATTTCTAAAGAGTTTTTAAAGATGCTACATATTACCAGTGGTTTGAATCCCGAAAACAATGATCTTCCAGGTTATTCTCTTTTAATTGAAATTAAATTCAGACTTATAAAACCTTATCTCAGCAAAGATGACGATGATTTTTATATCATTGATAATCCAATCGTCAAAGATAAAGTGTTTAAGGTTCCAATGATTAGGGCTAGTACTTGGAAAGGAGTTCTAAGATTCATATCAAAAGAACTTATAGAATGGTCTAATGAAAATGAAAAAAGAGCAATAATAAAAAGAATTTTTGGACACGAAAAAGGAGAAGGAACTCATTTCAGACAGGGTAGACTATTTTTCTATCCAACATTCTTTGATTGTATATCTCTTGAAGTTATAACACCACTTAGCAGAGAGTCTAAAACACCAGTCAGAGGGCCAATTTACTTTGAAATTGTTCCAGAGGAATCTAAAGGAAAGAGAACTGAAGGTGTTTTTAGGCTATTATATTATCCATTTGATTTAGTGGCTAAAGGTTGCTTTAACGAATTTAAAATTAACTCTAACGCTCAAGAAAGCGAAAAAACGGAAGTTCAGAAGGATTTAGAATTTTTAGCTAAAGCTATACATAAGATGTTTTACGAAGTAGGATTTTCGGCTAAGAAAACAAGTGGTTTTGGAACAGCTGAGGTTATCGATGTAAAGGTGCTATGTGGTGATAAATTAAAGGAATATGAAAGCCCTATTCAGAAAATCTTTGAAAAGTTAAAGGAGAGTGGTAGTTAATGATTAATAATGATGTCATTAGAATACTTAGAGAATTTAAACGAGAACTAGCTGAAATCTTAGGTGATAAGTTGGTAGATGTTATTCTATTTGGATCCTATTCAAGAGGTGATTATACTGAAGAATCTGATGTAGATGTCCTGATAATCGTAAAGGAAAGACCTACAATCGATGAAGAGAATAAAATTTCAAAGTTGTGTTTGAAATTTCTTATTAAATATAATATTATAATATCGGCTATAACTTATCCTAAGGATATCTTTGATCTAGGATCATCATTCGTTAGTGAGGTCAAAAAGGTAGGTGTAAAAATATGAGCAGTAACCAGAATGAGATATCAAAGCTAATAAAAAAAGCTGAAAGGAGCTTAGAAGTTGCGAAACTATTACTTGATAGGGGTGATTATGATTTTGCTGTTTCAAGAGCTTATTATGCTATGTTCTATTGTGCTAAAGCTATGTTACTGGCAAAGGGAATATCATCAAAGAAACATTCATCTACTATCTCACTTTTCTGCGAAAAGTTCGTTAAATCTGGAGAATTTTCGAAGGAATTAGCCTCATATCTGATAGATGCCTTTAGAAAAAGACAGATAGGAGATTACGACGTTTTTATTATGCCTACGAAAGATGAGGCTGAAGATTTGATCAATAAGGCTGATTTGTTTGTTAAAGAAGTTAAGAATTGGCTTAAGAAGGAGAGTGGTGGCAATGAGTAGTGATAAGCTGAAAAAGTTAATAGAGCATCGAGATGCAATATTGCTGGCAGAGATTGGAACGTTAATTCATGATGTGGGGAAGTTGAGCGAAGAATTTGTAAAATCAAAATGTGTTGAGGAATCTGGAAATTGGATTCATCACACGGCTATTGTTGAATACGATGCTCATAGAAATATTACCCATGCAAGAAAGATTAAACAAATTCTTGAAAGTATTGAAATAAAGCTAGATGGGTATTCCATTAGACTCTATGATTTTGTGCTGGGACACCATAAGAAGATGTGGAGTAAAAAAGAAAGCTGGGACAAACCAGAGAGTTTCGAATATGATTATCGTAAGCGTAGGTATGATGAAGACAATATATTTTTGAAATTTATCATAGCCTCGGATACATTCGATAGTGATGAAGACAAATCATATTCAAAAGATCCGCAGAACATTTGTGGAGTCTATAAATCGACATCATTTGGCTTTGAAAATGAGTTGATTGAAATGGATGCGCTAATCGAAGAAAGAAAAAAGATTTATAAAATACTGATTGATTGGCTAAACACTTGTGATTTTAATGAGATAATTCGTAAAAGAAGGAAATGCATGAACGAAATTAGAAAATCGTTCTCTAAAGCACTTGGTGAAACCAGAAGGTCAGCAAACGACGTTACGCTTTGGGATCACTCTTACATGACTGCAAGTATTATGAAAGCGTTAGTAGCTTATCATGTTTTAGACCCATCCTTTGTTGTTAAATCCAAAAAAGACATCATAAATAATAAGCCGTTTAAAATTTTTGCAGTTGGTTGGAACTACTTTGACTTTATAAAGCAATCTCACAAGATTCCAGACGTTATTGGTAGAATTGAGATTTTAAAAGAGATAAAAGAAGAAATTAGTAGGGTTGTAGAAGAAGAATACGCTTTGGGAAACTCTATTTACGATGATGATTTTGGTATATACTTCTTGATTCCTTCAATAATAGATGAAAACGACTTAGAAGATGTTAAAGAGAGAATTTTTGATGTATTTAATGAAAAGGTAAATGGAATATTGCTACCTATATTTCATATAGAACCCAAAGAATTTAAGATCGATGATGACTTTAGAATTGGTAAATTACTTATTAAGGCGATAGAAAGCATAAGAAAAGAGATAAATACACACAAAATTGAATGGATAAGACAGAATGATTTAATTAAGCTTCCTTGGGTTAAATCTTGGAAAAGTTCCGTGCAATTGCCTAAAGATAAGTTAATTTGTAACGTTTGCGGTAAAGGTTATTACTGCAAGGGCGATGATGAAAAGATTTGTGATATTTGCGATAAACTTAGGAAGTTAGGAAGAAAAAGAGATGAGAAAGAAGAAACTCCACAAACGGTATTTATTGATGAAATCTCTTGGAATCCCAAAACAAAGCGATATGAGAACGTTTGTCTATTGATTGCTAAGTTCGATTTGAATGAATGGTTAGATGGTAAATTCGTGCAAAGTTTGTTTATCAGGAAACCAAATAAACAAGAAACAGAAAAAATAGAAAATCTGTTTTGGTATTTCTATTATGAAGATAAAAAGATAACGCTTAATAGTATATTTACTATATTAAAGAAGATAATTTCCTTAGTAAAACAATATAATATAGAAAGAAAAGAAGGAATTTTGAAAGGAATTAAAAACCAGTTGAAGCAGTTACATCAAAACTTAGGAAATAATTACAATGATCTAAAAGTAATATTGTTAAGATCAGGAATCGATGAAAACATCATTGATAGTATAGTAGAACTTATCAAAAAGTTCGATGTTAAAAATCCACAAAATGTAGACTTAAAAGAGTACGATGTGGAAGTCTTTCTCAGATTAGATATCGAAAATAGAGAACTTGAGGGGGATATTTTCATAAAGGGAGATAAAGCGAATGAAATAGTAAAAGAATTATTTGATATGGACAAACCAAGCTTAAAACCTTTCAAATTATTATATAAATCATCCAATGGTAATCTAGTCAAATTTTATAGTTTGATATTGCAAAAACCATCCTCACCATCTCGTTTAATGCGTGTATGGAATAACACCAAAGATTTTCTTGAGACTATTTCAGAGTTAATTTGCTTAAAAGTTCCAATAATTAGCGAATGTAAAATAATTTTAGAGGATAATATTAATGACCTAACTCCAAACATGGCATATTTCCTCGAAATAGAGAATTACAGTATTGTGGGGGAAGTTATATGTTTAGAAGAAACGAGCAAAGAGTTATACATTATTACACCATATACAAATGATTTTCTTGTAAAAAATAGGAGTAGTTTAGAAGGTGCAAAAATACTACTACGACATCCCGACAATAGGAATAAAGTAGTAGGAAAAGGAGTAATAGAAGAAATAAAGGAAAATTGCAGAGTTGTTAGAGCTTATCGTATTATATCTACGTCTCCTACGTTATTTATGGCAATAATCCCAGCAAACATATCTTTAGAGATCGTGAAGAGGATAAAAGAAGAATACATAAAGCATTTTGGAAAAGTTTTCGGAAAACTACCCCTACACATTGGACTTATATACTTCAAGAGGAAGATGCCGATATTCGCAGTTCTTGATTCTGCGAGTAGAATAATTAATGGGTTTAAAACTGAGGAACAAGAAGAAAAAGATCAAAATAATAAAAATGAAAAAGGAAGTTGGATATGTCTACAGGTATCTTCGGATCCTATAAGCGAAGATAATTACATGATTTTAGAACTAATACCTACTAAAGAAGAGCAAAAATCATTCAAATACAAAGTTAAAATACCATACATACTCGGAGATGGAAATCCAGACTACTATCACCCATATCTAAGAGTAGAAGATTCATCAGACGATATAATTGAACTCAAAATCAATGAAGATGTAATTATTCAAAAACACATTTTAAAGATTAAAAAAGGCGATAAAATCATTGTAAAGAAATACTACTTCGATTTAGAATTCCTTGATTCAAACATTCGAAGATTTGACATTGGAGAAAAAAGA
Organism: Archaeoglobaceae archaeon; assembly: GCA_027064525.1. Lineage (GTDB taxonomy): Archaea > Halobacteriota > Archaeoglobi > Archaeoglobales > Archaeoglobaceae > WAKM01. Next base: position 24,268 of record JAMOPJ010000037.1, read on the forward strand.
AAACACTGGTTATTCGCAGATTCAACCAATAAGCCAAAACCGTATCTACTTTGGGACATAGACAACTTCGAGAGGTTAAGAAAACTCATCCAAAAGTTAGGACTAACGACTACGCAGATTATGAACTTCTATGAAATGCTGATGGCAAAGCTTGAAGAGTGGGAGATTCGTAAGCCACCAGCTGAGCTTTTGAGTAGTGAAGACGAAAAGGACAAAGAGAAAGCTAAAGTATTTGAAAATCTTGTAGAAAATGCCATAAAAAGCATTCCATTAAGGTTGGAAGTCGTTGATGAAGAATCTGGTAAAGATAAGATTTCCAAAGGAGATTTCGAATTTTTGAAGGATTCTATAATGAGTGGCTTATTCTTTGATTTTGTCGATTTATGGCATACTATCTTAAAGAAAAAGTTTGAGGAGGATGAAGAAGATGGTAGTGTATAAACATGTTAGGTATTTCGCCTTAGCTTTAGATCCGATCCATGTCGGAACGGGAGGGTATAGAATTGGAAGAGTTGATAATACTATTATCCGAGAACCAGCGACGGGGATTCCAAAGATTCCAGGGACTACGATAGAGGGTGTTTGCAGAAGCTATGCGTATTTAAAAGCTAAAGAGAATGGGGAAAATGTACTCGAACAATGCGCTAAGGGTAAAGTCAAAAAAGAAGGAAATATCATAAAGGAACCATGTGGAAAGTGTAGAATATGCATAACTTTTGGATATACTCAAGAAAAGATGGCTATGCAAGCTATGGCTTTATTCTCTGATGCAAGAATTCTATTCTTTCCAGTAGCTACTATGATCGGCCCAGTTTGGGTAACTTGTCCCATGGTTTTGAAAGATGCTGAAATAAAAGAGATAGATAATCAATCTAAAGAAGTAAATGAAATTCCTGAACCAACTGCCAACACATTTATAGTTCCTGAGAATTGCAAAATTAATCCACCAGAAGGTAAACTCAATTTTGGTTGGTTGCTTTTAAATCAAGATGATAATGATACTAAGAAAACAAATATAGATAATTGGATTTATTATGAAAATAATGAGCAAAAGAATCTAAAAGATTGTGGAATTCCGAAGGAAATACTAAGTAGGATTGTTATTGTTCCAGATGACTTATTTATAACAATTGTAAACTCAAATCTTGAAGTTAGAACTTCCGTAGCAATTGATCCAACTACTGGAGCAGTGGAAGAAGGAGCATTATTCACGTACGAAGCAATTCCGAGAGGAACAGTGTTTTGGTTCGAAGTAGTATATCAAAATCCTAAGAACTTCCCAGCACTGAAAGGTCTGAAGCTTAAGTGGAAAGAAAATGAAATAACTATTGATGATAATGCTAAAGATAATAATCTATTTTTGTTATTAAAATCATGTGTAGAAGATGGACTGTCATTGTTCCAACATCTAGGCGTTGGAGGAATGGGTTCAAGAGGTTTTGGAAGACTGAAGGTGCTTAGTGTAGGTGATAAAAATGGTGGAAAGTAATTTAGATAGAATATCCGCCCAAATTGGATTTAATATAGTTGAATCGTTTAAACATAAGGAAGACTTTGAAAAATTAGAAACAATAGTTAATAAAGCATTGGGTATACTTATAGAGGACGGATTGTTTGCTTATGCTATATGGCTCAAAAGTAGGGGTGATAAGGAGAGAAAATACACTAAAACAATAGAAAATAAAAGCTTAGAACTATTAAAAAATAAAAATATTAATTTAACAAATAAAAATGATTTGATGACTGCTATACTTGATGACATTTCAACCAATATTCAAAAAACACTCCTCGCAAGACAACTCCTTGAAAAAATGCTAATTTATGCAAGATATAGAGCAAAAGCTCTTCAAAAGTCAGGTGAAATGTCATGATGTGGAACTGCTACCTTACAATTTTCAAAGCGGAATCTCCAATACATATAGGCTACAAGCAGATTGGAATTCTCAAAACTACACGATACTTCATCATAGGCAGAGCTATGTGGGGGACTATAACTGCAAATCTCACAAGAGCTTTATTTGAAAATCCAAGTCCCAAAGATTATGAAGTTGCTGGAAATTTTGTTAGAGAATATATAAGAACAACTTACTTTTATCCTGCCATAAAGGAAGAAAACGAAATTAATGTTGGAGACCTAACTGACTTTTATGTAAATTTAAATGGATCAAAATTTGGTGTTTTCCTACCGAGCTATATGGATAATGGATTAAAATTTGGTAAAATTTCAAAAGAGGAATTTGAACAGAGATTCATTGGTTCGTTCGTCTCTACAGCATTGGATGTCAGCACAAAAACAGCCGAAGAAGGAAGCTTGCATGAATTTGAATTTATAAAAAATAAAATTAAAATTAAGAATAAGGCTATTAATGTATACTGGATTGGATATTTGTTTATAAATATGGATACTAAAGAAGCTAAAGATAATAGTGGTAAAAAGGTCTATGATGTAATTATAAAGGAAACAAATGAGGACATAGAGGTCATATTCGCTAAAAATGAAAGATACTACAGAAGAAATAATCTAAAAAATAATATCTTAAATCAACTATTTGTTGGAGGAGAAAGGAATTATGGATTAGGTAAGCTAAAATTACTGGAACTAACCAAAGAAACTAATAACAAAATTTTTGGAAAATACGATGTTGAGCTAAATAAAGAACAACCCATTCTCAAAAATTTAGATATTGCTATTGCTCACGTAAAGTTGGATGGACTTGAATTAAAATTTGGAGAAATTGAACCAGTTGTAGGTTTAGAATGGTCTGATAAGGGTGCTGGACAAAAAGTTAGCAATGCAGAAATATGTGCTACTCCCGGAAGCAAACTAAAATCGGGTAATTTTATTTTATGTGATTACGGTATGCTCAGGAGGATATAATAATGAGGACATTCACAAAAACACACAAAGAATACATCAAGAAGTTGATGGAAAGAATCAAAGAATATTACGATAACAACTTAGTTTCAATTGTAATCTTTGGATCTTATGCAAAAGAACAAAACAAGACAAACTCCGATCTCGACATACTTATAGTTTTAGAAAGGTGTAAAAAATCAAGACAAAAAAGATTACAGGAGTTTGTTGAAAAGATTGAAATGCCATTAGAATCCTTAGCGATGAAATTACTCGACGAAGGAATATACATGGACATAACACCAGTTATCCTCAGTAAAGATGAAGCCAGATACTTCAATCCGCTGTATCTAGACATGGTGGAACATAAAATAATTATCTTTGATAAAGATAATTTTATACAATCAATTCTTGAAAGAGTGAAAGAACTCATAAAATCTTGGGGTAGCTACAAAGAATATGTAAACGGTCACGAAGTTTGGGTTGTCAGGAAGGGTAAGCCGATAGGGGTGGTAAAACTTGGATAGACTCGCAATTGATTACTTGAAAAGAGCAAAGATAAGGTTAGAAGTGCTCGAAGTCCTATATGAAAAGGGAGACTATCCTGATGTTGTTAGAGAAGCTCAAGAAGTCGTAGAACTGGCTTTAAAAGCAGTTTTAAGACTAATAGGTGTTGAACTCCCAGTTGATGATAGTGATAAGATATTGGGCAAATACGAACATTTACTTCCAGAAGAACTCAGACAAAACCTTAAGAAAATAGCTACTATATCCAAAAGACTTAGAAAAGAAAGAGAGCTCAGTTTTTACGGTGCTGAGGATTTTATCCCGTTAGAGGAATACACAGCCGAGGAGGCTATGCAGGCTATCAACGATGCCAAGTTCGTAGTAGATACGATAACAAGAGCCTTCAAGGTGTGCTAACATGCTCACAACATATTTCAGTGAGGTTATTGAAACGTGGTTCGGAGGAAAAAACAAGAGACCGTTCGTAGAGTATGCTATCAAGAAGCTCGAAGAAAATTGGAGCGATAAAAACGTATTCGTGATAGAAGCTCCGACTGGCTACGGAAAATCGACAATCTCAGCTACTGTAGCTCTATACTCTATCAACGAAGAGCTGAAGTCGATAATAGCATTTCCTCTGAGAACCCTATTGGAAGATCAGTATAACAAGTTCAAAAGTCTTGTAAGCGAAGATATACTTGGAAAGAGGTACATGCACAACCCAGATTCACGGTATCTGATCAAACCGATAACCTTAACAACTGTAGACACACTGTCGATGACCTTATTCGGAATTCCGCCGGAAGACATGGATAAGATCGTTAGATCTTGGGACGGGACTTCAACTGGAAGTTTAGGACACTACCTCTTCTCTTGGGCTTCCGTTGCTCTGTCAAATATAGTGCTGGATGAAGTTCACCTACTAGCGGACTCGACGAAGTCTTTAAGCTTTTTAATTGCTCTGATGAGAATCTGCATAGATTTCGATCAAAGACTGATTTTGATGAGTGCAACCATTCCAGATTCGTTGAAAGATGAAATTCGGGAATATGTCCCAGACGTTGAGTTCATAGAGTTTAAACAAGACATAGATCCAGACTTCTGCAAAGAGAGAGCGAATAAAAGCTACGATATCATTTTAGAAGAAGTTTCCAACGAGCAGGATAAATACGAACTGATATTAAAATGGATTGATGAAAATGAGAATTTTTCCAAAGTTATAGTGGTGTTCAACACGATCGCAGATGCGATTAACTTCTACAACCTCGTTAAAGATAAGAATGCCGTATTGCTTCATTCGAGGTTTTCCGAAAAGGATAGGGAGATGAAACTGCAAAAACTGCAAGAAATCAGAGATAAAGACGAATACGTCATAGTATCTACTCAGGTGATAGAAGCTGGAGTGGACATCTCATCAAACCTATTCATTACGGAAATAGCTCCAGCGAACTCTCTAATTCAGAGATTAGGCAGATTTTTGAGATATGATGAAAGAGTTGGCAGGATTATTATCTGGTATGAAGGTAAAGATGGCAAGATTAAAGCGGAAAGAAACAGATACAAAGTTTACGATAGTGTATTAACCCAAAAAACGTTAGATTGGCTGATGGAAAATTCTGACATAAGAAATGGTAAAACGATCGTAAATCTAAACGTCCATCTACCCGAAGCTGAATCTAAGAAGGGGTTCAAGGAGTTACTTAACTACGTTTACAGTAAAGACTGTTTTAGAGTCGATAAGAGATCGATAAAAGATTTCGAGAGGATATTTCTGCACTTAGAAGATGCATCGCTGAAGGCAGTTGAAACCTTCTTTAAGATGGAAGGGAGCTTTGTTAGAGATGGCTTAATAGTTCCGATAACATCGAATGATGCCCTTGAGAAACTACAACGTTTAGATCTGTCCAAATTCATAAGAACGTATGTAGTGCCCATATCTTTTGAAACGTTTGAGAGTAAGGCGGAGCGTGTGATCGGTGTTATGGCTGAGGAAAACGATGAAGTTGGATACAGAGAAGTTGACGATTATCTAAGAGACAAGCTCAAGGACAGATACTTGAAACCACGACAAGTTCTAAGATATATCATTAGAAACAACGTTATAGCTTTTGTCGTCGATGCTGAATACGATAACGAATTGGGATTGAGGTTTGATTGGCGTGATTAATGTCTATGCATTCTTAAGGGGCAAAGCGGATGAGGTGGATAAGTTCTTCGAAGGTAAATCAGCAGATATTGAAAAGCAAACGTTGAAGGAGCACATAGACGAAGCCTTAAAGGCTGTTAATGAGTTAAAGGAAAGTAGAATCTGGAAGTATGCGGTAAAGCTATTTGAGGGAGACGAAGATTTGGTTGAGGAATACCTAAGAATGATCGTAGCATTTCACGACATAGGCAAGTTGTTCTATCAGGCGAACGTGTTCTTAGACAAGGAGAAATGTTTAAAGTATCTCAACTTCAAGGGACACGAATACTTCTCAACGTATTTGGCGGATGAGTATTTTTGGTTAGAAGATTGTAGACTTAATCGACTGCTCATACTCTCGACAATCCTATATCATCACCACGCAATGGGTTTAAAAGAAAGAGGAAAAGTTAGGGAGTTACGGGTTTGCAAGACGGAGAAAGATTACAAAATCATGTGTAAGATCGTAGGAGACATTCTTGAGAGTTATGGATTACGAGCAAACGAATTTCTGCGATATCTAAAGAACTTAAAGGATAAACTTGAGTGTAAAAACGACATACTCGTCCTAGAGCAGAGGTTCGTTAACGACATGTATAGAGAGGTCGAAGGCGTGAATAGGACGATTTGGGATCGCTTCGTAGGTGACAAGTCGTTCAGAAAAGAAATGTTAACGTTTGTTGTTATTTTGCAGATATGCGATTATAGAGGGTCTGAAGGTCGAACGAAAAGACCACCCAAGTTCTACAATATCCTCAAAGAGTTTATTGAATTTTACAAGATCGAAATGCTACAATGCTAATGAAAAATTTTTGAAAAACGGTTAAATACACTTAACGGTATGAGTCACAAAATGTTGACGATATCGGAAGAAGCGTATAACGCTTTAAAGAAGTTAAAGAGGAAAGGGGAATCATTTGGCGATGTTATAGTAAGGATAACGAAGAGTGCAAGCTTATTGGAATACATTGAGTCTACTGAGTTTCCACAGGATTTGGCAGATAGCATAGAAGACGTGCACAGGAGCAGAAAGAAAGTTAAAAGTAGAACCATTGAGCTTTGATGTGGCAAAATAGTCTGCCTCGAAACGGATTTTCTCATAGCTCTTATAAGAAAAGACGAAAAAGCGATAACAAAGTTGAGAAAATTTAAGCAGAGTAGCGTTACTCGAATTCAATCTGACAGCTTCCGATCTCTATGGGCAGATTTCAGCTGAACTCGAAAAGAAAGGTGAGCCAATAGGTGAAATGGACACACTCATAGCCAGCATAGCTTTAGCTCACAGTGAAAGAATTCTAACCCGAAACGTTAAGCATTATTTCCGTATTAAGGGTTTGGAGGTCGAAATCTGGTGAAGTGAGGTAATACTTTTTCGAAAGAACAGATACCTATTATTTAAGTTATACCGCTGATTATTATTAACTTCATAACTTACTTCTAAAACTCATAGCATTGAAACCTGAAGTCGCAGTTTTTACAAGATTTAGATTTTGAGGGCTTGGGTGTTTTGCCGTTGAGGACTTCAAAACATCTCCTTACAGCGCTCTCGACGAATTTCCTGTTTTCATCAGTTAACTCAATAATTTTAAATTCGTTCGATTCTGTCAGATAGAGATTGCATCTCTTCACTGGCTTACCCAACGTATCTTCGAGCAGGATTCCGTAGAGGACCGCCGAATATTTCCACCACGGCTTTAGGCTATAGCTGTATTTCACTTCTAAAGGTGCGAAGCTTCTACCATCTTTGATCACGAAGTCCACCTTACCCTTAACGCCCAACCTCTCGCTCTCAATCTCGAATTCCTTTGCATGAATCTCAAATCGCTCTGAGATGATCGATTCCACATCTTGCTGAATATCTTTGCCCAAATCGGCCCAGTAACCTTTCGGTGTCTCCATCCCCAAGACTACTGAGAAGTAGAAAACCATCGGACAAAATAGGAACAGTTCGACATCTCTCACCCATAGCTTAATCCCACTTCTCGCCATAAAAGATCCCATCGTGCCTGATTCTCGAATGGAATTTCAAATCGCGATCGCAGATTGGGAAGATGTCTATGCGGTCGTTACCATCTAAATTCTTTCTTGACAACACTTTCTCCAAGTCTTTTCGTTCCTCGCTCGTTAGATAACCTATAAAAGCGCTTTTCTGGATCCTGAATAAACCGAAGTCTTTCAAAATATCCGCAACCTTATTTCTTAAGCTATCGTTGGTTATGTCATAAACAACTAAAACTTTCATGCCAATCATTTTGATTTGAGAGGACTTAACGCTTGTTGTTAGGTAAATTGTGAAGATTACTACGTCGATAAGGGAATTATAATTATATACTTATAATTTTTCGTTGGGTTTTACAATGGTTTTTGTAAAATTGAGAATATAGAATAGGAATATGTTTGGTTTGGTCGGTGTGGTGAAATTAAGAAGCTTGATCTTGAAGTCGTTTAGTTGGAAGGTTGAAAGCGAATTGATGTTTTTTCTTAGAGACTCATATGGAATCGTTCCAACAAATTTGGACTTCTCGAACATTTTGAATTATAAAAATGGGGGAATAGACGAGTGGGTTGGTAGTATATAAATTTTTCCTGAACAATGTGGGAGTTAGGTTATAAAGGTTTTGGTTGACATGATGTGTTCGAAATATAAGCCAAAAAAGAAAGGCTTATATGCCTCATATAACCTTAAATCATGTTCGATATATACCCTCAATGAAAAGAGGATTGAAAGATCAAAGCATTTCTCGTAATTCCGAGGTTGTTGCCATCCTTGAACTCAATGAAAAGAGGATTGAAAGATTATCGATTGCCACTCAACTTTCTTTTCTTCAGGCTTAGCTCAATGAAAAGAGGATTGAAAGGCTAAAGCCATCCAGCGCTGATATTCCTGCAAAAGATACGCTCAATGAAAAGAGGATTGAAAGTATATACCTCAACTCCGTTCTCCCAAACCACACCCTCCATTTTCTCAATGAAAAGAGGATTGAAAGGTAATAGTAGCCGTTCCCTGCCCCGAGTATAATTGCCAACCTCTCAATGAAAAGAGGATTGAAAGGTCTTCCTGCAACCTCAGCAACTGCTTTAGTTATTCCCCTAGCTCAATGAAAAGAGGATTGAAAGAAGGGATGTTCATCTGCTGCTGAACGCTTTCTTGAATTTGAACTCAATGAAAAGAGGATTGAAAGAGGTGCTAATGCAGAGAGGCAAGCTGACGGTTAAAGGCAAGCTCAATGAAAAGAGGATTGAAAGAAGTCTGATAGCTTCAGCGATCAACGAGAAGATCATCCTAACTCAATGAAAAGAGGATTGAAAGTGAACCTTTTAACGACGTATTTTATCATCCTATCTGACACAGCTCAATGAAAAGAGGATTGAAAGTTAGCTCTGCGCATGCATGTATCTGCGTAGGTCGCTCCCGGACTCAATGAAAAGAGGACTGAGTGTTAAAATTAGATAATAAATTAATAATTAAAAAATAGAATTCATTTTAAACAAAAACTTCTAAATACGCAGAATTTTGGACAGTTGCTTGCAATGTCTGGCTCTTCATCCTTCAAAAGCATCATTTGAAGCTCATCTCTCTTCTCCAAAAAGCTCGATCTGAGATAATCACTGATTATATAAAAATCTCGGTCTATCCTTATATTGCTTCCAGCTTTGGAAACGTAAATTGTGCAACCTATATCGACTGGTCTTTCGAATATACTCTCGAAAGCCAAAGCATAGCCGGCCACCTGAAGCCTATGCCATTCCTCCTTTCTCCCCAACTTAACATCGAATATTATTCCTCCGAGCATCCAAGCGGCATCCGCCCTCAGATACTTGCTCAAACCCAAGAGGCTGCCATCTACAACTATCTCCGTAGCGATCGGAAACGAAAGCTGAACTAAACTCTCCTCGTTCAAAAATGGATATTTAGCCTTGATTTCCAGAACTTTGCTCTCTATTCTTGTCGCCTGCCATCTTGCTATTTGCTTGCAGAAATCCGTAAGATCATCTACATCCTTGTCACTGATATCTATATTCTTCTTCATTTCTGATATTTCTTTTTTGATGCTTTCCTCGGCATTTCTGATCAACTCATCTCTCAACTCATTGTATCCCAAGTATACGAGCTTCTTAGCCTTCAAAAACATCGATGAGATTAGTTTGTGAACTATGAATCCTTTAGCTTGATGAACCGTAGTCGGCACTGATCTTCTCAAAATCTTGTGTCTTATCCAAGCATCTCTCCTCGTTGGGCATATCGAGCAGGCGATGTCCCAAACCGGTAGTAGCAGTTCGTTCGAGTAAGGTCTGATTGGACTGTCGAACCAGTTCCACCCTCTGAGCCTCTCATCGACTTGATGATCTCTTGCCCTCGGCAGTAGATCCTTTGTTAGCCTTTTTATCTCGATCAGATCGAGGTAGTACATACAAATCACCACGGGAGATATGGGATCGTGAACGAATCCCTGTTACCCTTCAAAAACGACACGAACTCTTGGAGGTAGTAGAACATCACAGTTTCCATCCGCATCTTTCTACCTTTGTATTCGAGTTTACTCTGCATAAAATCTTCGAAGAACTGATTTCTGAGTAGTGCGATTGTCTTACTCTTGGCTTTTTCAGAGAAATGTGCTGGACTTAACTTCTTGAGAAACCCTATGACAAACCTATCGACCATAGGCCTAAACGGTTCCATCAGATCGAAAACGAGCGATAACTTACCCGGTCTCTCAACGTGGATGTATCCCATGAACGGGTCCAAGCCGAATTTGAGCGTGAACTTCCAAATCTGTCCCATCAACATGTTGTATGCGATGTTTAGGCTTAGATTTACCGGATCATCACCCTTCTGGTTTCTCCCTTCAAAGTTATAGCTGTCCAACGCGAGTTTTATTCCATTCCAATAGTAGTTCGCGCACTCACCTTCATACGCCAATAGCCTCTTCCTCGCTGAATTCAAATCGTCAAAATCCTCCGAACTCAACTTCTCAAACTTTTCCTTTATGATTCGGTAGATGTCGTAGAGCTTCGATGAGATTACTTCGTTCATCCTTCTACTTTTTGAGTAATATCTGACGTTTGACATCTGGTTTCTGATCTTGCCCGAGATTATTGACTTGGCTATTCTTATTCCCCTGATATCCTCAAGGCTCCTGTATTGTTCGTATCTGTTTTCGGCCGTTCCACCGGATTTTGCATTAACAACTCTTGCAACTGGCTTACCAGTAGGGCTTGTGAACAGTATGTCAACTCCAGATTCAGCCAACTCCTTTATCAGCTCGGAAGATATGCTAACCTTACCGGAAATTATCAGATCTCTAACCGATTTTATCGGAATTTCATCCTTTCTATTGTCCGCAATTACGAGAATTCTCTTCTTCTTTTTCTTTAAAACTGCTCCAAATTCGTCGATAATTAAATGTCCATATTCCGTAAGGTTCATTAAATAATGTTTTGATTTTAAACGAATAAAAGTTTTATCGAGTTCTGGCATAAGTATATTCACTTATTTTATAAAATTATTATTTGCAAAATCTCGCTTTTTGCAACATTTCTGAAAGTGGCCAGTTGTCGATAATAACCGCTAACGGGTAGTGGATAAAAGAGTTTTATCGGTAATGTGGAGACCCAACACTGCTGACAAAGAAAAATAGTATCTCATCGCTACCTATTGCTACTATTATTGTATAATTCGGATGAATTTTATTAAAGTTAAGGAAGTTTTACGAATCCATATGTTTCGAAATCGTTATCAAAGGTAAAAGCTTTCTTTAAATTTAGTCTTTCCATAATTGCAAAGCTCAAACAATCTACTAAATCCATACCATCCTGATCATCATATTTTAGGAATATATCCCATGCTCGTTTCCAGTCCTCCTCCGTCTCCTTTTCAATTATAACAAACTTGCTTTTCGTGTATGCCTCGTAAAGTTCTATCGCCTTAGCTTTTCCAACCCTCTTAGACGTTCCATTTAAGAATTCAGCAAAGACTGGTCTTCCTATAACGAATAGAACTCCATCATTAAGCTTAGAGTTGAGAAAGTTCCGAGCCTTTTTATGATTTTTATCTTTCCTATTCGCCAAAGCTATTAAGGCAGTAGTGTCCATGTAAATCTTTTCGGGTTTCATTCGCTTTGCCAATCTACGCACCCCCAATCGTCTTTCTCGCTGGCATCGCTCTCAACTTCAAAGACCCCCACAGCTTTCCAGATAGAATCTTCTTTAGTTGCCTTTTCTATATCCTTTTTGCTCTCCTCTACATATTTGGATACGGCCTCTCTGACTATCTCCTTCAAACTTTTTCCCCTGAGCAAAGCTATCTTCTTGAGCATTCTATACGTCTTATCATCAACTTCCGTTTGAATGTGTATAACCATGTAATCACTCCTATACCATCGTTTACATTTGATCACTAATAAATCTTTCTAATTATATTATAGAATCTAAAGTGTTTAAGTCATAAGATTATTTTAATAATGGACAGAGGAAAGTTTTAAAAAGTCGAAAACCAATAATATCAAACGATGTTTAAAGCTGAATTTGAACTCGAAGCGATAACTCCGATTTTTATGCGAGGTGCAGATCAAAGCAAAGCGGAGATTAGAGCTTCTTCGATAAAGGGCTTGATGAGGTGGTGGTTCAGGGCTTTGGCTGGAAATTACTTCGGTGACGACATCGCTGGATTGAGAAGAGCCGAGGAATACGTTTTTGGAAGCACAGGGCAGAGGAGCAGGGTTATCGTTGAAGTTGAAGCTCCAGAACCTGAAGAATTTAATTTTAGTGATTTTAGGGATCTATCCTACCTGTGGTTCTCGATAAAATTAAGCAGACCCCGATATTATTACTCAGCCGGAATAAGATTTAAGATAAAGCTGAAAGGTTCAGATTACAAAGCATATGTAGCTTCGTTGGTTTCACTCTGGGCACTCGCATGTTTGGGTGGTATCGGTTTTAGGAGTAGAAGAGGTGCTGGTAGCGTTAGATTTGTTGAAGGAGATTTTGACGAATTTGAAAGACGAGGTATTGCATGCACTTTCACGTCGTATAGGGATCTAACTAACTCAATAAACAATGCAATAAATGCAATTGGAGAGGCTTTTAACTTGAGGAGGCTAAAGATACATCCTCAGACATACCCGATTTTAAGCTCAGAAACTGCCTGTGTTGGTCTCTGGAATCCCAGAACGGGGAATCCAGTTTTAGCACTTAAAAGATTTCAAAATGAGTATACAAATTTCAGAAGAAAAGAAATTGAGAAAAAAAGTAGAATTGTATTTGGATTGCCCATAAAGCTTAGTGGTAAAGGAGTAGGAGACATTAGAGATAAGTTACGTAAGTTAGGTCAATGTAGAAGGGGCTCACCCATGTTCGTTGGACTTATAAATATTGGAAAATTTTTACATGTTAAAATAATTAAGTTTTATACAGATCCCTATCATCCTGACAGTTATATAAATGATATTGTGGACTGGTTAATTTTATCGAATTTTGATGAGTCATTAAATGAAAGAACTGTATTTGGATCGTTGGAGGTGTTCAAATGATTAATTGGAATGAAAAACTTATAGCATTTCTCCACGATCCACCAGATAAAGCTCTGAAAATATTGAACCACGAAGAAAGAGCAGAAAATTTACTAAGTAACATTGAATTGAGCTGGAAGAAGATTAAAGCCGATGTAATTTCCTCCTCACTTCAAAGGATAGTGTTTGACTCGAATGGAAAAGAGCCTTCATCAGATTTTTATGCGAAATCGAGCGGGACATACGTGCATGTAGGATATCCTGTTTTAAGGCATCCGATAACAGGCTGTAAAAAAGAGTATGGGAATCTTATCAGGTTTTGCGACTACCTAAGAAGAACTTACGGTTACTCAAAGCTTGACGAATTCATAAATGATGTTTTAAACGCTGAGATAGATTGTCTGAAAGAACTAGGGGGTAGTGTAGGAAAGAAAGGATACTTCAGAATCTGGAATTACTACAAAGAGACTTTAAGGAAAAGACTGGCTGAGATGCTAAAGCAGAAGTGGTCTGGCTTCATCAAAGCCACTTTCGGTGAAAATGAGAGTATTTACAATTCACTTGCAGAGGAAGCAGTCAACTTGCCAGCAGATACCCGTTGTCCAGATCATACGATATGGGATCATCTCGACGCATCTTCGGCTATATATGGTGCGATTAGCGGTGCTAAACCAGCTCTTCTGATGTTCAAAATATCGCCAGTCCAAGATTTCATTAAAAATGCGAGGAAGGAGAAGGATCTATGGGCTGGAAGTCATTTACTCAGCTTTCTGACGTTTCAGGCGATTAAGGTTGTGGTGGATGAGTTTGGGCCGGATGCAATAGTCTTTCCACATTTGAGAGGTCAGCCATTCTTCGATAAAGAATTTGAAATCTACTTTGATAAAATTCCAGAAAAAGCCAAAAATGGAAATAAATCAAAAGAAAAGCTGTATATTGCCAACATACCTAATAAATTCCTCGCAATCGTTGGTGCTGATAAAGTCGGCAGTATTAGAAACAAAATAAAGGGAGTTATCGACAAGACACTTGAGGAGCTATTGGATTTCTCGCTAAATGAATCATCGTTAAGCAGTAAAATAAATACCTATATGAAAAATTATTATCTCAAATTACTTCAGAACTACTTTAACATAACCGTATGTGCAATTTCGGCAGATTTGAACAGCCTAATCAAAATTATAGACAAGTTACCAGATAAGATTAAGGAAAAATACGAGAATTGGTTATCTTTGCTCGAAGAATCTGGATACGAAAGACAAATTTTCGATCTTTATTCCCTGATGTTCGAGCTTATCGAAGAAACGGTTGCGATTGAATCGAGGAAGTTTGTCAAGTTAGAAGGATTGGGTAAAGAAAAATGCACCCTCTGCGGTGAACTTGAAATCATTGGAAATAAAGACACATGGAAGGGTTTGAACAGAGCAACTTTTAAAGAAAACGAGAGATTGTGTCCCGTATGTCTCGTTAAGAGAATTTATCCCAAATGGATCGGCGATAAGTGGAAGATCAAAGTTGGATTTGAATCGGTTTCCGAAGTCGCTTTAAGGAAGAAACTGGATGAGGATTTGAGAAAGAAACTGGAAGATGAGAATGTAACATTTTATGATGTTATTAATGACAATAATCTTGCAAGAAAATTGGGTTGTTACAAGTCTCTTAAGTCATTTTTCGAAAATGTGAGCACGATTTTGGATCATCTACAAAGTGGTGATGCAACACTGTTGATGGGATTATTTAAATCATACACAATGTGGAGTCTCGACCATCTACAATTACCAACCAATTATGAACTTATATATAAAGAAAATCTAACAAATATTGGAGCCATTTCAAAAACGCTGGGGATTAATGAAGAAAGAATTGAGGGAATTCTGAATGTCGATAAGTATCTTGAAAATGCGAGAAACGCCGTAAAGGATATTGAAAGATTGATCGGTGAATTTCCAAAATACTACGCGATTCTGATGATGGACGGAGATGACATGGGTAAAATGCTGATAGGAGAGGAGATGAAACCCGTCAAGAATTATCTTCATCCCGGAGTTTTGGAATACATTCCTCCTAAAGCAAAGATGAAAGTCGAAAACACAAGAAGGCTGATTACCCCAGCAACCCACTCAGCAATAAGCAGGGCTCTCGCACACTTTTCGATAGACATCGTTCCAGACATAGTCGAAAATTACAGAGGAGAACTAATTTATGCGGGAGGAGACGACGTTTTAGCTTTGCTTCCGGTAGATTCAGCTTTGGCATGTGCTTATGAAATCCAAAAGAAGTTCGGAGGGGAATGGGATGGATGGAACGTTCTCCCAGCCAAGACGATGAGTGCTGGAATTTTGATTGTCCACTACAAACATCCCCTATACGATGCACTCGATAAAGCAAGAGAGCTTGAGAAGAAGGCTAAGGAACTCGGTAGAAATGCTGTTGCGATCGGCTATCTCGCGAGAAGTGGTAGCTACGATGAAGTAGTATTCAACTGGAGTTTGGTATGCGAAATAGGAGAGATCGTCGAACTTATAAAGAACTCGAAGAGAGACGTGAAGCCGAACCTTTCGAGGAGGATAATCTACCACGTAGTTCAGGAGATAGAGAGCCTGCCGAGCGATGAAAACGCTTTAAGGGAATATCTGAAATTCGAGTTTTCGAGGCATTACAGCGGTGAGGGTGAGAAGGTAAAGGTGTTGGCTGAAAGAGTCTTAAATATGGCTAAGAACGTCAGAGTCACGCTTACGAAAGACGATTTTGAAGAGCTGGAATTAGATATTAAGAGGACCCAACTCGTAAGGGCTAATTCGAAGGTTAACGGATTGATAAAGAATGAAAAGCTGTCGGTGGGCAAGATCTACGAAGAGCTTAAGGACGTTTTGAACGTTGATCGTTGCGAATTCTACAAAAAACTATACGGTTTGATCTTGAAGAAACAGATTAAAAGTTCGTTCATCCTTTTGAAGATCCTCGTCAATTGCGATGCGGAGTTGAGGTGTCAGCCATGAGAATTTTAATCGAACCGAACGACGTCCTGATGTTCAGGGAATCAAAGCCATACACGGCTGGGGAGGCTCATTTAGCGAGGAGCATATTTCCTTTGCCTCAAGCTATAGCCGGAGCTTTGAGAAGTGCAATTCTGATTAACAATAATTTCTCAGACGAAGCTTGCGAATTTACAGGATATAAAGAAGATGAACCGAAATTCGAGATATTGGGGCACTTCCTGTTCAAAGATAAAGAATTCTTCAGCACTCCTCTCGATGTAGTCAAAGCGAAGGGTGTTGAAGGCTACTTTTTCGTTAAACCTCTATTCCTAGAGCACTGGAACAGATTCATCTTCAAAGGAAAATCCATTCACTTCGAAAGCGTTGGAGGGTTTTTAAGCTTTGAAAATCTGATTGAATACCTCAGAGAAGATCTAAACGAAGATGAGCTTGAGGATATCGTAAGGCATGATCTGATAATTAAGGAGAGCAGAATAGGAATAAAGCTTGGAGATACCAAGACAACTGAGGAGGGATTCTTATACAAGGCGGAATTTCTGAGATTGAGCAAATGCGTTAAGATTTCTGTTTGGATAGGAGAGGATGGCGGGAAGTTAAATAGACTCTTGGGTAATAATGGATTAATAAGGCTGGGCGGAGAGTGTAGGTTCGCAAGATTCGAGGTAAAAGATGAAAACCCTCTCAGCAAGCTTGAGAAAGTTTGGGATGAGATAAAGGAGGAGATCAACAGAAACGGCGAATTCAAGCTATACGTCGCAACACCACTCCTCGTTAAAAACGACAATCGCTACACTTGGGATGTAATGCATCTTCTCGAAAACGAGTTAAACGTTAGGATCAGAAACATCTATCCCCTCGTAGGCAAACCCTTAGTTTTCAGCGGGTGGAATTACGCGAACAACAGACCAAAGCCTAACAGGTACGCGATTCCTTCTGGCTCTGTCTATTTCGTGGAGTTCGAAGGTAAAATCGAGCTCGATAGGCCTTACCTCAAGCTTGGAAAGTTAAAGGGATTGGGTTACGGGTTATGCTTTATGGGGGTTGGAAAATGGTAGAGAGGGTTCTGATTGTTCCGTGGGGCAATCCCTTCGAGTGGGGCGATATAACCTATACTTACGAGGGTATAGCAATGAACAGCTTTTGCACCTTGCCAATCCTAAAGGAGGCGATAGATCCTGATAAAATAATTGTGGTAGTCGTAGATACGCTTGCGAATTTAGTTAACGAGAGGACGGGTGAGCCTTCCGTAGAGCAACGGGTGTTTTCGAGTTACGATGAGGTATTGGAGGACGTTAGAGAAAGAATAGAATATTTCGTGAAGAACAAGCTCGGAGAAAGATTTGATGAAATCGATTTGGTCATCGCTCCTGGGGTAGGTGTGTTCAAGAACATCGAGGTTTACGGCGACATCCTCGACTACTATCATTTCGTTACATATAAGCTGGCCGAACTATTGCCCGTTACGAACATGGAGGTCTATCTTGACTTAACTCATGGCATAAACTTCATGCCCGTTTTGACATATAGAGCCGTGCTGAATCTGCTTGGGTTGGCGTCCTATTTGAGGAACGTTAGACTCACGGTTTTGAATTCGGAACCCTATCCGAGAGGGATTGCTGGGGACAAGTTGAGGAAGGTCAAGCTAAACATAAAACCAGTTGAAAAGCGGAATGTTCAGCCTAAGCCTATTCTCAGCCTTTTGAGTGAAAATTTCAATCGTTGGAACGCGTTTATAAGCTCAGTGGCGAATGGATACCCGCTCCTATTTGCGACCTTCTATCCCGATCAGGCTAAAATCAAGGAGGAGATCGATAATAAGCTTAACGAATTCTTGAATAACATCGATGTAAATGGAAGAGTTGTCAAGAGAAGATCCGGGCTCAATTCAGATTTCAAAACACTCTCAAAACTTTACTACCTTCTGAGAGTTTTAAACACAGTTAATATTTTTCAAAGTCTTCCAAAATCCGAGATATCCCTTGAAGAATTAAGGAGCATTTCAAATAGTTTATTCAAGAATCTGCCGAGAGTCGGAATAATAGTAGAGGAACAACTCAAATCTCTTGAAGATCGCTTAACAACAAACGGTAAACCCAAGAGTCACATAGAGATGAGTTGGAAGCCTTTGAAAATGTATATCAGAGTTGGTGGCATCAGCGGATCTGATGAGTCTTCAACTGAGAGAATCGTTAGAAACTTCATAGCCCACTCGGGATTCGAATATAACGTCACGATGGTTCGGAGATCCTTTGATACTATTCAGTTCAAGTATAAATCGAAAGAAAACGTGATAATCTACGCTGTAAAATCCATGATGTTGGGTGGTTAAGGTGAAGTTCACGGTTAAGGAACTCGAAAACTTTACGATAGTTCATTTTGAACTCGAAAATCCAATAAAACCCGAAGAGCTAAGGAAGTTGAAAATACCAAAAATTAATCCTAGAAAGGGGGTTATAATTTCGGGAAGGGGTCCGATATGGCTATACTGCTTTTTAGCTCATAAATTCCATCCAACGCCGTTTATAGCAATCTACGATCCGAGAATTGGAGCGGTCGTCGTTCAATCTCATACAGATCTAAAGGAAGGTGACATTCTAGATATCGTCGTTGAAGAGGTGTTAGAATGAAGAGTTTGGATGACATAAAGGATATTCTTGAAAAGAACAAGGATAATCTTCGAAGAAAGTTTAAGATAAAAGAAATCGGACTTTTCGGATCATACGTTAGAGGAGAGCAAAAGGAAAGTAGCGACATCGACATATTGGTGGAATTCGAAGAAACTCCAACGCTGTTGGAATTCGTCGAGCTAGAAAATTATCTTACCGAACTCTTAGGTGTTAAGGTCGATTTGGTTATGAAAAGGGCGTTAAAGCCGAAGATAAAAGAGACAGTTTTGAAAGAGGTCGTTTACATATGAGAACGGATGAAGACTACATCAAGGACATCTTGGATGCCATAGAGAAGATTGAGATGTTCGTTAAGGGTATGAATTACGATGAATTTTTGAAAGATGTGAAAACGCAGTATGCAGTTGTAAGAGCTTTAGAAATTATAGGTGAAGCCGTTAAGAATATTTCGAGGGAGTTGAAGGAAAAACATCCTGAAATCCCTTGGAGAGCTATAGCAGGTATGAGAGACAAGCTCATTCACGCTTATTTTGGCGTCGATTGGGAAGTCGTTTGGCTGACGGTTAAGAAGGATATTCCGAAGATAAAACCCATTTTTGAGAAGTTATTGAAGGGTGGGGGAGATGTTTGAGAAGGCTTTGATATTGGGTTTGTATAGCGTAACTCCGGTGCATGCTGGAAGCGGGGCTGAGCTGAGTGTTATCGACCTGCCGATTCAGAGGGAAAGGCATACAGGCTTTCCCGTGATTTGGGGGCAGAGCTTAAAGGGTGTTTTGAGAAGGGCTTATGAGAGATTAGACAATTCTCAAAGCAAGCAGAAGACTGAAGTTATCTTCGGACCTCCAACGGATAGAGCGCACGAACATTCAGGAGCGATAAGCGTCGGAGATGCCAAGGTTCTGCTGTTCCCGGTTAGGAGTCTGAAAGGAGTGTTTGCTTACGTTACCTGTCCACTCGTGCTTGGGAGGTTTAGGAGAGACTTGGAGCTTGCCGGATTTTCCTTAAACTTTAACGTTCCGTCCGTAGGTGAAAACAAGGCGATAATAACTAAAAATTCATCTCTGCTTGTTGACGGCAAAGTCGTTCTGGAAGACATTGTGTTGAGCGGTAATCAACAGGATATTTCAAAAGTTATTGGGAAAATTTCAGATGTTTCGCCAATTCAGATAGACGAAAGCCGAGTAGTCATTATTCATGACGACGTTTTTAGGAGTCTCGTTACCATGGCGACGGAGATAGTTGCAAGAGTTCAGATAAACGCTGAAACCGGAACTGTTAAAGAGGGTGCTCTGTGGTATGAGGAGTATTTACCGAGTGATACACTACTGTATTCCGTAATAGCAATTGGAAAGCCGAAGAAAGAGATAAACGGGCTGTCAACTGCAGAGGATATCGCCAAGACGTTGAGCACATTTGACGGTCAATTTCTGCAAGTTGGAGGAAACGAAACCGTTGGAAAAGGCTTCGTAAAGTTGAAGGTGATGAGAGATGAGAAGTCTTGAGCAGGAGAGAGCTAAGTTCACTTATGAGAAGGTGAAATCCGTAATGGGTGCGGAATTCGAGGAAGATTACGCGAGATACGTAAAAAGTGCACCAGCACTCATCTTAGCCAACGGTCTCGGCAACACTCTGGCATTTTACAAGTCCAAAAAGAAGAAAGCGTATGACACTCTCTACGATCACTTAAACGAGTGGCTCAAGGAAAGGGGATTTTACGACGATAACACAGATGTGCTCGAATGGATAATGAGTAGTGCGGACTCTCTTCAGGTTTTTAGGGCCACGCAGGAAGTGCTTTCCCTCCTAAACTGGATGACGAAGTTCGCAAAAGCCATGCTGAAGGGTGACGAGAGTGAGGAGAGTCGTTAATTTGTATTTTCCACTTCCAAAAGATCTAAAGACAGTGATACAAAATGCGTTCGACAACGGCAAGTATAAAGGTAGTTTCGACAACGTAGGACTCGTAATTTCGAAATACGCTCCTTTTACAAAAATAGATGGCGAGTTCGAAAAACCCAAGTATGATAGATTTGGTGATCAAATTAACTTGCCATATGAAGCAATAAAACTTTACGAAAAACACTACAAAATCCTGAGAAACCTATGGGTGGTTACTAAGGCGAGAACCTTTTCGATGAAGACGAAGTCCCGCTTAGTAATAGGTTTGGGAGATGAAAGTGTTTATGAGACTTCCATAAGACTTCATAGGAATTACGGAGTTCCTTACATTCCCGGATCGGCTTTGAAAGGTGTTGCAAAGCATTACGCCATATACAAGCTCGTCGAAGATAACTTCGACGAAATAAAAGAGCTGTTCGGCAAAGATGATTTCTTCGAACTCGCTGGGAGAGTTCAGCGATTGGTTGAAGAGCACGATGATTCCAAGATTGAAAATTACAAAACCCTTGACTTGAACGAAAAATCGATAACACTCGAAGAACTCAGAATTATTTTCGGAACTCAAAAGCGTGAGGGTGAAATAATCTTCTTCGACGCCTTTCCAACCTACGATTGTTTAAAAGAGCATGCTGAAAACAAAGAACCGATTCTGGAACTTGACATAATGAATCCTCACTATCAGCCATATTACTCCGCAAGTGAGAGGGAGTTAGGAACGAATGTAGAAAAAGCCCCCGGCGATTGGCATTCTCCCGTTCCAATATTCTTTTTGACCGTTCCCAAAGGTATAGATTTCCAATTCGCAATAGCTCCGAGAGATGAAGAAGGGTCTGAGCTCTTGGATAAAGCTAAGGAACTGCTTATATCGGTTCTGAAGGAGTTTGGAGTTGGAGCTAAGACTTCACTGGGCTACGGTCGCTTTGAATGACGTTGACAACGTTCTCGAACCGCATAGTGCTTTAGTTGATTAGGTAATAATTATTTTTATGCAGTTATGTATTATAGCTGATTTTTACAATTTGTTTTGTAGAAATTTGCTTATTTAATTTTGTTATATTTTGTGAAGTTGGAGTATTTGTCGAGTGGTGTGTAGTTTCAGATATGGATTTTGTAAAAATTGGATGAGATATAACCTTTTTCGTTTAATTTTGATCTTTTATACATTCCAACAAATTTGGACTTCTCGAACATTTTGAATTATAAAAATGGGGGAATGGACGAGTGGGTTGGTAGTATATAAATTTTTCCTCGAACAATGTGGGAGTTAGGTTATAAAGGTTTTGGTTGACATGATGTGTTCGAGAAAATACCCAAAAAAGAAAGGCTTATATGCCTCATATAACCTTAAATCATGTTCGATATATACCCTCAATGAAAAGAGGATTGAAAGACCCATTCCTCTAATCGAATAAGCAAGTCAACGTTTACTCTCAATGAAAAGAGGATTGAAAGATAAGGCTTAAGTTCATCCTCCGAAACACCCAAAATCCTCTTACTCAATGAAAAGAGGATTGAAAGTTCCTTGTTCTCTCTTACGAAGTGAACTAAGTTCCAACCCTTCTCAATGAAAAGAGGATTGAAAGCAACGTCAGTCAATTTCTCCCCCTTCCTAACCTTTCTCATCTCAATGAAAAGAGGATTGAAAGCCCATAACCATGAACCAAACCCCCCAAGTGTTGCCCCAAAACTCAATGAAAAGAGGATTGAAAGCAAATGCTATAAAGTCCTCAGTTTCTCTATACTCCAACTCCTCAATGAAAAGAGGATTGAAAGTGTTGGGTTCTTTAGGGGGGCTTGGGTGCGCCTCACCAAAACTCAATGAAAAGAGGATTGAAAGTCCAATCCACTACCTAATTTCCTCCCCATTTCACATCACCCAACTCAATGAAAAGAGGATTGAAAGTTTTGTTAATACCTATTACAGGAACGCTAACTACCACTTGTCTCAATGAAAAGAGGATTGAAAGAGTCGTTCCCGTTCCGAAGAACGGGTCTAACACAGTGCCATCTCAATGAAAAGAGGATTGAAAGAAGAACTCGTCCTCAGAGCAGCAAGAAACGCTTTGAAGCACTCAATGAAAAGAGGATTGAAAGGCCGGATGGAAAAGTTGCTGCAAATGCAGATTTTAAGATACTCAATGAAAAGAGGATTGAAAGTAAATGCAGTTAATCATATCATTGAGATGAGGTAAGAAAACTCAATGAAAAGAGGATTGAAAGGTTGTGGAGTGTGCTATATTGAGTGGCTACATAAATTCTTGAGGCTCAATGAAAAGAGGATTGAAAGAAGGAAGGGCAACTTGAGCTCCTTAGCAAGTGCTCTGGCAACTCAATGAAAAGAGGATTGAAAGATTTCTATTGTTTTTATAGATATGTCTTTGGCCAAGCCTGATGCTCAATGAAAAGAGGATTGAAAGACAAGTAAGACGTTTCTCGTTGAGCAGTTGCTTCCAGCTCTCAATGAAAAGAGGATTGAAAGGGGTGACGACGAAATCATCGACGCCAACAACTGTGATGCTCAATGAAAAGAGGATTGAAAGGCTCTGAAGATTGTTGACATAATAAACGAATATTATGGCATAGACTCAATGAAAAGAGGATTGAAAGTTGCCCCAAGCAGAGGAGGCAGTAAACCCAAGATTTGCAAAACTCAATGAAAAGAGGATTGAAAGTTGCGGATCAAACTATATTTAATCTCGACTCCTGCACTTCTAACTCAATGAAAAGAGGATTGAAAGTTTTCTGTGAGAAACGTAGATGCTGCATCGAACCCTGTCTCAATGAAAAGAGGATTGAAAGTCGTAAATAAAGTCTGCGCGTCCTACGATCGCTAATTCGTCGCTCAATGAAAAGAGGATTGAAAGGAGAATGCGAGGTGCACAATAATTACTTATTTATGGGTTGTGGACTCAATGAAAAGAGGATTGAAAGAAAGGGAGGGGTTCCGTTGTGTCGGGTGGTGCGAAATCGACTCAATGAAAAGAGGATTGAAAGCTCAACAAAGCCCTGACTTCGTCCATCCGCACCCCCTCAAACTCAATGAAAAGAGGATTGAAAGTTAGCTTGCCTAAAAGATGTTCGCTCATGCCAACTACGGGACTCAATGAAAAGAGGATTGAAAGTCTCCTTCAAGCCTTTCACCGCAGTACTTGCAGATGTAGTATCTCAATGAAAAGAGGATTGAAAGCTCTAAATCCGTAGCCATTAATGTTTATTCCCATGCTTCTCTCAATGAAAAGAGGATTGAAAGCTGTTGCTTACATAGTTAACACCGCTAATCAACTTGGTTTTAAATCAATGAAAAGAGGATTGAAAGCTGTTATCACTCCTTCCTCAATGAGCTTCTTAGCATAGTCTTCTCAATGAAAAGAGGATTGAAAGATAACTTATCGGATTTAGAAACTATCATTCCTAAAATCTCAACTCAATGAAAAGAGGATTGAAAGATAGCAGTCCGTAATTTTATGTCTAACATAGCTCTCTATAACTCAATGAAAAGAGGATTGAAAGGTAGAGGAAGCGGTTTGCTACTTACCAAGCGATGTGTCTGTCTCAATGAAAAGAGGATTGAAAGTTCTTTCGTCAGTGTAGCTATATCTGTCGATTTCCTGAATGCTAACAATGAAAAGAGGATTGAAAGCTCCCCTCTAAATCGTTTACTTTCTCGATAATTTCCTCCATATATACCCTCAATGAAAAGAGGATTGAAAGTTTTAGAAGAGTTCGTAGAAGAGCTTTCGTTGATTTGAGCTCAATGAAAAGAGGATTGAAAGTTGATCTCGTCATCGGCTTGATCGGGATCACCCGTTATGACTCAATGAAAAGAGGATTGAAAGGTGCGATAATAGTTCACAACATTGAGAACCCACAGTGCAACTCAATGAAAAGAGGATTGAAAGATTTTATGACTAAAGCCGTCCGGCACGACATCGAGCGGAGCTCAATGAAAAGAGGATTGAAAGTCCAATACCGGGAATTCACCCGTAAATACCACCGCCATGTTCGCTCAATGAAAAGAGGATTGAAAGTTAACTAAGCACGCATCCAATAGATCTAAGTCATGCGAACTCAATGAAAAGAGGATTGAAAGTCCCTCTTCAACAATCCTACCCTTTCACCCCATCCCTAAACTGCTCAATGAAAAGAGGATTGAAAGCTAATAGCGTCCGCGATAAAATTCGTGAATTGCGTTACATGTCTCAATGAAAAGAGGATTGAAAGTAGCCTAAAGCGTAAGTTAATAATGTCAACGGATCGTATTCTCAATGAAAAGAGGATTGAAAGTTTATCTCATTTATAGCCTTCCTTACAATCTCATGAGCCTTTAACTCAATGAAAAGAGGATTGAAAGACTGTCTCCATTGTCGTTATTAGGCTATCCATTATTTCCATCTCAATGAAAAGAGGATTGAAAGATGATGTATTATATGCTACAGGCTATGGGAGAAGTGCTTACTCAATGAAAAGAGGATTGAAAGTTTCCAACTTTGTAGGGATAGTTTCGCATTGTTGCAAGAACTCAATGAAAAGAGGATTGAAAGTCAAGTTCAGCACCCGTGAACCACTCCGTTTTTTCTGCAACTCAATGAAAAGAGGATTGAAAGAAGTCTGCGAGTTGCAAATGCTTCTCCTTTAATACTGACATACTCAATGAAAAGAGGATTGAAAGACGATGACACTCCAGTGTGGCACTACGATATACCAACTCTGGCTCAATGAAAAGAGGATTGAAAGGGTGCTATATTAGCTTTTCGGGCTTGTTCGATGAGGGTTTCTCAATGAAAAGAGGATTGAAAGTTGAGAATGCAGGAAGCATCAGAAGCAGGGATGACCTAAGACTCAATGAAAAGAGGATTGAAAGAAGAATCTACATACCGTATTTGCATAGTCCCTTCTCTTTGCACTCAATGAAAAGAGGATTGAAAGGCTCTTCAAGCATGTAGGCAGTTTGTCTGTCTGTCTTAGACTCAATGAAAAGAGGATTGAAAGGTAGAACCTTATCTGGGTCAAACTCATGTGCTTGTGAGTATCTCAATGAAAAGAGGATTGAAAGTCGACTCTTCTGTTGTATTCCTCAACCGCTTTTGGATCCGATGCTCAATGAAAAGAGGATTGAAAAGTAATGAGAAGAGAAAAGCTAAATCTCGAAATACTTCTTCTCCAAGTCCTGCATCTCCTCTATTGACCCTTCCTTAACTATCTCACCTTTCACGAGCACGTAAGCCCTATCCGCAACCTCAAAAGCCAAGCTGATGTTCTGCTCTACGATCAGAATCGAAATTCCCAAATCCTCTTTTATTCTCTTGAGGGCTTTTGCAATCTTTTCAACGACTATAGGTGCGAGTCCCATCGAAGGCTCATCGAGCAGTATCAGCTTCGGATTCGACATTAAAGCTCTGCCTATAGCTACCATCTGTTGCTCTCCACCGCTCATGGTCTTTACGAGCTGGTTTCTCCTCTCCTTGAGCTTTGGAAAGAGAGAATAAACGTATCTCAGCCTATCATCGCACTCCTCAAGCAAAGCTCCCACTTTGAGGTTGTCTTCGACGGTCATGTTTGGGAAGAGTCTCCTTCCTTCGGGGCAGATGGATATCCCCAACCTTATCCTCTCGTGAGGCTTCAGATTGGATATCTCTTTTCCGGCGAAGACTATACTTCCCTTCGTCCTGACGAGACCGCAGATGGATCTCAGCAGAGTTGTCTTTCCCGCTCCGTTCGGGCCTAAAACAGCCACAACCTCTCCTCTATCAACTTTCAAATTTATTCCTCTAAGTATCTGGGCCTTATCGTAAAACGCACTCAGATCCTCAACCCTGAGCATGCCTGACACTGCCCAAGTATGCCCTTATCACGTCTTCGTTTTTGACCGCTTCTTCAGGCAAACCTTCGAAGATGACCTTCCCGAAGTTCAGAACCAAGACCCTCTCAGCTAAGTTGAACAGCTCCTTGAGCTTGTGTTCGATGATTATTTGAGTAATCCCGTTCTCGTTGAGTGTTCTGATTATTTTATCCAGATCTTCAGCCTCCTTTGGACTCAGGCCTGAAAAGGGCTCATCTAAAAGTAGTATCTTCGGATCCGTGGCGAGTGCCATGCCTATGCTTAGCCTTCTAAGCTCTCCTTGGGAGAGGTTCTTCGCGAGCATGTTTCTCTTGTTCCAAAGGCCTATCGATTTGAGGATCTCTGCTGTTTTCCCGTTGAAGTTCGCAACTTCAACGTTCTCCTCAACCGTCATATGCTTGAAGACCTTGATTATTTGGAAAGTTCTGACGAGCCCCATCTTCACGAGCTGGTTAGGTCTCTTTCCGACGATGCTCTTCCCTCTAAGTTTGATATCTCCGGAATCTGGTTTTATGAATCCCGAAATAACGCTGAATAGTGTCGTCTTTCCGGCTCCGTTTGGCCCGATTATGCCAAGTATCTCTCCGTCTTTCACGCTGAAGCTGACGCCGTTCAGAGCTCTTATTTCACCGAATTTTTTTGTGACATTGACTACCTTTAGCATGCTAATTTGTTACTAATTTACACAATATTTAAATATTGCTCTAATCCGCATTGATGTATGAGAAGATTTGGCATACTGCTTCTAATCGCACTGTTACTTCTCGGATGCGCCGGAGAGAAGCCCGTAGAGGAGAAAGCGACTCCTGAAAAGAAAGCTGAGAATGTCATAAAGATCGGAGTAATCGGTCCGATGGATACCAAATACGGAACAGCGATGGCCAATGCCGTCAAACTCGCGGCTGAAGAGATAAACGATCAGGGCGGAATATTGGGCAAGAAGATAGAGGTCGTGGTTGGAAACACGAAGCTCGACCAGAACACCGCCACATCCGAATTCAGAAGGCTCGTGGTCGATGAAGGTTGTAAGGTGATCATAGGTGGATTCTCAAGTGGTGTTGCCCTTTCGATGATGGACACGATGGCAGATTTGGCGAGTAGCGGTCACAAGGTAATATGGCTCGGAGATGCTTCATCGCCGAGGCTAACGGATAAGGTCGCTCAGGATTACGAGCACTACAAATACTACTTCAGACCCCTCGTTCTGAACGCGTCCACGTTCCCACTGGATATGGTTGAAATGCTCGATTTTCTCAAATCTCAAGGTTTGAACATCAAGAAGGTTGCGATAATCAGGGACAACGCTTTGTGGACCGATGACGTGATGAAGGTCTTTAAGCCACTGCTTGAGGAGCACGGCTATGAAATAGTGATGGACGAAAAGGCAGAAAAGGGGCAGACGGACTTCTCATCGTTCCTCATAAAGGCTCAGGAGAAGGCCGACGTGATAGTTCCCATCTTGGCTCACGTTAGGGGCGATTCGTTGGTGAAGCAGTGGGCCGACATGAAGATTAAGATACCCATAGCCGGACACGATCTGGCTGCGATAGATCCCGACTTCTGGAAGGCAACAGATGGTAAGTGCT
This sequence comes from Archaeoglobaceae archaeon, assembly GCA_027064525.1. Classification (GTDB taxonomy): domain Archaea; phylum Halobacteriota; class Archaeoglobi; order Archaeoglobales; family Archaeoglobaceae; genus WAKM01. The sequence goes on from JAMOPJ010000037.1 coordinate 52,272, forward strand.
TCGGAGAGATATACACCGCAGACGGAGGTGGAGTTCCATCGCCGATAAACGAAAAGATGGAGCACTTCCTAAACGCATACAAGGCGAAGTTTGGCCATCTGCCGGAAGCTTACAGCGCTTACGGTTGCTACGATGCAGTTTATCTCTACAAAGCTGCTGTAGAGATGGCCGCAAAGGCTGGAGAGAAGGATCCGTTCGATCCGGATGTGCTGGTCAAATACCTTGAAAAGTTCGACAGAGAGCATCCATTCGAAGGAGTTAGGGGTAAGATTGCCTTCACCAAGAACCACGACCTCGTTTGGGGCGACGGATTCGTCAGGAACTGGATATGCCAGTGGCAGGAAGGAAAGCAAGTGGTTCTATACCCAAACTATATGGCAACTGGTAAGCTCGTCCTTCCGGACTGGATTGAACAATCGTAAACTTCTTAAATTTTTTCAATTTCCTTGCGGTGGATGCTGGAGATCTTGATTTACGGCATCATCATAGGCTCGATCTGGGCTCTGGTTTCTTCAGGCTTCAGCTTAGTTTTCGGTGTAGCGAGGATTTTGAACTTCGCCCACGGAACATTCTTCGTTTTGGGCGCTTACTGTGCGATCCTTCTTTACCCCTATTTGGGGTTTTTCTCGATAGTTCCGGCGGTCATATTGATAGGAGCGTTTGGTTGGCTCGTTTATAGAGGTCTCATAAGTCCGGTAAAGGGTTATGAAGTCATGGTAATTCTAATAACGCTTGCTTTGGCTTTGCTCGTTGAAGAAATTTTGCTCGCGATATTCAAAGATATATCGAAGTCTTTTCCCTCGCTCGTTTCGGGATTGGTAACGATTGCGGGTGTTCCGGTTCCGACGAACAGACTCCTTATATTGGGGATTGCGGTTGTGGTGATAGTCTGCTTGGACATCTTCATAAGGAGGACGAAGGTTGGAAAGTTTATAATGGCGACCTCTCAAGACATGGAGGCATCTATGCTCGTGGGGATAGATGTAGAATGGGTTTATTCGATCACGATGGCGATCTCAGCGATGCTTGCGAGTCTCGCTGGAATCCTATACGCTCAGATATACGCCGTCAATCCTGCTACGGCCTTCAGGGTTCTGATATACGCATTCGCAATAGTCATATTGGGTGGATTGGGAAGCGTTAGGGGGAGCATAGTAGCGTCGTTCATAATCGGTTTCATTCAGGTTGCGATCTCGATGCTGTTCGAGCCGAGGTGGGCTGAGATAGCGGCTCTGGCGACGATAATATTCATACTGATAGTCAGACCCAAGGGGCTGTTCGGGGTGGAGTGAGATGAGGTGGCTCGCAATCCTATCACTGGCAATCCTCGCAATCCTTCCGTTCTTCGTCCCTCAGTCGGTAGTGTATCTGCTTGGATTGACGTTCATATTCGTCGTTTACGTCATAAGCTGGGATCTCATAGCCGGCTATGCGGGGCAGATCAACTTGGGGCACACCGTATTTATAGGCATAGGGGCATACACAACAGCTTTGCTTCAAAATCCGGAGAGGCTTGGGATAATTCTTCCACACCTCCCCATCTGGCTCACGATAATCTTGGGAGGTTTGATGGCCGTCGCGTTCGGCTTTGCAATTGGAGCGATCTGTCTGAGGCTTAAGGGTTATTATCTGGCCTTGGTTACGGCCATCTTACCGCTGATCTGCATCCAGCTCTTGAATGTTTATTCGGACGTTTTTGGTGGATACGAAGGGTTCTCAGTGGGATTTGGGAAAGCGTTAGCTTCGAGTCTGATCGGAAAGTATTACATCTCCCTTGCCTTCATGCTCCTCTGCATAATCGCCACGGTTTACGTTATCAAGAGTCCACTGGGAATCAAGCTCAAGGCGATAAGGGAGGATGAGGAGCTTGCTGAAGCGGTAGGAATAGATGTGGTTAAATACAAGCTCATGGCGTTCTGTCTGAGCGCCTTCTTCGCAGGATTGGCTGGAGCTATGATGGTTCATTACAGGATAACTGTCGGCCCAGATCTCTTCGACGTTCCTCTGATGCTTACGATCATACTGTCAGCGGTTATAGGAGGTCTGGGGACTATATACGGGCCGATCGTCGGGGCGTTCATGATATACTTGGCCAAAAACTACGTGTTTGCCAGAATAGTCCAAGAGCTCTCTTTGAACGTCTCGGACGAGATATTTCTATACATCCTGCTGATACTGATAATATTGAAGAGTCCCGAAGGCATATTCGAGAAGGTCAGGAGGATGCTCGCATGATAATAGCGATTCCGAACAAGGGGAGGTTGAGTCAGCCCTCGCTCGATCTGCTGAAGCAGGCTGGAATAAAGCCTGAAATCGAGGAGAGAAAGCTGATAGTCTCAACGAACAACCCGAACATAAATGTCCTCTTCGCGAGAGCTAAGGACATTCCGGAATACGTCTACATGAACGCCGCTCAGGCCGGAATAACGGGTTACGATATGGTAGTTGAAGCCGGTGTGGATGTGGAGGTTCTGCTGAAGCTTGGATTCGGTAGGGCGAAGTTGGTCGTTGCAGTTCCGTCTGAATCTGACGTGAGAACTGTGGAGGATCTTGATGGGATGAGAATTGCTACGGAATTTAGAAACATCGCTAAGAGATTTTTTGAAGAGAAGGGGATAAACGTTAAGATAGTCGAAGTCTCTGGAGCGTGTGAGAACGCCCCCCAAATAGGAATCGCAGATGCGATCCTCGATCTGACCTCCACGGGCACGACCCTCAAGATTAACAACCTGAGGGTGGTCGGGGAAGTTCTTGAGACGGAAGCCGTTCTGATAGTTAACAAGGATTGCAAGGACAGCTTCGAAGTAAAGGCCTTGGTTACATCGATTCAGGGCGTTCTAAACGCTCGCGGAATGATGTATCTCATGATGAACGTGCCTGAAGAGGCGCTAGAAGATGTGAAGAGGATAGTCCCCGGCTTAAAGGGACCGACGGTTATGAGAGTAGAAGCTGAAGGAATGCTCGCAGTTCATGTGGTCGTTCACGAGGATAGGTTGTTCGAGGTTTTGGAGCAACTTAAGAAGGTTGGGGCGAGGGACATACTCATAATTCCGGTTCAGAGGCTTATCTACTGATCAGCCTTCCGAACTGCTCGACGATCAAATGGTAGTTCTTGACAAGGTATTCAATTAGATCTGCTGCGATCTCAAGCCTCAGTAGCTGGTATGCCCAAACTTCGAAAACTTCGATTTTCGTAAGGTGTGCGACTCCAAACAGCACGAGAGAGGATGCGAAGGCTGAAAAGAATATGACAAGTAGTGTTTCCCAAAGTCGGATGCTCAGAACCGATCTAATTAAAATTATATAAATCAAGCCGGTTGCAATAGGAGCAAACATTGCATAAGTCGGAACTAAGCTCATGACCCAGTAGATTATACCACAGAACACCACAGCGATTATGTTGACGAGCAGGACGTCCAAAAACTTCCTATCTCTGCCAACTCCTTTGAGACTGAGCCACATGAAGAGGCTGAGTAGGTATATCAGCATGATGGCGAATATTAGGCCAAATAAAAGGACGATCATCCCTATAAGATTTGATTATTAAATATTTAAAGCTTTGTCCTAAAATATTTATAAGCTGAGCTCATTGTTTGAGCGGAGGTGATATTATGATCGTTGTGGCTTCAAACTTGCATGGAAATTTGATCGCGCTGAACAGATTGCTTGAGGAAGTGGAAAAATTGAAAGACGAGGGAAAGGACATAAAGGGGATCTATATCTTGGGGGTCTTCGGCTACATGCCCTATCCCAAGGAGGTTTACGAGATAATGGTTGGGGAGGGTATAGTGGCCACAAGGGGAAAGATAGACCACCTAATTGCGAGGTGGAAAGATCTGAGCGATGAGGAGAAGGAGGAGATTCCAGAGTTCGATAGATTCATAGTAGAATGGAACAGGGAGAAGTTAGGAAAGGAGGGCAGAAGCTGGATAAGAAACGAAGTTCCAGCGTTCTTGGCTGAGAGATTTGGTGACAACGAGTTTTTGTTCACATTTGGCAATCCATTCGATCCGATAAACGGTGAAGTTCTGCCAAACCAGCCTTCATCATACTATGAACAGTTGCTCGCACCGCTGAAGAAGTATGAGATGCTCATAGTTGGAGGTTACGAGCCGTTTATCGCTGAGACTGCCTACGGGAAGATCGTCTGTCCGGGAGTATGTGGATTCTACAGAAAGGGCAACAGCCCGACATTCGCTCTGATAGATACAAGGAGCTTGGATGTATCCATCTACGACTTCGAATTCGACAGAGGTGAAGTCGAGAGAAAGATCAAGGAGGAGAATCTGCCCGAAGAGGTAATAAGAATTCTACACCACGGTTTATAGCTATCTAAATATGTGCCTCTTAACGCCCTTCATCCGAATAAGGGGCTTCGATAGATGTCTCCTTGCGCAAGGAGGGACTTCGTAGAAGCCGGTATCCAAATCTCTTTCAATTTTTCTTCGAACCTTCTCAAACGCCCTTGTCTTGCATTTCTTGCACCTAAAACCTTTGCCCTTGCCGGCTGAGTCCATTCTCTTCCCGCACTTTGGGCATATCGGATTCTCCTCAACCCACACTTCGGCAAGCTCGATGACGTTTATCTTTTCCAGATTTATCGTGTCCCTCTTCATAGAACCGTAAACTTCCACGACATCCCCTTTCCTGAGCTTGCGAATGATGTGCCTGAACTGCTTCGTCGGTTCGAAGGCGGCACATTTCACTTCTCCAAATCTTGTTTCTATCGTAAAGAATACGTGGCCTCCAGTTATATCGTAGGGATCTTCTACAACCCTCCCTCGCAGGATGTAAGAGTGGTAGTTCTCGATCTCTTTAATTTCGTTCTCGTGAATCAGATGCATGTCAGTTCCCTGATTCGTTATGAAGACCATGTATCTGTCGATTGGCTCTGTTCTTACGAGTTCGAAGGCCTTCATGATCGCGTGGAAATCATCACCCCTTATGCCGAACAGAACTGGGTCGGGTGAGTTTGGAACTGCCACAACTGTTTCGTTGCACCAGTCAACGGTATCCCACGTTTTTGGATAGGTTTCCCAGTCGGCATCGAAGAAGGACTCCTCGTCAATCTCTCTCTTCGTTCCAAATCGTTCGGGCTTTCTATATGCTAACACCTCGATCGTGTAATCCGTAAGTTCTAAGCCGATGGATGCGAGGGCTCCGATAAGCCCTAACCCCTTTTTGAATCTAAGATGAGGTAGCATGAACTTGCCAATGATGAAAAGGGCCTCATCCAAGAGAACTACATCTCTAACTGCTTTCATTGCAAATTTGGAAAGGTAATTCATAACTTCGTCCCTATCGGCATCCACGAAGACCACACCGGGATTCGTTCTCTCGTGTTTAAGCTCTGCATATTCTTCTACTATCTCCCTCAGAATGTCGATGACATCATCTTTCCTTGACTCGTCAAGCTCTATGAGGAAAGACACCGCTCCATTTCCCCTTGTCTTGAACGGGATCGTCGGATTCAGCCTTATGAGGCGGGGAAATCCGATGAGTCTAAATCCTTCTTTCTCGAGCCTTTCGATTGCTAAAGTCGCCAGATAGGTCGTGCACATCCCCTTCGGCGAGTCGGTGTCGTCCATTCCTATCCAGAGTCTCATCCAAATGGATTACGCACATAAATCATAAAAGCTTTCTTTGGGAGATGAGATCATGAAGAGAAGAACCTTCATGAAGCTTGCATTGGGATCAGGCCTTCTACCTTTATTTACGGGGATTGGGAATTCGAGATGGAACGGTTGGAGAGCTATATACTACTGGAACTTGCACAGCCCTCCTGAAGGGTTGGAGGGGGCTGTTAGGACGATAGAGGAACTCGATGCGAGGTTCATCTGGTATGCTCATTGGATGGTAGGATTTCCGATGCCACCGGATTTGGAGCAGGCGAAAGAGATTGCCACCAAATGCGGATTGAATAGGAAAGAAGCTGAAAAATTCGTCAATTGGTGTAGAGCGGAGTTTTACACGCTTGAATTCGTTAAGGAACAGACAAATGCCGTGAGGGGAAGAACTTACTGTCCTACGATACTGGGTTACACGAACTTCAGAAGGGACTTCAACTTCGATCCGATAACCTTTGAACCGATAGCGGGAGATGAGATCGAGTCGATGCTGCTCGATTTGGGAAAGTGGGATATTACCAATCCCGATACCGGAAAACCCTTCACGATTGAGGAAACGCAAAAACTGTTTTGGGACTTGGGTCTACCAAGGCACAATGGTATTCCTGATTACAGCGATCCGAAAGTCGTTAGACACTACATTAGAAGGGCTAAAGCGTTCAAAAAGGCTGGTGCTCAAGCGGTTTGGTTTGATCTCTTCTTCCAATTGCCCCTAAACCTCAAGAAGAGATTGAACTTGGATTTTGACCATCCGATGATTAAGGATCTTTACGACGGTTGTTCCAAGATCATCAACGGTGCAAAGCTTATGGGTCTTACAGTAGGAACATGGTTCCACTGCTTTGAGTTCCCATACAAAAGACCTAACCTCGACTTCGTTACAGCTTCTCCAACGACGGAGGAGGTTTTGTCTCTAACCATAGATTACGAAAGGTGGAATAGGTTGTCAGATCTCGTTAACGGAACGGATCTCTTGATAATCTTCGATTTCGCAAACAGGGACGATCTCCCCCTTCCCATTTTTTCTCAAAAGCTATCCCCTCAGCAACAGTGTGAATTCCTCCTCAAACTCCACGACCTCGTATCTGAAATCGATGCCCCAGCAACCGTAGCTTACCCCATTCACGGCCCCGGATTGGGGGAGCATCCAAAACGCTTGGCTTGGAACGAGTTCAAACTTTACGATGCAAAGGCTTTCGGAACTTATAAAACGATCCTTAATCTGATGAAATCCCAGCAACCTAAGTCTCCATTTATGCCATCCTATTTGTCCATTCTAATCTTGCTCGCCTTAGCAAGCAAAAAAATTAAAAGAGATCGTATCTCTCAAGCCAAACGAAACTCTCTCTCCTCCTCTTAACCGTGATTGGGATGACCCCTCTTTCAAACTCCTCTTTTGCTATCTCGAGGGGATCAGTCTTGTCAGTCTCAATTAACACAGGAGCACCCATTGCTATCTGCAAAGCTCTCGCTCCAATGATACGGGCTTTCTCAAACCGAGTATATTTAAAAGGAAATGTGGTTTTGATAGGCATCACCCCTTAGTGGGGCCGCCGAGATTTGAACTCGGGTCACCGGCTCCCGAAGCCGGGAGGATAACCAGGCTACCCTACGGCCCCATGAAATCGGGCAAACTCCTTAATCACAGACTTATATGTTAGGAACATCCTCCTGCAGCAATATCTCTCTATGCCAAGTTCATCCAGTGCTTCCTTTGGTGATTTGCCTTCTTCCTCTACCTTCTTTCTGTATTCCTCATATAGATGTCCAATTACAGCTCCACAGCTGAAGCAACGAACGGGAAACATAAATAAATCACCTGTAGGATGTCTGTCTTCTCTTTCTCGCTCCTCTTCCACCCTGCTTCTTTGGCTCCTTTCTTCTCACGTCGTTGACGAGTAAATATCTATCATACTGCAGATAAGCTTTTCTGAGCTCCTCATCACCGCTCCACTCGACAAGCCCTCTCGCAATTGCTGTTCTCGCAGCTTCAGCTTGTCCCATAACTCCACCACCCTTAACGGTTACATCGATGTCCACATGCTTCGCAAGATCCTTTGCGATTATCAAAGGCTCCATTATGGTCATCCTCGCCAGCTCGGGCTGAAAGATCTCGATGGGGATCTTGTTTATCCTAACCCTCCCTATTCCGGGCCTAACAACAGCCTTCGCAATGGCCGTCTTTCTCTTACCGCTCGTTATCACGATCTTCATATTCACACACCCCTAAATCCCAAATACTTGCTCACATCCGCAAGGGTTACGAACTTGTCAGTCTTACAGACCTTCTCGTAGAGAGCACACTCAACAACTTCAAACTCCTTATCTTTAAGCTCCTCAGGAACACCCATGAAAACTCTGAGCCTTCTGTAGGCTTCTCTTCCCCTTCTGCTCTTCCAAGGTAACATACCTCTCACAGTCCTTTTGAAGATCTTTTCGGGATGTCTTGGGAAGTATGGACCTTTCTCCTTGCTACCCCTGTCGTATTTCTCCTTATACCTTTGGAAGACCATCTCTTTATCTCCCGTTATTATAGCTTTCTCTGCATTTACCACAACTATCTTCTCGCCGTTGAGCAATCTCTTCGCGATTACGCTGCTTAACCTTCCAAGTATATGCCCTTCCGCGTTTATGACCTTGTAGTCATCACCCAACTGCTTTAGAACCCTCTTAATGTTCACGGTCATCGCAACCACCTTACGCCATTATCCTAACTCCTGAACCTGAAGGATTTGACTCAATCAATTCTTTAATCGTTATACACTTGCCACCAGCCTCTGTGATCTTCTTCTTAGCCGTTTCGGAGAAGCTTAGCGCAGCGACGGTCACAGCTTTCGATATCTTACCTCCACCGAGCACCTTGCCTGGAACGACTATCGTTTCTCCATCATTAGCGTATCTCTGTATCTTTGCTACATTAACTTCTGCATAAAGTCTTTTTGGCTTAGCCAACCTTTCAGCTATGTCTTTCCATATCGGAGCATCGTTCATCGCTGAAGCCTTAAGTAGCTCATCGATCAGCCTGACGAGGTTCGGATTGGACTTTTTCTTTACCCGCTTTCTTATTTTGCTCATAGCAGAGAATCGCTGTAGGATGGATATTTAAATGTTCCTCCACTATAATTCATCTGCATGTGTGAGCGTTGCAAGCTTACGTATATCCCGAAACTGGTAAAGCTATGGAATGAGGACAGCGTTAGCCGAAGAAATCCTCAAGCGTGGTAACTCCGCTTGGCTTTTCTTCTCTCTTTTTCTTTCTTGTAGTCTTCTTTTTCTTTTTCTCGGCCTTCTTCTCCTTTGATTTCCCCTCTTCAGCCTTTTTCAATCTTTCCTCTATCTCTTTCTCGACCTCCTCAGCTGAAGCTTTCTCCTCTACTGATTCTTCCTCAACTCTATGTAGCTTGTGCTTTCTTATGAACTCCTTTATCTCCTTAGCTCTTTTCTCGTTACCTGTGATCAGAGCCAATTCCTCCTCAGTAAAATCGTAGAATGCAGCAACGCTCGCAGCAGTCTTTATATCTGCCTTACTGAGGAGTGCTCTGATGTAGCCGAACATCTCTGTGGAGGCTTTCCTCTTAGACATGTGCGAATACTTCGCGATTTTCTCCAGAATCTTCCTAAACTTTTCCCTTCTATCCTTGAACTGGATGAGAAGTTGCCAGATGTTCGGTTTCTGGTATCTCGTCCAGCCCCCTTTCGCCTTGCTCTTAACCTGCTGAACTCCGACAGTCATCAGATAGCTCGCATACCTCCAAAGTCTGTAGAACTGTCTCCTCCTAACCCTTCCCAAGAACATGTCAGCCCTTGAGAGAACAAGATAAGCTTTGAGCAGATCTTCTCCCTCGTATTCGAGCGGGAGATTCTCGTCTATCCAGACTATGAAATCTTCCGGCGATTCATCCAAGAGCATAGCTTCGCCGTAAACTGCGGGATTGAACGTCTTAAAGATCTTCTGCATTACCTTGAATACATCTGTCTCCTGAGTTCTCTTAGCAACGATAACATCCTCAAGCTTTATCTCCTTCTTGCCTTCCGCAATAGCCTGCAGATCGTTTATAGCTGCTCTTAGATCTCCTCCTGCATTTCTCGCTATTGCTTCAAGAGCTCTCTTGTCAGCTTTGATGCCTTCAGCCGCACAAATTCTCTCCAAAACCTTTACGATCTGTCTAACATCTAACCTCTTGAACGTTATCATCTCACAGAGGTTCCTGAGTTCCGGAGAGAGGTTGTATGGGTCGTTTGCTGTCAAAATGAGGGGTTGTCTTGGTTGTCTCTTGAGCAATCGGATTAAGGCACCTTCCCCACCGAAATCCTCCTTCTTGTGAATGTTATCGACTTCATCCAAAATTATGAGCTTGAGCCTGCCAGATTTAGATGAGAAAAACTCACCTTCATCGCTTAGCGTTTCGGTGAAAGCAGCCTCACCAACTATCTTTCTAATAATCTGCCAATTTCGTTGATCACTCGCGTTAAGCTCAACTACTTCCCAACCGAAGGTGTTCGCTAACGCAAGTGCAAGAGAAGTCTTACCAACACCCGGAGGACCGGCTAAAAGCAGAGGTTTTTGCGGAATGCCTTCCTCCCACTTTTTAGCCCACATAACAACCTTCTCAATTATATCACGAGGAGCTACAACTTCCTTAATCGTCTTAGGTCTGTATTTCTCGACCCAGAGTTCTGGCATCGATTAAATTTCGAATTGGATGTTATAAAACTATTGTCATCGTCTGATAATATCTCGGAAGAAGAACCAAGCTGAGAAAACACCCATTGAAATACCAACCCCTATGCTCAATCCCCAAGCGAGTGCGGACTTTATCTCGTGAGAGAGATTTGTAACGTCTATCAACAGCACTATAACTATGAACAGCATTATCAGCGTCATGAAACTTTTCATTTTCTCTTCAACCGCTATTTTTTCCGCTATTCTACTCACGGTAACGAATACAACCGCTATGAGAAAGACTACACTGACAACTCTTCCAAAGTAGTCGAGAACGGCGTTTATGGTATCCACCCACTCTGGAAAGGCTACGCTTGAAATCGAGTATAGAGCGGTTAGAGCTATTGCAACGTTAACTATACCGAGGATAAGAGAAGTAAACGATATGGACATTCCTACATACTTTTTAAACGGTTTAAAAAGCTCTTCAATTTTCACGATCTCAAATATCTTTGACAGCACTCTGTTAAGTATTATCGCGATCACGAAGAATATACATACGAGTATTATGGAGAGTATGAGCTTTGGAATTAGGAATTCTATATCCCTAAGCGCTCTTATTACAGCTTCCTCGATGTTCATAAGGAAAGATAGTAAGCGACTCGGTATAAAAATGTAAGCAGGAGGAAAACAGAGAACAAGACCGATAACCTCAGCGCAAGCAAAGCTGTTTCCTTGGCAACAGTGGTTGAGAATGTATAGCCCGAAATTGTAACGTTGTAGACGATCCTTGAATATACCTTCGCCTTCTCAACATCCACCGCAACCTCGGGAATAGCCAAAAGCGATATCGTAAGAGCGATCAGGAACAGTGCTGAAGCTATAATGAACATCTTGAAGATATCTCCTACCATAAGGGCTAAAGCCATTCCTAAAAGCTGAGAAAATGCATATGCAAACGCTAAAAAGAATGCTAAGACATCTCTCGCTTTGGATAGCTCTGCGAACAGAAAACTTGCAAGAATGCTTGAACCGTTTGTTGAGAACGCGTATAGAATAGCTATCGGGACATGCAATTCAGGCTGCTTTGTAAGGATTATTAGGAAAGGTGTGATAGAGGCTGTTAATATTGCGATTCTGTAACTTCCGTAACTTCTCTTAGCCCAGAAAATCGGTGCAACTATTGTCGTTGCTGTTTGAGTCATGCTGAGAAGAGCCGCAAAATAGTCCTTTGCATGTAGGTTCCAAATTAGATGTGGTGTCCAGATGGCACCCACTATTGCTGTGGCAGAAGATAATACAACCAAGAACAGGAAGACGTTGACGGATCTGATTCTGATTTCCTCATCGATCGGTGTTATTCTAATCGCGCCTATATCGGCCATCGTTAGCAGAACGCTTGAGATGATACCGACAGATGCCGCAATTGCATAGAGGAATATATACTTCTCTACACCGCTGATCGACACCAAAACGAGTATTGACGTTATCGATCCTATCAGGTTTGAGAATGAGCCGAGGGACGATCTCAGATACAAGGTTCTCTTTATCTCGGAGGTTTCAAGAGAGTATATCGCCAAGCTTATCAGCGAGGAAGTTGGGACTGTCATCAGAACGGCTAGTGTATAGCATATCGGCAGGATATTCAGGAAATATGAAATTGGTATCAATCCCCAGAAAATCCTTTCGAGAGAATGGAAAATTACGAGAAACTTTTTGATATCCTTTAGCAGGATGTGTCTAAATCTGAACGATACGTAGGCTATCAGTGTTGCCAAGAGGTAAGCGTAGAGGTTTATCTTTACTATCTCTTGAATGGTAAATCCTACTGAGGCAAGAAAAATGGGGGCGATACTTCTCGTTATGTTGACGTAAAAACCAGCCATTAAAGCTTCTAAGACGAAGACTCTGCCATCTGTTTTCATAATTTCCCTTTGGATTCTTTAGGATGGCTAATTTCAGGTTGATGTTATATTATTAGCTTGCATTGACCTAAGCTCCGGGATCGAGGATTGACTGTATTTTGATTGAGTGTTATAAAACGGTTGCTACAGACCTTCAAATAAGATAAATTTATTTTCTCGTCAATCTTCCCCAAAAGCTGAGCCAAAGCATCAATCTGGTTTTGGGAAATGAACTTTAAACACAACGATGCCAAAGTATTTTGGTGGGTATTCACAAAGTCATTCACTAAGTCGGAATAATCTCGTTAGTTAGTAACACAGCTTTTCTCTCATTTGCTAACCTTAATATATTTTATACTCTTTGCAATGCTCATACCAGAGGTAAGTAGTTCGAGAATTTCACTAATTTAATTTAAAAATTTATTTTAAATAATGATTTAAAATTTATTAAAATTTAATTATTAAAATAACATACAAAACCGTTAAGTAAACCTAATCAAATAAGGGATTACGATGAAGTTTAAGGTAGTTCTTGAGGAGGCTGAAGAGGGAGGGTATGTTGTTTACGTTCCTGCATTGCCCGGATGTGTGTCTCAAGGCGAGACTAAGGAGGAAGCTCTGGAGAATATCAAAGAGGCTATAGAGGTTTACTTAGACATTGATGATGCTGAGATCGAAGCTGAAATCAAGGGTAAGAAGGCTGAAATCGTCGAGATTACGCTCTGACCTTTCAATCCTCTTTTCATTGGTGGTTTGTGTGAAACTACCAGTAGTATCGGGAGAAGAAACGATCAAAGCCCTCTGTAAGGCTGGGTTTAAAGTAGTAAGGCAGAAAGGCAGCCATGTTCGATTGGAAAAAAAGACGGAGAAAGGAACAATTAAGGTTACCGTTCCACTACATCCGATACTGAAAAAGGGAACTTTGAGGATAATACTAAAGCAGGCTGGGTTGGGTGTTGGGGAGTTCGTTAAGTTGCTTTGATTTTTTTACTTTTTTTACCCCAGATAGACTATTTTTCAAGAACGATTAATTATTATTAAATCCGCCAAATCTGATGAACTCTCACTAATTCCAATTATCTCGGATAAGAGATCTTTTTCCTCTAAATTTTTCATCAAATCATCATCTCATTTTTTATCTACGCTAATTTCTCGCAGGAAATAGCTCATCATCGGGTTTGTAAGATGAGGAAATCTTTGCGTGAGTGGGTTGATTTTATAATTTTTATAAAATTAATTGAATCAGAAATATGAGTCATTCGACCATCTCAACTCCGTAAACATTCTCAACGTTCTCAACACAGATCTTGTAGATGAAATCCTCATCGAATCCGTGCTTCAGCAACTCCTTGACTTTTCTCGGAACGGTCTTTGGCCCTAACACTGCACCGGGCCGGCTTTTATCGTCTATGTAGTCCGTTTCGAGCATGAATCGATCACCCTGCTTTGCAGCTTCGAGCGCGTAATCGTTTAGGCATATGACTGAAGGAAATATTCCAACCTCCTCGAACTCCTTTATTTTGGGCGGGGAGAAATGCTTCACGACCTTCTCTCTCTTCAATCCAACTTTATCTGCCATCTCTGCTATCTCCTTGATGCCTTCGAGCGTGTAGGATTCGGTGTGCAGTTGAACGGCACATCCGACATCCTTAGCCACCTCGAATGCGTGCATCATGACTTCATTGCTCAAATCCCAGACCTCCTTTGGCACCTTGTAGTGCGGTCTTCCACTCTTTATCGCCACAGCCTTCCCTTCTTCGACGTATTTTCCTGCTATTTCGAGTGCTTCCTTCATTATCTCCGCCGCCCTCTTAAATCCAACTCTACCACCAATGATCGTGATTTCAGCCGGATGAACACCCAAAACGGCAAAAGCTCGAACTATCTTGTTGGCCTTATTGACCAAGCTTATGTGGGCATCGAACATCTTTTTGAAGTCCTCCCCCTTCGTAGGGCGAACGTTGTAGTGTTTGCTGAGCAGAGAAACCAAGAATACGTGCGTTCCGCCGGCATTTTTGAACTGCTCCAGAGCCTTCAGCCTTAGATGGTTGTAGAGATGCATGTGATCGTCCGTTATTATCATGGAAAGGCGATCGGTTGTTGCGGTAGATTATCCTTATTGTTTTCAATTTAATTATTTAATTATAAATATAAAAATATTTATTGAATATTTATTTTTAATTCAGTTATGTGGTAAAATTCGCGGTAAATACGATCACTTATTCGGCCTATCTTCCTCAAACTTTGGAATACAACTTCCTCCATTGCCAACCCAAAACTTACAATCCCAGAAATTGCACTCAAATTTGTTTATTTCTCTTAATCTTTTTTGACAAAACATATCCATAGCATCTTACACACAAGGTTATTAAAACTTTCCTTACTTTCAAAGATTTCCTTGGAATTTTTTAACTATACTGATCCACCTTAAAAATTGGGATTAACATGGATGATGCAAAAAGGGAAGTTTTAGGTCTAAGTAAAATAACATACAAATTCCAAATCACAATTCCAAAAAGAGTCAGGGAAGAATTTGGCCTTAAAGAAGGAGATGCAATCGTTTTCATCAAAGAAGGTAACAAACTAATACTCGTTAAAAGCACTGAAGTTTAATTTTAACATAGGATTGGATCATTAATATAATATAAATCCAAACTTAAGATTGCATTCAAGTCGTTTCGTTAAATGTGGTAGAAGATAACCCAGAAATCAGCACATCGATTTCGACGATGCAACTATCCTTAACGCTAAGGTTTAATAGCTTGCAATGAAATCATAGGCCATGAAGTGGAACGTCTGGTTCGGTGAGGTCGTTGAAGAGGATGGAAAGTTGATCGCCAAGAAATCGAACGATCTTGTTGAATCCTTCAAGAACGCTTCGAATCCTGAAGCTCTTCCGTTCAATTTGCCAGAAGTTGGGCTTCAGGTTTTCGAATCGCTTGAAGATTATTACAAAACCCTCCGCAAGATCGCTCTAAAGGTTACTTCAGAGAAGGTTGAGAGGGAGCTTAAGAGAGAGGACAGATACGTCATTCTACTGTTGAAAGCCTTGGACAAGCTCAACGAAAGCATAAACATGCTTGAGGAGAAGCTGAGAGACATAGAGGAGGTTAAGATAAGCGATACCACTGAAGACTTCAGGGAGAGGATCGAAGAGCTGAAAAGGTTGAGAAGGAGAATCGAGAAGGAAATTGAGGATGTCATAACCAAGATCGCTCCGAATCTTACCGAGATCGCCGGAGCTGTGATAGCTGCAAGATTACTTGAGAAGGCTGGAAGCTTGGAGAGATTGGCGTTCCTTCCTGCAAGCAAGATTCAGATTTTGGGAGCGGAGAAGAGCTTATACAAAGCTTTAGCAAGGATGAGGAGAGGAAAACCTGCCAAAACCCCTAAGCACGGTATTATATTCATCCATCCTTTCATAAGAACTCTTCCAAAGAGAAAGAGGGGTAGGATGGCAAGGTTCATGGCGGCAAAACTTGCGATAGCCGCAAAGCTGGACTATTTCAAAGGTGAACTGGACGAAAACCTTGCAGAATCCGTTCGAAAGAAGTATGAGGAATTGAGAAGGGAGAAGGACAAACCGAAGAAGGAAGAATCCAAGCAAGAGCCCAAGGAAGAAAAACCGAAAAAGAAGAAGAAAAAGCCGAAACATAGGTGAACGTTTTTTATGAGTAACATTTTAAAGCTTAACGGGGGTTATAGCAACGATGAAAGAAATAATCCACAACGTCTTTATAATTGAAAGGGAAGGTAAGGAGATTCTCGCAACTAAGAGCAAATACGGTAGCCATTACGGTGAGAGGAAGATAGGAGAGTTTAGAGAGTGGATACCCTCAAGAAGCAAGCTCGCGGCTATGATCCTTAAAGGGCACATCATCGACATAAAACCCGATTGGAAGGTTCTATATTTGGGAGCGGCAAGCGGAACCACTGTCAGCCATCTTGCGGATATCGTCGATGAAGGGATAATCTATGCTGTCGAGTATTCTGCAAAGCCGTTTGTCAAGTTCCTCCAACTCGCTGAGGAAAGAAGGAACATAATCCCTCTGCTTGAAGACGCATCGACTCCTTGGAAATACAACGGAATAGTCGAGAAGGTGGACTTCATCTACCAAGACATCGCCCAAAAGAACCAGATCGAGATATTCTTTGCGAACATTGACATGTTCCTGAAGGATGGTGGAGAAGGAGTCATCATGGTCAAGGCAAGGAGCATAGATTCAACTGCTGAGCCTGAAGTCGTTTTCGATAGGGTTGTTGAGGAACTCGGAGAGAAACTTGAGGTTTTAGCTCACGGATCGTTGGAACCTTTCCATAAAGATCATATTTATGTTCACGTTAGGAAGACAAAGTAATATATTGAGTGTGATAATCATTGTGAAGGTGATCGGATGGAGAGGGAAATTTCGGTATTCGATACCACGCTGAGGGATGGTGAGCAGACTCCGGGCGTTTCTCTTCCAGTTGGATATAAGATTCAGATCGCCAAACAGCTCGACAAGTTGGGTGTAGATATAATCGAAGCCGGATTTCCTTCCGCATCTAAGGGTGAGTTTGAGGCGGTAAAGGAGATAGCGGACTTAGGCTTAAACGCTAAGATTTGCGGTCTTGCACGAATGGTTAAAGGAGACATCGATGCGGCCATCAAAGCCGACGTAGATATGGTTCACATATTCATTCCAACTTCTAAGATTCAAGTCGAGCACACGATCAAGAAGAGTAGAGAGGAGATAATCGACATAAGCGTTGAATGCGTCGAATACGTAAAGAGTCACGGAGTAGAATGCATGTTCTCCGCAATGGATGCGACAAGGACGGAGATGGATTACCTAAAGAGGATCTACAAGGCTGTTGAAGAGGCTGGAGTTGACATTGTCAACGTGCCTGATACCGTCGGCATAGCGACGCCTTTCAAGTTCTACGACATGATCAAAGAGCTAAGAGAACATCTGAAGGTTCCGATAGATGTCCACTGCCACAACGATTTCGGCTTGGCTACCGCAAACACATACGCTGCGGTTTTGGCTGGAGCGGATGAGGTGCAGGTTACTGTCAACGGAATAGGCGAAAGAGCTGGGAATGCTGCGCTTGAGGAAGTGGTTGCACTGCTTTACGCTGAGGGATTCAAGACGAACATCAGGATGGAGTATTTGGTGGAAACTTCCCGACTTGTAGAGAGGCTTACCGGTGTAAGGCTTCCGCCGAACAAGCCAATAGTTGGCGAGAACGCCTTCAGCCACGAGAGCGGCATCCATGCACACGGAGTGCTAAAGGATGCGAGGACGTTTGAACCGGGCATCATAACGCCGGAGATGGTCGGGCATAAGCGTAGAATAGTTATAGGAAAGCACGCTGGGAGACATCAGATAAAGAAGATACTTGAGGATGCAGGCTACGTTGTAGATGAAGAAAGCTTGACGAAGATCGTCGAGAAGGTTAAGGAGTTGGGTGACAAGGGTAAGAAGGTTACAGATCTCGACTTATTCACGATCGCCGAGGTCATCTTGGGAGAGGTCAGAAAGGAGGAAAGAGCAGTTAACATCGACGAGGTTACGGTGATAACGGGTAACAAGATAACTCCTACAGCGGTTATCAACGCTGAAGTCATGGGCAAGAAGAAGGTCACCTCAGCCATAGGAGTTGGGCCAGTGGATGCTTCACTGAAAGCTGTGACTGAACTCTTAGGTAAGAAGATAAGGATCACCGAATTCAGGATGGACGCAATAACGGGCGGAAGTGATGCGTTGGCGGATGTTTATGTAACGATCGAAGATGAGAGTGGAGAAACCTTTACCGCAAGGGCTGCTGGAACCGATATAGTTATGGCGTCTATAGATGCGGTTATAAATGCTGTAAACTACCTCATGCTTAAGAAGAAGAAAGGAAGGCGATGATCATGTCTCTGAAGAGAAAGATCAGCCTGTCGAAGATTCAGAAGATCAAAAAGTTGCTCTCATCCCGCAAATCCGAGAACAGGAAGAAAATAGGTGTTCTCGTCGACGGCCCGAACATGCTCAGGAAGGAGTTCAACATCAATCTGAGCGAGATCAGGGAGATCCTTTCGGAATACGGTGACATAAAGGTTGCTAAGGTTTTTTTAAATCAATATGCGAGTGAGAAGCTTGTTGAAGCTATAGAAAATCAGGGATTCGAGCCCATAGTCACATCTGGAGATGTGGATGTTAGGATGGCTGTTGAGGCTATGGAACTCATATACAACGACTCGATAGATGTCTTGGCACTGGTCACAAGGGATGCAGATTTTAAAGCTGTGCTGAAGAAGGCTATGGAGATGGGAAAGGAAACGATAATAATCGGAGCGGAGCCGGGATTCTCAGCTGCACTTAAGAACTCCGCAGACATCGCGATAGTTTTGAACGAAGACGACTTCGAAGAAGTAGAAGAAGTTCGGGAGCCGATCAAAACATGAAAGTCTTCTTGTTTGAGTTTGCAACTTGTTTGGGGGATCTACCAGCTGAGATCGCTGTAGAAGGTTTGGGAATGTTTAAATCACTCTATGAAGGGTTTATAGAATTTTGTGATGTTGTATCATTTATCGGTTTGGATAGTGTCAGTTTTGACGTTATATCCTTCGATTGTGATGACAAATTTGTCTGCCATCTTGAGAAATCGGATTTCGCTCTTGTGATAGCGCCAGAAACTGACTGGAACTTACTCAAGCTGACAAAGATCGTGGAGGAGAAGGGGGTTCCGAACTTGGGTAGCTCTTCTGAGGCTATAGAGATCACATCGGACAAGTGGACGCTCTATCAGAAGCTGAAGGGTAAGGTTAAGATGCCAAAAACATCGCTCAAGCCGATAGAACCCCCATTCATAGTTAAACCGAGGGTTTCTTGCGGAGGGGAAGGTATCAGAATAGCTGATAATGTTCCAGATGGTTACATAGCTCAGGAGTTTATAAAGGGAATTGATCTGAGTGTAAGCTTGATAGTTGGTGACAGCATTGAAGTGCTCAGCATAAATAGACAGATAATAGAGTCGTTCAGATACAAAGGGGCAATAGTTCCGTTTGATTTCAGGGAAGATGTCGTGGAAACTGCTTTAAAAGCTGTGGAATCGATCAAGGGGCTGTTCGGATACGTTGGAGTAGATATCATCCTTTCAAACGATGAAGAGGTTTTTGTCGTGGATATCAACGCGAGAATAACCACGCCTTCGATCCTCTTCAGAGATGTTTACGGAATCAACTTGGCCAAGTTACTCATCAAAAACTATGAGGGGAAGAGCATTCCAGATTATACTCCAAGAAGAAAGATGATGCTCAAGAAGGTTGAGGGCAACAGAGAAAACAGCTATGTCACTTGGGGTGGATATTCTCTGGTTAAGGAGGTTCTGAATGGTTGATATCATCTTAGCTTTGGATCTTACGGATGCGGAGAAAGCTGTTAAGATCGCTGAGGATGTTTCTGAATACATCTCAGCAGTGAAGGTGAACTACCCGCTCGTTCTTTCGGCTGGAGTTGATATAATAGAGAGGCTCAGCGAGATAAGGCCAGTGATAGCCGATTTCAAGATTGCAGACATCCCATACACGAGCTCGCTGATAGCGGAGATCGCCTTTAGGAGTGGAGCTGAAGCTGTCATAGTCCACGGTTTCGCTGGGAGGGAGACTGTCAAAGCGGTTTTAGATGTCGCAAAGATGTTTAATGGGGAAGTTTACGTCGTAACGGAACTCACAAGCTCAATGGAGTTCTTCAAAAACGTTTCTGATAAGATAGCAGAGATGGCTAAGGAATTGGGATGTCACGGAATAATAGCTCCCGGAAACAGGGCTGAGAGGGTTGCAGAACTGAGGAGGATCGTGGGTAGGCTTAAGATACTTTGTCCGGGTATAGGTGCTCAGGGAGGGGATGCGAAAGCTGTAGTGGAAGCTGGAGCGGATGCCATAATAGTGGGAAGGAGCATATACAACGCTGAAAATCCTAAGAAGGTCGCGGAAGAGTTATCGAGGCTAATATGATCGGCGTTTACTCGAACCTATATTATCCAACGAGATGGGTTCCGCTAAAGCGAAGGGGATTGGGCTGGCATAGGTGCAACAAGCTTTACGAGGAACACGACTGCATCGCATCGTGCGGGCTAATCGATTCTCAGCTTGAAATAGTGCTGGACATCAAAGGTTGCAATCTGAACTGCAAATACTGCTGGGGCTGGAAGATGCGCTATCTGTCGAAGGACATTAGAAAGACACCCGAACAAGTAGTTTCGGACATCCTCTGCAGAATCGACAAGACGATCAACGACAGGTTTGTGAGGAGGTCGAAGTATAGGTTTGGAGTGATCAGGATCACTGGCAACGAGCCTACTTTGCAGTGGAGGCATATAGTTGAAGTCATGAGAATTCTAAACGATCTCGAAAAGTTAATTGGAATATGCGAAGTGATGGAGCTAGACAACGTCGCTGAAATTGCCCAAATAACACACAACTCGAAGCTGATAGTCGAGACCAACGGAGTTCTGCTGAATCAGATCGATCTTGAACCACTGCTGGAAATTCGAAATATCAGAATAGATTTCGACGTGTCTTTCAAAGGTGTTAACCCGGAGCAATTCGAATGGCTTTCCGATAGGCCAGCAAAGCTCTTCGAAAGTCAGATTGAAGGGTTTGTTAGACTATACGATTTTGTCGAATCGAACGGACTTGAAAATATCAGAGTGAATCCGGTTTTGGGAATAAACCACGCTCCCAATTATTGTGTCTGGTATAAGGGCAGGAAGTATATTATGAATGTTGAGATAATAGATAGGCATGGAAACAGGCTCGATTTCGAGGATTTCTCGCAAGAATTCGAGGAGCAAGTTCTGTCGAGGAAAGAGCTGAGATTCGATGAAGCTCCGTTTAGAGAATACTTCGGAATAAACAGAGAGAGAACGAGGTTGGTTGTGGCGGTCGTCTATGGGGGTGTTAGATATCTGCGCGTTTTGCCATCTGAAATCCCAAGCTTGGTAGAGGGATGAGCATGCTGTATCTGATTAGATATTCCGAGATATTTCTCAAATCGGAATGGGTTCGCAAGAGATGGGAAGACAGACTGATTCGGAATATAAAGAGGGTTCTGGACTGCAAGATTAGACGGGAGAGAGGAAGGATATGGGTTATTACTGACGATCCCAATGCGAAGGAGAAGCTGAAGAAGATCTTCGGGATCGTCTCGTTTTCGGAATGTCATCACTGCAAGCTTGAAGATCTCAGCAGGTTTGTAGTGGAGTTCTGCAGGATGATTGGAATAGAGAAAGCCAAGACGTTTGCAGTTAGAGTTAAAAGGGTAGGAACTCACGAGTTCACGTCTCAGCAAAAAGCTGCAGAACTCGGAGCGATCATTCTGAGGAATTTTCCACACTTAAGAGTCGATCTTGACAACCCGGAGGTTACCGTTTACGTTGAGATAAGAGATGAAGACTGCTATCTCTTCAGCGAGGTTATTAAGGGAATTGGTGGAATTCCTCTAGGGGTTGAGGGGAAGCTGGTGTCGCTGTTTTCCGGCGGGATCGATTCACCCGTTGCAACGTGGCTCATGATGAAGAGGGGATGCGAGATAATTCCGATCTACTTCGACTGCTCACCCTTTACGGACGAATCAACGCTTAGAAGAGCTAAAGCTGTTGCTGAAGTTTTGAGGGAGTATGATCCAGATTTTGAGCTTAGAATAGTTGAGCATGGCAAGTTTTTGAGTAAGCTTAAGGAGCTGTTGAGGGAAATTAGACTCGAAAGCTACACGTGCGTTCTTTGCAAGAGAAGAATGTATAAGGTTGCTGAGGAGATTGCGAAGAAGGAAGGAGCGAAGGGGTTGGTTACGGGTGAATCTTTGGGACAGGTTGCATCGCAGACTTTGGATAACCTTATGGTGCTCGACGAAGCTTGTAGATTGCCAGTATATCGTCCGCTAATTGGCTTCGACAAGCTTGAGGTTGAAGAGCTTGCAAGGAAGGTCGGAACTTATGAAGCTTCGATAATGCAAGCGAAAGAGTGTGGAGCCGTTCCAAAAAAGCCGACAACCAAAGCTAAGCTTGAGAAGGTTCTTGAAATTGAGGAAAAATTAGAACCAGTCTAAGCTTCGCATCTTGATTTCCCTTCTCTTTCTCTCCAAGAACCTTTGGACTGTGGAGTGCTGGGCTCCTTCGACTAACATTTCTATCGCCTCTCTCGCAACGGCAACGCTTTCTGCATCGCCTATTATTGCAACCGTTTTACCGTAAACAGAGATGTTCACATTCAGGACATCTTCGATGAACTTCCTCATCTTTCCCTCCTTTCCTATTATTCTTCCCTTCACTCTCTCCAAGTGTTTCGGCGAAACGTAGGATGTGAGGTCAATGATCTCCAAAACAGTCATATCATCCTGCAGAAGTTTCATAGCCGTGTCTGGATTGAATCCGTGAGCGATAGCCTTTATGATGTCCTGAACTCTCAGAAAGTTGATTGGATCGTCGCATTGAATCTTAACTACGCCAGTCTTACTGTTTATATTTATCTTGCAACCAGTCTCCTTCTCTATTCGTTCTTTAACTTCACCCTCTTTCCCTATTAAAACGCCGATTCTGTCTTCTGGAATCACGAGTTCGATCTCCATTTTTTCACCTCAGACGATATTCATCGATGCTCGTTTTAACTGTATCGAAAGGCTGATATCTATCGAAGTCTAGCGTTTTTAATGCCTACACCATTGGACTACGCCCTCAAATATCTTGGGACTCGCTTTGGGAATAGCCGTCGTAGTCGCTTGGTTTTACGCTTACGCAAAGACCAGAATAAAGGGATTCGTTCTTATAGCTCTGGCTGGAGTCGTGAAATTCGTAGGTTGGCTTTTGATAGCAGTTTTAGTAGCATTTACACCTATGAACATTTCGACAATCTTTCCTATCATACATATCGTAACACTCGCGATAGATATCGTGTCCTTTGCTCTTACGATTTGGGGTATTTTATCTGTAGTCAATCGGCTGTCGTTCTGACTAAACGTTTTCATCGCCGACTTGGTTGCGTATCATTTATGTTTCAAACTAAGCCTTGCAATCTTCTCCTCTACCTCTCTTGGAAGTGGAATAACGCCCGAGAAATCTTTAGTTATGAGGTAATTCAAAGCGTATACGACCGTAGCGAACGTTCTATCCATAATCTCAATCGGAGTTCCATTGCCTAAAGCGAGATTTATGGCTTCTCCCTCCGCCACAAGATAGAAGAATTTGTCATTTTTCCAGAACTTCTTGATAAAACCCATATCTTTAACGTTCCAATCCTTCAAAGCTTCGAAGTCGATCTCATCTCTAAAGGCTCCCATGTTGCAAACGATACAGCCGTTCTTTACGTGCTCGAAGTCCGAAATTACCTTCCTCCTCCCCGTGCAAGTCACGATTATATCTGCCAATTCTAAGGCCTCATCCAGATTCATGACCTCGTAGCCCATATAGATTGCTTTCATCGCCTTGATCGGATCTATCTCCACTACTATAACCCTGCAGAAGTTTCTCAAAACCTGAGCACAACCTCTTCCAACCCTTCCAAACCCAACGATCACAGCCGTTTTACCGATCGGATTGATGTTCAGTCTTAGCAATCCATCGAGCAGTCCGATTCCAGTGCCATACGTGTTCTCTCCAACACCCTTTACAATCGAATCGTCAACGACAATGGCTTTCCTAATGTTGGAGGATTTCAAATATTCTACGCCGCTCCTCGTGAGCTCTATCACTCCTCTTACATTATCTAAAATTTCTCTGTCAGCCGCATTCTTGACCAACGTAGCAGCGCAGTCCAAGTAGTAATCTGCATTCAAAACCCTCTTCACATCATACACATCAATACCATTCTCTTTAAGCCATCGGACGGCCTCATCCTTTGTTGTTCCATCGCTGAAGGGAGTAACCAAAACATCGCAGTAGTTCGAAAGCTCCCTTATGAGAACGGCCGTCTTGAACTCCAAAGGAAAAGCGATGGCAACCTTTAAACCATGCAAATCGTCACCAACTTCCTTGCATGCGATCTTAACCAAACGCATTCTCTCGTAAACCCACTCCATCACGAACTACAGCTTTACGCTAAGCCTGATATATTTGTTTGCCATATCTACTCACCTATTATTTCAGCTTTGATCTCCTCTGGCTCCCTTTTTATTCCAAACTTCCTGAAGAATCTCAGAACGTTCTTTATGTCTCTCTCAAGGTAGTTCATTGCCATCGGATGATCTATGAGAACGCTCTGTCCCATGTCTATGAAGTATGGCTTATCTTTGAACAACATGATGTTGTATTCGCTCAGATCGGCGTGAACGAGTTCAGCCTTCTGGTATAGCTTTTTCATGTTGCTCAAGATTTCGTCGAACAGCTTTTCAACGTCCACTACCTCTTTAAGCTCCAAACCCAAGTCTACGAGGGTAGGTGCAGGCTTTTCATCCTCTCCAATGAACTCCATTAGAATTATGTTTTTAAAATGCTTTATCGGCCTGGGAACGTTAACTCCAGCCTCATAAGCTCTAACGAGATTTCTAAACTCCTTCTCAGTCCAAACGTAAATCAGCTCTTTCTTAGATATTCGTCTCAGATCGAATCTCTTATCTCCAAACAGATACTCGTCCATCTTGTAGAATTCGCTCGTCTCGATCCTGTATATCTTAACCGCTATGGGTATCTCGTTCCCTTCTTCATCCCTTCCATCTGCGTAAAAGACGTTGGCCTCCTTACCCGTCGATATAACTCCTCCTAAAGCTTTAATGTAACCCTTAGCCGAGAGCTTGTAGAGGGCCTTTAGAGTTCTGAGGTCGAGAACTTCGGCGTAGATCTTTCTGTCTTCCATTCCTTTCTCTTTCATCCTCAGCTTGTCCAAATAAGCATCTATCTGCCTTAGCTCGGATTCTTTCATTGAATCGATATTGATTTGGGGTAGTATATAACATGTTAGGGTGCGAACACTCCAGACTTAGTGGCGATCTTTATATTTTCAGCTACGACATCATTTTCGTTGATACCTGCTTGCTGTAACATATCTTTCTTGAGAGGTATGTCTCTATACTTGCCCGGAGGTATTCTCATTTCTCCTTCGAGGTTGTAGGGTTTATCTTTTACGTATATTCTATCTACTATCTGCTCGGAATTTGTTAGGTTTCTAACCGTGATCACGATCTCATCGTTCTTTGGACTTACGTTTTCAACGATCAGCTTCTGCTCAGACTGAGTTTGCTGTTGCTGAGCCGTTCTGCTTCCGAAGTAGAAACCAACCACAAGTCCCACAAATTCGATATACGCAACTATTAGATCTTTACTGTTCTCAGGAAAGAGCAACAGAAAGATCAGGATTATCACATGAAAACCTATTACAAAGATCCCAGCTATGGCCCTACGCATCTCACCTCTGCTGAGAGTTTTGTCCGCAGAATAGCCAATGCTTACGAGCCATAAGAAAACCGAGATGATTATGATACCTGCGATTAAAATAACGGCTGGAGACAACAAACTATGAAAAATATTTGTTATTTGATTATTATATATTTCCATGATTTTTGATAAATCTGTCATATTATTCGTTTTCTCGATTTTCTTCAAAGCTTCATTGAAGAGTTTGTCTGTCTTATTTGCCATTATGCTCCAATAGTTGACGTAATACCAGCCGCTTGCCACTATCAATAGCCCAATAGCAAGTGCGAGTGCTATCCATCTGCCATTCCAATCCTTTCTTTTGGGCACAAGATCAACTCCTTAACAATTAATTATGCTAATTATGAATCCAAACATTAATAAAAATTTCTTCTTGTCATTAACCTACACATGGATGAAGTCAAAGTTTATCCGGTCAGATTGCCGATAGTAAAGCCGGGAGACGATTTGGCAAAGCTCATAGTCGATGCCTTTGAAATCAAAGATGGCGATATAATAGCCGTGTGCTCCACAGTGGTTTCTAAGGCTGAAGGTAGGATCGTAGATCTGAAGGATTACAAACCCTCGGATGAGGCGAAAAAGATTGCTGAAAGGCTAAAAGTTGAGCCTGAGTTCGTTCAAGCGGTTTTGGATGAGAGTGAGGAGGTGTTGCTCGATTATCCCTTCCTACTCGTTAAAGCAAAGTTTGGAAACATCTGCGTGAATGCCGGAATAGATAGATCGAACGTTGAAGCTGGCAAGATCCTGCTCCCACCGATAGATCCGGATGAGAGTGCGGAGAGAATAAGAAGGAGGGTAGAGGAGCTAACAGGCAGGAGAGTTGGAGTAATAATAACCGACACAAACGGTAGGTGCTTCAGAAGAGGAGTTGTAGGCTTCGCCATCGGGATAGCGGGAGTTAAAGCAATGAGGAATTGGATGGGAAAGCGGGATCTGTTCGGAAACGTGCTTGAAAAGACCGTGGAATGCGTGGCGGATGAAATTGCAGCATTTGCCAATCTGATGATGGGTGAGGGGGATTGGGGAATTCCGGTTGTGATTTTTAGGGGTCTCAATCTTTTGGGAGATGGTAGCATGGATGATATATACAGGAGTGAGAAGGAGGACATAATTAGGAGATGCCTAAGGCAAGGATTATTAGGAGAGAGATAGGCTGGCTGTCGATGCTATATATAATATTTCTCACGGGCATCTGCAACTTGAGGTGTAAGTATTGCGGTGGGACGATTCCCAGTTACGTGATGCCCCACGAGGTCCAATACTCGATCAAAGAGCTTAGGGATTTTATCTCTCAAGATGCTCATCCTTCGATAGCGTTCTATGGTGGGGAGCCGTTGCTCAGAATCGATTTGATGAAGAAAATCATGGACGAGATCGAAGCCGAGCACTACATCCTCCAAACCAATGGTTTGCTCTTGCATAATGTTGATGAGGATTATCTCAAAAAATTCTCAACGATACTCGTTTCGATCGATGGGAGGAGAGAAGTTACGAACTTCTACAAGGGCGAGGGTGTTTACGAGAGGGTTATCGAGAACGTTCTAAAGATCAAGCCGATCTATAAGAACGAGCTGATAGCGAGGATGGTTGCAACCCAGAGAACTGACATATACCACGATGTTCTTCACCTCCTGAATTTGAACATCTTTACACACGTCCACTGGCAGATAGATGCGGTTTGGAGTCCGGAGGGGATTTGGAAAGACTTTGCAGGCTGGATAAAGAGATACAACAAAGGAATCACGAAGCTCGTGAACCGTTGGGTTGAGGAGATGAAAAGAGGTAGGATTCTGGGTATAGTTCCGTTTTTAGGAGTTTTGAAGGCGTTGCTTGGCTATCCAAACACGTCTCCTCCATGCGGTTCAGGAGTGAACTCCTTTGCAATCGCTACGAATGGCAAGATCTTGGCATGTCCGATTTGCCCCGACTTAAACTGGAACGTTTTGGGAGACCTGAAATCTGATCCGAACAAGCTTCCAAAGTTGGAGATGCTCGAACCCTGCAGGAGTTGTGAGTATTTGGCGGTATGTGGAGGGAGATGCCTCTTCTTCAATCGGGAGAGGCTTTGGGGTAATGAAGGGTTCAGATTGGTTTGTTCTACAGCGGTTCATCTCATTCGAGAGATCGAGAGAGTTAAATCAGAGATACTGAGTTTGGTTGAGAGAGGAAAGATCGATTTCGATGATCTCATCTACCCGAAGTTCAACAACACGACCGAGATAATACCCTGAACTACTTAAAGGTGCTACTAAAACTCAAACTCAAAACTTATAAATACCACCAAAACAACGTCCGATATGGACGAACTGCTTAGGGATGTTGCGTTTTTGATCCGAAATGGAACGGCTGTGGACGCTTTGAATGCAGTAATTAGTAAGGCTCCGGATGATGTGAAGGAAAAGGCTAAGAAACTGTTCGATGATCCGAACGTCATTCAATCTCTCGATGAAAAGTGGGCTGATTTGCTTTCTTTGATCTACTACGCTCACATCTCACGCTACTCCGCTCAACTCACGACGAGGCAGGGGATTGCTGGGCAAGTTGTTTCCTCACTAACGGCTGCTAAGCTCTCCAGAAAGCTTGACATTCCCGAACTCGAAGCAATATTCCTGCTGAGCGGTGCTAAAGCTTTGACTCTGATGGGGATGAAGGACAGAGCGGAAGTCTGCTATTTGAAGGCTGAAGAGCTTTTGAGAGATCTTGTTAAGAAGGATGAGTCGTTTTTGAAAGAACTTGCAGACGTTCTAAACGACTTGGGAATAATATACGTCGAGATGAACGAGAAGGAGAAAGGTGAAAGATATTTGGAGGAAGCCCTCAAGATAAGAAGGGAACTCGCTGAGAAGGATGAATCATATTTGCCGGTTTTGGCTCAAACCCTCAACAACTTGGCGTCGCTCTACAAGGACATAAAGAAATACGCTGAAGCCGACGAGTTCTTCGACGAGGCTGAGAAGATATACAGGAAGCTCGTCGAGAAGGATGAGAACTACATAATCGATTTGGCCGTCGTTTTGTGCAATTACGGAGCTCTGTGTAGAGTCATAAGGGAGTTCGAGAAGGCGGAAGCTCTTTACAAGGAAGCTCTTGAGATCTTCAAGAAGCTCACGGAGAAGGATGTTTTCTACAACTCTGGAGTTGCGGATGTTCTGATGTATCTTAGCGGGCTTTACAGAGATAAGGGTGAGTTCGACAAGGCTGAGGAATACATGAAGATGGCAAACCAAGTCTATAACGAGCTCCTCTCTAAGTTGCAAGAACGCTCAGAAGCTTCTTCAGGAGCTTAGGCTTCCTTACAATTTTTATTATAGTCGGCAAAACTCTCAGCAGGGTTGATGGACAGTCCATGTGTAGCTCCTTAGCCAAGTGGGCGTGATCTTTTGCCATTCTGACGATATAGTTGTAATCTTCGTCTTCGAGTTTTGAATACAGCCTGTATATCTTCATTCCAAAGCTTATTTCTCTTCCGATCGATTTCAAGTATTCTTCCTTAAATTTTCTCAGATTCGGGAAAGTCTCTTTTAGAATTTCGGTAGCCCTTAGCAAGTAAAAAAGCCCCCCACCTGTGTATGGTTTAACCATTCCAGCGGAATCTCCTATCAAGGCGATGTTATCCTTTACGAAGTCTACGAGTCCGACGGGTATAGCTCCGGCGTTTAACTCTATTATCTTACTTGATACAATCCTCCTCGACGCCGAAGGATGTTTTTTGATCAGGTTTTCGAGGTAAAACTTGGGATTCGATCTTGAAACCACACCCACCCTTGCATTCTCATCCAAAGGGATCGCGTAAGCGAAGAATCCGTCAGAGTAGCTCTTCCCAAAGAATAGCTCCACCATGTCGTCGCTTAAAGCTTCGTATCTGCATTCGATCTGAACGGCTGAAAGGATCTCCGGCCTCTCGAAGTTGAAGCATCTCGCTACTGCCGAGTAGGCACCATCTGCACCTATCATAGCGTCGAATTCGATCGTTGTCCTATTTCCGAGTTGCAATATCTCTGCTTTTCCATTTTTAGCATCGACGAACTTGGACTTAACCCAGATTTCGGCAAATTCAGAAGCTTTTGCTAGAAGATCTCTGTCGAGGATCTTTCTCTCTATTACAATTCCTCTACATTTACCTTCCAATTCAACAGCCTCTCCGTTCGGAGCTATGAAAAATGCTCCTCGAATGTCGTTTAACTTGCACTTGGAGTATCTCCTGAGCCTTCCGTAACAATCCTCACTTATCAAACCCGCACATTGAACAGGAAAACCTGCTGACTGGTGTTCCTCAACTATCAGAATGTCGTGCTTCTTTCCAATTGCCATGGCCGAAAGGCTTCCAGCCGGGCCAGCGCCTACGATCAAAACTCTCACACTTTGAATTTCGCGAACGTTGCTTAAAAGTTCAACTTCCTTTACAACTTAACGGGTGAGCGCGAACATAGGTTTTATATTTATACAATTTTGGTTAAAAATTAGAATCCCAATCGCTAAGTATTGCCCGTTCATGATGAGGCTATTCAATTATTCACATTGAAAGATCTGCAAAATAGAGTGAAAGGATCACTTAAAACGTTTCCACACTATGTAGCCGTTTCTCTCCTCAGCCACTACGAGTCCCCTTCTGTAAAGACTTGAGAGATGTCCCTTTATTGGAGGCTTTAGGACTATGACGGACTTCAAATTTCGAACCTTGGCAACCCTTGCAACCTCAGCTATTAGATCATCTTCTCTTATGCCTTCTTTGGGAATCATCGAGTATATCATCCTGTCGATGTCCTCGATTATTCTTATATTCTCCCTTATAACCTTCAGCCCATCTCTCCTTTCGAATATTTCACCATGCCCCGGAATTAAGTAGTCCCAGTCGAGCTTGAGCATTCTGTATAGACTTTCGATAACCAGATCGGGATCTGTGTAGTATAGGATCCCGAACTCCTGCCAGTATTCAACCGGATAGACGGAATCTCCAGCTATGAGCGCATTTTCTATTAAGTAACCCACGTGGGCATAAGTATGACCGGGTAGAGGGACGTAGAAAGGATAATCTTCGGCGAACTCGTTAACGATAACACCCCTTCCACGAAAGTAAGGAGTAACCATATCCTCCGGTAGAAAAGCCCAACTGAACAGTCCTCGCCAGTTTATCGTCGGATTTTCGATCATGTTTGCTTCAAGCTTAGGAGCAACTATCTTAGCTCTATCTCTTAGCATGTGTGCATCCGCGAAGTGATCTGCATGTCCGTGAGTTATGAAAACAGTTCTAACGTTTTTGTAGATATCCTTTCCAACGTTTGGATCGAAAACGGCATCACCCCAAACAACCGTGTTAACCCCAAATCTACCTTTATAAATCATGAACTTTTCAATTTTAAGATATATCATGAAATAAATCACGATTAATTTGCTTAAAATTTTTATCTTCGGCAAATGATTAATTTTCCCGAAAGTAGATCAAACTGATATCGTCAAAAATCGAAGGATAAATTTATATATGTCGAACTT
Source organism: Archaeoglobaceae archaeon (assembly GCA_027064525.1). Classification (GTDB taxonomy): domain Archaea; phylum Halobacteriota; class Archaeoglobi; order Archaeoglobales; family Archaeoglobaceae; genus WAKM01. Next base: position 83,348 of record JAMOPJ010000037.1, read on the forward strand.
ATTGTAGGGATATGGACTGCGAGAGGGTTTGGGTTATTACGGCAAGAACATTCGTAAAAGAAAACGTGGATAGCATAATTAAGGAGCTCGAATCGAGGGGCTTCAAGGTGGAGAAGAGGGAGCTGATATTCGAATACGATAACTTTTAAATTATTATTTTTAATTTAAACAAAGGCATCCGATACAGCTATATTTTGCCGAATATACTCTTAAACATGCTCGAATACTTGTATCCGATTAGAACATATTTGATCGTTTCTGGGACCATAGAAAGGCCAAACGTAATGACTGCCGACTGGGTTGTCCCTCTATCTTTTAACCCGCCGATGTGCGGAGTTGCGATTGGCCATACGAGGTTCACGAAGAAGCTGATAGACGAGCATAAGGAATTCGTAGTTGCCGTTCCGACAATAGAACTGCTTAAGGACGTTTGGATTGCCGGAACTGTAAGTGGTGCAAACGTGGACAAAAGAGAAAAACTCAGCATCACGTTCGTTCCTTCGAAGAAGGTTAAGGCTCCTTCTATAAAAGAGTGTCAAGCCAATTTAGAGTGCAAGGTCGTGAATGCCATTGAGACGGGAGATCACGTCTTTTATGTCGGAGAAATAGTAGATGTGAGCTACGGGGATGCTTTCAAAACGGGTTCTCCGGATATTGAGAACTACAAGTTCGTCTTGCATGTGAGCTTTGGAGCGAATTTCACCGTGAATTCGTCTGAGATTTATAAACCATAAATACAATTTTTTGAGCTATGTTGATTGTGGTCATGGGAACTCTAATAAGGTTTGCTATGCAAATCTAAACTTATACCGAGTTCGTTCAAATTTATCTCCCCCTCAAGAATTCTGTTTGCCGTTCCGGTCATGTAAACCGTTTCTCCAACCTCGATCCTTAACACTCCACCTTTGGTCTGAACATCCACTTTGTTGTCGAGAATTCCCAATTTATGCCCAACAATCGCAACGGCACAACTTCCAGTTCCACAGCTCAACGTTTCGTCTTCAACTCCTCTTTCGTAAGTTCTGACGAAAACCTTACTCCTCGATTCTACCTTGGCAAAGTTCACGTTTATCCCCTCTGGAAATATCTCATGAAACCTTATGAAGCGAGCTGGCTCGATTATGTCAAAATCCAAATCATCTACGAATATCACCGCATGCGGAACACCCGTATTCACGGCATAAACCTTGAACTTCCTTCCTTTAACCTCAAACTCTTTTCCCCAAACATCCTCTTTAGCTGGAACATCTTTGCCGAACTTCGGCCTTCCCATATCGACCTTCACCCACCACTTGCCATCGAACCAAACTTCGAGCTCTTTGATTCCAGCGAGCGTCTCTACTCTAACCTTCCCTTCTTTGGCGTAACCCTCTTCGACTATGTATCTGCAGAAGCACCTTATCCCGTTTCCACACATCTCAGCTTCGCTTCCATCGCTGTTGAAATATCTGAACCTTGCATCACCTATATCCGACTTCTGAACGAACAGAACACCATCAGCTCCAACTCCGAACCTTCTGTGACATACAGCCTTAACGAAGTCTGGCTTGAGCTTTTCTGGAATGATCTCTCTCTCAAATTCGTCGATCAGTATGAAGTCGTTACCGTTTCCGTGCATCTTTGTAATCCTGATCATCCAAGCCATCTAAGCTCAAACATTTTTAAAGGTGTCGTCGATTATTGTTGATAAAGTTTATAAGCGAGTCATCACCAGTTGAGATTATGGATATAATGGAAAACATAGACGACCTAATTTTAAAGCTTGAAAATTTAAGAACAAGATTAATTTACGATTCGCAGTATCCAACAGTCAGTTTCGTCTTCTTTCACTTCATTCCTAAATTTCAGTTTAAAGATAAGTATATTCTCATCTTCTCTGAGACCATCTGTAGAGGTCTTGAGAAGGTTCATAAGTCTCTCTCACGTTACTCCACTGACATAAGTGAAATCTTGAACGAGGTCAAGATTATTAAGATAGGAAAAAATTACGAAGTTCCCTTCGGCGAGTTGCATGAGTTCATTCCCTATGATGAGATTGAGGATGGGTTTATTCGAATCGAGCACGCCTTTAAGAAGCTTAAGGGTGATGATCTCCTGATATTTTTCGGAATGCATCTGATTCCTGTAATATATGGAAAAGAAATCCTTAGAGGTTTGATGGAGCTATACGATGCCATTCCGAGGGACATCACACTCCTTAGCACTTGTCCTGAGCACATATATGACAAGAATCTTGAAACTATCATCAGGATGTTCTACGACATAGTTCTGAGGATAAAGAAAGAGGATGAACTTTTCAGGTTCGGAAGGGATACCTACCTAATCGGAGTGGAGCAGAGTTCGATTCCGGAGATAAAGCCCAGATTTGGAAGATACATAATCGACTCGACTGGCAAATTTATCAGGGTGTAGAGGGTTACAGCCATAGCGCAGAGCTTAATGTAAACCTTTATGGCCCTTTCAATATCCCTAATATCCGGATATCTTCCAGCTTTTACTTCGTAGTGCCCGGGCTTCATTAGAGTAACTTCCAGAACTCCCGCCATCGCAGATATTGGATATCCACCGTTCAACTTGATCGTTCTATATCTCTTAATGATTTCAAATGCTTTTGGCTTCAGCAGTATGAACAGCAAAGCTGAGAGTCTCGCCGGTATGAAGTTAAGAGCATCATCTAATCTCGCACAGAAACGGCCAAAATATCTGTATCTTTTGGTTTTGTATCCTATCATTGCATCGCAAGTGTTAACGGCTCGATATACGAGAGCTCCGTAGATTCCAAACAGAGTGTAGTAGAATAGTGGTGCGAACACCCCATCCACGAAGTTCTCAGCAATCGATTCGATCACAGCAGAGGAGAGCTGGCTATCATTGAGCTTCGAAACATCTCTGCTCACAATCATCTGAACTTCCTCCCTTGCAATCTTTCCGTTTTTGATCGTTCTCTTAGCATGTTCAACCATACTTCTGATGGATATAGATGCAAAAAGAAGATAAAACTCAAAATGAAGCTTTTTGGCAAGATGGGCTATTCCAATAGCAAAAACGCAGAGACCAAGGGTTAAGCAGAGTCCAGCGGTGATGTCTGCAGAGCAAGATATTCTTCGATACCTCCTATCGACGAATTCGACGATCCTTCCAAACCAAACTGTGGGATGGAACCTTTCTGGCGGTTCGCCGAAGATAGCATCCAAGACGATTGCTATCAGCAGTGTTAATACCTTACCCACGGCGAATACTTAAGGGAAGACTTTAAAAACTCTGCAGTGTTAATTGATTTGAGCCGGGGTTGCCGAGTGGTAAGGCGCGGGCCTGGAGAGCCCGTGTCCCGTAAGGGACGCGTGGGTTCGAATCCCACCCCCGGCGCTGTTTTATCAAACAATCGGAAGCTATATTTTTCCAACGTTGACTTGGCTGAAAGGTGGTGTTATGCCAAAACGTGAAGATCTCAAGAAGATAATGGTCATAGGCTCTGGCCCCATAGTTATCGGACAGGCTGCAGAGTTTGACTATTCTGGAAGTCAGGCTTGTAAAGCTTTGAAAGAAGAAGGATATGAGGTCGTTTTGGTGAATTCGAATCCTGCAACCATAATGACCGATCCAGATATGGCTGATAAGATTTACATTGAACCTCTCACTGCTGAAATTGTTGCCAAGATTATTGAGAGAGAGACGCCAGATGCCCTTCTACCGACTTTAGGCGGGCAGACAGCTTTGAACATTGCAGTTCAATTAGGTGAGATGGGCGTGCTTGATGAATATGGCGTCGAGCTTATCGGAGCTAAGCTGGAAGCAATAAAGAAGGCTGAAGACAGAGAGCTCTTCAAGAAGACGATGCAAGAGATCGGCTTAGAAGTCCCGAAGAGCGATATAGCGAACGACGTAGAGGAGGCTTTAACCATAGCCGATGAAATAGGATATCCTGTTGTCGTCAGACCTGCGTTCACCTTAGGAGGGACTGGAGGTGGAATAGCCTACAACAGGCAGGAGTTGAGGGAGATTGCAGAGAAGGGACTTGAGATGTCAATGATACATCAAGTGCTGATTGAGGAGGGAGTTATAGGATGGAAAGAGTTCGAGCTTGAAGTTATGAGGGATCTTGCCGATAATGTCGTGATAATCTGCCCGATAGAGAACTTCGATCCGATGGGAGTTCACACTGGCGATAGCATTACTGTAGCTCCAGCTCAAACCCTTACGGATTGGGAATATCAGAGGTTGAGGGATGCAGCCATAAAGATAATTAGAGCCATAGGAGTTGAAACCGGAGGAAGCAACATCCAGTTTGCAGTTCATCCCGAAAGCGAGAGATTCGTAGCTATAGAGATGAATCCTCGTGTGAGCAGATCATCAGCTTTAGCATCTAAAGCTACTGGATTCCCGATTGCTAAGATCGCTGCTAAGCTTGCAGTCGGTTACACTCTCGACGAGATTCCGAACGATATAACGAAAGAAACGCCGGCAAGCTTCGAGCCGACGATAGACTATGTGGTCGTTAAGATCCCGAGGTTTGCGTTTGATAAGTTCCCCACAGCAGATCCAACGCTCGGAAGCCAAATGAAGAGCGTCGGAGAGGTTATGGCTATTGGTAGAACTTTTGAGGAAGCTTTGCAGAAAGCTTTGAGATCGCTTGAAATCGGTCGCTACGGGCTTGGGTGTGATGGCAAGGACAAGAATCCGACGAGAGAGGAGATTATTCAAAAACTCAGAACGCCTAACGCTGATAGAGTGTTCTACATAAGATATGCGTTAAAGGCTGGATTTACCGTTGATGAGATCTACGAGCTTACGAAGATCGACAGGTGGTTCATCAGCAAGATAAAGAATATCGTCGATATGGAGGAAGAGCTTAGGCAATGGGCTAAGAAGACGAACTATGACATCTGGAAGGTGCCAGATGAGGTGATAAGAAAGGCTAAGAGATTGGGCTTCTCGGATTATCAGCTTGCTTATATCTTCAAGACAAAGGAGAGGGAAGTTAGGAAGAGAAGAAAGAATGCTGGCATTATAGCTGTTTATAAGATGGTTGACACATGTGCCGCTGAATTCGAAGCTAAGACACCCTACTACTACTCAACTTACGAGGATGAGAACGATGCTCCACCAACGCCGAGAAAGAAGGTCATGATCTTAGGCAGTGGGCCGAACAGGATCGGGCAAGGTATCGAATTCGATTACTGTTGCTGTCATGCCGTTTTCAGTCTGAAAGAAGAGGGTTATGAGACGATAATGGTAAACTGCAATCCCGAAACGGTCTCGACCGATTATGACACATCAGATAGACTATTCTTTGAGCCGATAACTCATGAAGATGTTATGAACATCTACGAGAACGAGAAGCCTGAGGGCGTGATCGTCCAGTTCGGAGGACAGACACCGTTAAACATTGCTCGTGACTTGGAGGAGTCTGGAGCTAAAATACTCGGCACGAGCGTAGATTCTATCGACTTCGCCGAGGACAGAGAGAGATTCTCGAAACTGCTTGAAAAATTGGGAATACCACAACCACCGCATGGTATAGCTTACAGCGTGGAAGAGGCTAAGGAAGTAGCCAAGAGAATTGGATATCCAGTCCTTGTGCGACCGAGCTATGTGCTTGGTGGGAGGGCTATGGAAATAGTCTATGATGAAGATACCCTCGTCAGATACATTGAGGAAGCGATAGAGGTCAGCCCCGACAAACCGATTCTGATTGACAAGTTCTTAGAGGATGCGATAGAAGCGGAAGTCGATGCCCTCTGTGATGGAGAGGAGGTTGTGATCGGGGGCATCTTGGAACATATAGAAGAGGCTGGGGTTCACAGTGGGGATTCCGCTTGTGTATTACCACCGATCTCTTTGCCCAAGGAGATCATAGACACGATAATCGACTATACAAGAAAGATCGCTTTAGCTTTGAAAGTAGTCGGACTAATCAACATCCAGTTTGCGATAAAGGATGGCGTAGTTTACGTGCTCGAAGCAAACCCGAGAGCAAGTAGAACCGTTCCGTTCATAAGCAAAGCAACTGGACTGCCATTGGCGAAAATTGCTGCGAAGCTCATGATGGGTAAGAAGCTGAGGGAGTTGGGGGTTAAGGAGCGCTTGAATCTGAAGCATGTTGCTGTGAAGGAGGCGGTGTTCCCGTTCATAAAGCTACCGGGCGTCGATCCGGTGCTTGGACCTGAGATGAAATCCACCGGAGAAGTGATGGGAATAGACTACGACTTTGGGCTGGCTTACTACAAAGCAGAGCTTGCTGCTGGAATGAAGCTTCCAACAGAAGGGACGGTCTTTATAAGTGTCAAAGATAAGGATAAGAACGAGAGGCTCTTGGAGATCGCGAGAAAGCTTAAGGAGCTCGGCTTCAGGATCGTTGCGACTTCTGGCACAGCTAAGTTCTTGGGAGAGAATGGTATAGATGTGGAAGTCATCCCCAAGATAAGTGAGGGAAGGCCAAACGTCATAGATGAGATCATCAACAAGAGGATAGATCTGATAATAAACACACCGAAGGGTAAGAGGGAGAGATCGGAGGGATATCTGATCAGGAGGACAGCTGTGGACTTCGGAGTTCCATACATAACTACTCTTGCAGGAGCTATGGCTGCGGTTAGGGGCATAGAGGCTGTAAAGAAGGCGAAGATGACAATAAAGTCGATTCAGGAGTATCACAAAGAAGTGGAAGAATGATAGCGGAAATATCGGTTGTTCCGATAGGCGTTGGAGAATCGCTGAGCGAATACATCAAAGAGGCTCTGAGGGCTATAGGGGAGAGAGGTGTGAAGCACAAACTCACCGCGATGGGGACGATAGTGGAGGTGGAAGACTTCGAAACTCTATGCGAAATCCTTGAGGACATGAGGAAGAGGCTAAATGCGATGGGTGCTAAGAGAATCTACTACGTCGTGAAGGTAGATTGGAGCGAGAAGAGGAGAAGTATAGAGTCGAAGGAGAGATCGGTGAGCGAAGATCTTTAAAGACTTCGATGGTATTCGGTGCGATGATAAAGGATGTAGACGGGATAGCCAAGCTCGATGTCTTCAGGGAGTTTCGCTCCGGAAAGCCCGAAGCGATCTTCGCCCAATCGAAAACACCTGAGGAGCTCGTTAAGATAGTTAAAGCTTACTTGGAGAGCAGGGATTCCGTTCTTGTTACGAAACTCAGTGAAGAGCAGATTAAAGCGCTCAAAGAGAACTTTCATCCCGTTCTGGTGAACGAGAGAGGAAGGATTGCTGTGGTTGGGGAGAGGGCAAGGCTTATTTCCGAAGGCGAATTGAAGAAGATCGGGAAGGTTGCGATATTCACAGCTGGAACTTCCGATATAGGCGTAGCTGAGGAGTGCGCGACCACAGCGGAGTTTTTAGGGCTCGATGTGTTGAAGTTCTACGACGTCGGAATAGCGTGCATCTACAGGCTTTTGGAACCGTTAAAGAAGGTTAAAGAGGAGAACGTGGATGTTATAATTGCGATAGCCGGAATGGAAGGTGCTCTACCTTCAGTTTTAGCGGGGCTCGTCGATTTGCCCATCGTAGCGGTTCCAACCTCTGTAGGTTACGGAGTAAACCTGAACGGCCTCACTCCTCTTTTCAGCATGCTCCTCAGTTGTTCTTCTGGTGTTGCTGTGGTCAACATAGATAACGGGTTTGGTGCCGCGGTTTTTGCATATCTGATCGTGAGACGAAAGCTTTGAAAACATTTTAAAATCTTTAACAATTATGAAAACTTCCCGTATCAGCGGATTCTACAAGCTTACACCAGAGGTGAGGCTCAGAAAGGTCGCGGAGTTCGCTGATCTGAGTGAAGAGGAGGTAGAACTCATAAAGAAGACGGCAAAGCTCCCTTTAGATGTTGCAGACGGGATGATTGAAAACGTCATCGGAACGTTCGAGCTCCCTTTGGGTATAGCGACAAACTTTCTGATCGATGGGAAGGACTACCTCATTCCGATGGTCATAGAGGAGCCGAGCGTGGTTGCTGCTGCAAGCAACGGGGCGAGGATGGCGAGGGTGAAGGGTGGCTTCACAACGCATTACACTGGCTCGATCATGATCGGGCAGATCCAAGTTATAACGGAAAATCCCTACTCGGCCAAGTTCGAGGTTATGAGGCATAGGGAGGAGATAATAGAGAAGGCCAACGAGGTAGAATCGAGCATAATAAAGTTGGGAGGGGGATGCAGGGATCTGAGGGTTAGGATAGTCGAGGGAAGAAAGCCGATGCTCGTAGTCGATCTGCTCATAGACGTGAAAGATGCTATGGGTGCAAACTTCATAAATTCGGTCTGCGAGCACGTTGCTCCTTTCATCTCGAGAATAACGGGAGGTAGGGTTCTTCTCAGGATTCTCTCCAACCTCTGCCCCTTCAGACTCGCGATCGCCAAAGCCATTTTCGACAAGAAAGCTGTTGGGGGGGAAGAGGTCGTCGAAGCCATAATCGACGCTTACGAGTTCGCGAAAGCGGACATATTCAGATGTGCAACGCACAACAAGGGCATAATGAATGGAATTTGCGCTGTGCTCATAGCTACCGGAAATGACTTCAGAGCAGTAGAGGCGGCTTGTCATGCGTATTCCGCAATGCATGGCTATAAGCCTCTCACCCATTACGAGATAAACGATGACGGCGATTTGGTTGGATACATCGAGCTTCCTATGTCTGTGGGAGTTGTAGGAGGGAGCATAAAAGCCAACCCTCTCGCGAGAATTTGCCTGAAGATCTTGGGCGTCAAAAGTGCTGAAGAGCTCGCGAGGGTGATTGCGGCAGTGGGATTGGCTCAAAACTTCGCCGCTTTGAGAGCCTTAGCTACGGAAGGAATTCAGAGGGGGCACATGGAGCTTCACGCCCGAAGCTTGGCGCTGTCAGTTGGAGCGAAAGGAGAAGAGGTTGATAAGGTCGTCGAAATTATGATTAAGGAAGGAAAGATCAGCATGAGCCGTGCAAAGGAGATTTTGGAGGAGCTAAGAGCAAAGACTTAAATTTTTTTAATAATGATTATATATCATGAGGTTGAGCTCCGGCTACATAATAGTCGGAGCCTACGCGGATAAAATCAGGAGAACACTCTTTGCTCAGCTTAGAGATAAGATAAAGAGTAAGGAACTGGATTCGAAGATAGTGGCGAAAGCCGCTGCCGATCTGAACAAGTTGCTCTATGAGATTCTCGTCAACAAGCTCAAGCTCGATAAGGGTGATGTCGTTAGAATAATGATCCAATATGAAGTTTCAGAAGGAGAAATACGCTGGAATCTGGACAGTTTAAAGATCGAAGTGTTCAAGAGGGTTCCTGAGGAGGAAGTCAGACCAATTATTGAAGATGCCGTTAGTAGGATGGAAGAGCTTGAAGAGATTGAAGAGGCTAAATTCGAGGTTGAGAAGGCTGGAGAGACGGACTTGGGCGACATCGTTTACTTCGTGAAAGTTGACGGCGAATCCGCTGGGGCATTGGTAGTAACACCGCTGAACGGCGAAGCTATAGTCAGAGGAGCGATAATCAAGCCAAATCCAGTCGTCATAGAGAAAACGAAAATTAAGATCGAGGAAGAACTTGAAGAGACGCTCGTCAGCCTCGTTGAGCAGAGAGGAAAGGAGGTTGACGAAGAAACAGCTGAAAAGATAGTCGACGAAATTAAAGAAATGATCGAATGATCTATCTTTTTATTGGAAAGTAAACGACCTCAACACCCGCTTCTTTAAGCAACTCCAAGCCTCTCTTGTCTGCATATTCTTTTCCGTAAACCACTCTTTTTATTCCAGCGTTTATGATCATCTTCGCACACGTTATGCAGGGGCAGTGAGTTGTGTACATCGTAGCTCCTTCTATGCTAATTCCGAACTTCGCAGCCTGAATTATCGCATTTTGCTCGGCATGAAGCCCATTGCAGAGTTCGATTCTTTCACCGCTTGGAACACCAAGCTTCTCTCTTAAACAACCTACATCTATGCAGTGAGGCATGCCCGAAGGAGGACCATTGTAGCCTGTTGCCAAAATTCTCTTGTCCTTTACTATTATCGCTCCGACCTTCTGCCTTCTGCATGTTGAGCGCTTTGCAACGACATGCGCTAATTCCATGAAGTATTCATCCCAACTCGGACGGGACACGTCTTAGGACTTGGTGACGATTAATAACGTTACCGCAAATCTTATAATACCTCGCTGGCTATAATATCCCAAGGGCTCGTGGTCTAGGGGTTATGACGTCGCCCTGACGAGGCGAAGGTCCCCGGTTCGAATCCGGGCGAGCCCACTCTTACCATTCTTCAAATTCGAATCATACAACGCTATTAACTCGATAATCTTCTGTTCAAGCAGATCTGCAATAGGAGTCCT